>NZ_KV813341.1:0-31421 GCF_001813645.1 Pseudomonas sp. HMSC063H08
TTCTCCAGCAGCTCGGTGCGCTTGCCGCCCCAGTCGCCGAGCATCCATTTCGAGTTCGGCGAGAACGCCTCGGCGGCGTGCGCCGCGTTGCACAGCAGGGAGGCGGACAGCAGGCTGCCCGCCACGGGGCGCAGGGCCGGACGGAGAAGATGGGATTTCACGCGAACGCTTCCTCGTTGCGAATGGTCGACTGGTCGCATGCAGCGACCGCTCTACTCCCTCGATACCCTTGCCAGGAACAAGGGTATATGAAGAGGGCTCATGATCTGAGCCAAGCAGAACAATGGTTAATTTGCGAATGATAAGGACTTTGCGGGCAAAGCTGAAACGTTTCAGGCTGGAAAACACTGTTACATAAACGACAACGAAGCCAAGCCCTGGCGCTCTCGCTCAGGACGACCGAGGCGCAGAGCGGCTACGGTGAAGATCGCGGAGCGCGGAAACAACCTGATACCCATGAGCGCGCTTCACGTTGTTTCCGATAGCGAAACAATCCTCCGCTCAGAGTTCGTCGCGCAGATAGGACCAGGGGTAGATACCGCGCTCGTGACCATCGTCGAACACCAACTGCACGCCGTAGCCCTGCAGGCGGATATCGCGCAGGCGCACGCCCTGCTCCGCCGCGTCGATCCGTCCGCGCAGGCGCTGCGCCCGGCATTGCGCACAGGGACAGGCGGCGCGCAAGCGGGCATGGTCGATCCGGCTGACCGCGCCGTCCGCCCATTCGAGAATCAGCCAGCCGTCCCTGGCGGCATTGCGCAGGCGCAGCGGCGGCTGGGTCATGCCGGCACCCGCAGTTGCGCCAGGGCGATGCGCACCGCCTTGCGCACCTCGGGATCGCCGTCGCCTTCGGCGACCCGCAAGGCCTGGGCCGAGGCCGGGTCCGCCAGTTCGCCGAGGGCCAGGGCGGCCTCCTTGCGCAGGTTGCCGATGGGATGGCCGAGCAACGCTTCCAGCGCCTCCCGCGCCGGCCTGTGGCGCAAGCGCCCGAGTGCGCGGGCGGCGCGCAGGCGGACCTGCCAGTAGTCGTCCGCCAGGGCCTTCAGCAGCGGCTCGCCGGCCTCCTCCCGGCCCAGCTTGCCAAGGGTCGTCGCCGCCTCTTCGCGAACCTGCCATTGAGCGTCCGCCAGCGCCGCGCAGAGCGCCGGCAGCACCGTCACCTCGCGGCTCAGGCCGAGGGCGCCGGTGGCCGCCCGGCGTACCTCTGGGTCGACATCGGCGCTAGCCAGCCTGGCCAGTTCGGCCAGGGCCGGCTGGTGGCGGAGCCAGCCGAGTACCGCCACCGCCTCGCGGCGCACCGCCGCCTGCGGATCGCCGAGGGCGGCCAGGGCCGGCGCGGCGCTCTCCTCCAGGCGCAGTTCGCGCAACGCACGCAATACGCTGGCGCGGACGAAGGCATCGGCATGCCCGAGCCACGGCAGCAGGCGCCGCCCGGCGGCCGGTTCCTTGAGTTCGCCAAGGCTCTGCGCGGCGGCCTCGGCCACCGCCGGCAGAGGATCGGCCAGGGCCGCACAGAGCGCATCGACCACCGCGTCTTCCTCCCAGGCCTCCAGCAGGCGCGCGGCCTCGCCGCGCACGCCGGGGTCGGGATCGCCGCGCAGGGCCGCAACCAGCAACGGCAGCGCCTCCGGCAGCTCCAGGTCGGCCAGTTCGATCAGCGCCAGGCGGCGTACACCGGGATCGGCGTCCTCCAGGCGCGGCGACAGTTCGAGGATTTCGGGCAGTGTGGCGTTTTCACAGGTCATATGGCGATCCGCAGTCGGTCCGGGGTAATGCCCGGCGGCAGGCCGAGCGGGGTCAGGCGCGGCCACTGGCGGCCGTCGTCGTGGTCGAGCAGTTCCAGGCAGTGGCGCTTCAGGCGCACGAAGTCGGCGCTGGTCACCAGCCGGCTGTCGCGAGGGCGCGGGAAATCCAGCGTCAGGCTGGGCAGGATTGCACGCAGTCGCATGGGGATTCCCCTCGAATCAGGGTCATGGGAATCGTCTCCGCCACCCGGACGGTGGTGGGAAACGAGGGGTGTTTCAGGGTGGCGTCCGGGAGTGGCCGGATGGCAGGTTCTGCCTCGCTTGCCGGAAGCGGGCGTCAGCGCAGCAGGTAGGGAATCTCCACCTTCACCGCGCCGGTCGGGCAGTCCTTTTCGCAAGGCATGCAGTACCAGCACTCGTCGTAGGCCATGTAGGCCTTGCGGGTCGTCGGATCGATGGCCAGCAGGTCCATCGGGCAGACCTCGACGCAGACGGTGCAGCCCTTGTCGGCGATGCAGCGGTCTTCGTCGATGGTCACCGGGGCGCTGCTGCGGAAGAAGATGTCCTGGGGTCGGTAGGCCATGGCACGCGGTCCTCGTGGTTCGATCTGGCCCGCTTTCGTGGCGGCGGGCTCGGTGTCTAGCGGTACTACGCCGGGGCGCGGGGCCTAGGCGGCGTCGTTCCTCAGCCGCAGGCGCTGGTAGGCCTGCTGTTCGCCCTCGTCGATGGCGAACAGGTAGGGTTCGACCGGTTTCCTGAAGCTGGCCATGCGCCCCTGTTCGTCCTTCTTCAGGTGCGCGTGGCAGAACCAGGCCTCGTCGTCGCGCCGCGGATAGTCCACCCGATGGTGGTACAGGCCCCAGCGGCTCTCGGTGCGGAACAGCGAGGCGCGCGCGGCCATCTCCGCGCAGTCGCGGATCGCGCTGACCTCCAGGGCGCGCATCAGCTCGTGGGGGTTGTCCGCCTTGATCCGCTCCAGGTCCTCGGCGATGGCCTGGATGCGTTGCAGGCCCAATTCCATCTTGCGGGTCACCTTGGGCGGTTGCAGGTAGTCGTTGACCAGCCGGCGCAGCTTGTACTCCACCTGCGCCGCCGGCAGGCCGTGCTCGCGCAGCAGCGGCGCCTCGATCCGCGCACGCTCGCGCTCGACCTGGGCGCGGTCGACCGCGCTGAAGGCGCGCCCGGCGACGTATTCGGCGGCGTTGCGCCCGGCGAACCAGCCATAGGTGAAGGCGCCGAGCATGTAGTTGTGTGGCACCGCGGCCATGTCGCCGGCGGCGTAGAGGCCCTTCACGCTGGTCTCGGCCTTCTCGTTGACCCACACGCCGGAGGCCGAGTGGCCGGAGCAGAAGCCGATCTCGGAAATGTGCATCTCGACCATCTGCTGGCGGTAGTCGGTGCCGCGCCCGGCGTGGAACTGCCCGCGACTGGGGCGTTCGTTGCCATGGAGGATGTCCTCGATGGTCTGGATGGTTTCCTCCGCCAGGTGGTCGAGCTTGAGGAACACCGGGCCGTTGCCGCCTTCGAGTTCCTGGTGGAACTCCCACATCATCTGCCCGCTCCAGTAGTCGCATTCGATGAAGCGCTCACCCCTGGCGTTGGCGGTATAGCCACCCAGCGGGCCGGTGACGTAGGCACAGGCCGGGCCGTTGTAGTCCTTGATCAGCGGGTTGATCTGGAAGCATTCCAGGTTGGCCAGCTCGGCGCCGGCATGATAGGCCATGGCGTAGCCGTCGCCGGCGTTGGTCGGGTTCTCGTAGGTACCCATCAGGTAGCCCGAGGACGGCAGGCCCAGGCGGCCCGCCGCGCCGCAGCAGAGGATCACCGCCTTGGCGCGGATCACATGGAAGTCGCCGCTGCGGCAGTCGAAACCGAGTACGCCGTTCACCGCGCCCTCGGCATCGGTGAGCAGGCGGGTGCAGACCAGGCGGTTGGCGATCGGGATCCGCGCACGCTTGAGCTGGCGGTAGAGCACCTTCTTGATGTCGTGCCCTTCCGGCATCGGCAGCACATAGGCGCCCATGTGGTGGACCTTCTTCACCGCATAGTCGCCGGTCTCGTCCTTTTCGAACCTGACGCCCCAGCGATCCAGTTGCCGCAGGGTCTCGAAGCTGTGGCTGGCATAGGCGTATACCGCCGCCTGGTTGACGATGCCGTCGTTGGCCACGGTGATTTCCCGGGTGTACTGCTCGGCCGTGGCGTGGCCGGGGACGATGGCGTTGTTCAGCCCGTCCATGCCCATGCTGATGGCGCCGCTGCGCTTGACGTTGGCCTTGTCCACCAGCAGCACGCGCAGTTCGCGGTCGTGTTCCTTGGCCTTGATCGCCGCCATCGGCCCGGCGGTGCCGCCGCCGATCACCACGATGTCGTATTCCTGCTCCAGGGTGTTCATGCCCGCTCTCCCTTCTGCCGATCGATGCGCAGGCGATACTGGAAAGCGTCGCCGCGGTAGTAGAGGTATTCGAAGTCCAGCGGCGCGCCGTCGGCGGCATGGGTCAGGCGCTCGATGCGCATGATCGGCGCGCCCTCCTCGACCGCCAGGGCGCGGGTCAGGTCGGCATCGGCGAGCACCGCGTCGATGGCCAGGTCGGCATGGCCGAGGGGAATGCCGCAATCATTCTCGAGGATCAGGAAGATGTCGCGGGTCACCAGGTCGGCCTTCTCCAGGCGCTCGCCGAGCGCCTGCGGCAGGTAGGTGACTTCCAGCGAAACCGGCTCGCGGTTGACCAGGCGCACCCGCTTGATCTCGCACACAGGGCTGCCCTCTTCCACCCGCAGGCGCTCGGCCACCTGCGCGCCGGCCGGCACGTAGCGCAGGCCGTGCAGGCGGTTGATGACCTCGTAGCCCATCTGCGTCAGGGACTCGCCCAGGCCTTGCAGGGTGCTGACGTTCTGGAAGGCCTTCGGCCGGGCGACGAAGGTGCCCTTGCCGTGGATCTTGAAGATCAGCCCTTCCTTCTGCAGGTCGCCGAGCGCCTGGCGCACGGTGATGCGGCTGACGTCGAAGGCCTTGCCCAGCTCGTTCTCCGAAGGCATGCGGCTGAGCGGCGGGTAGACGCCGTCGAGGATGCGCCCGCGCAGCAGCTCCTTGAGCTGGCTGTACAGCGGCACGGGAGAAAGCGGGAGCAGTTTGCCCATGGTCGGATTCGCTCGTCGGAGTGGCTCGGACACTTGTTATAACAAGTTATGCCGTGATGATAAACGCCATGAACGATCAAGCGGAAATACCGAAAACGCATATGGATAGGCCGCCGCCCCGTGCGTGGCTCTCGCCGGCCAAAGGGCCGGCCCGCGGCGCGGACCGGCCCGCCCCTCAGCGCAGCGGCCGCCAGAGGGTGAAGGCTACCGGCGGCGTCCAGCCGCTGTTGGAGGTGTGCGCCTGCAGGCAGAGATAGCGCAGCCCCTCGTAGGTCACCCCATCGTCGACCCGGTAGGCCTGGTTCTCCAGCCACTGCGGGAATTGCGGATCCACCGCCCCGCCGCTGGTGCTGACCTCCAGGCCTTCGCTGGGCAGCGACTGGTTGCCCTGGGTATCGGTGGCGGTGACGAAATAGCTGTAGCGGGTGTCCGCCGTCAGGCCGCTGTCGGTGGAACCCAGCGCGGCGCTCTGGCCAACCATGGCGCCGTCGCGATAGAGGCTGTAGTAATCGATCGGACGCTGCCCGCTGGAGGCGTTCCAGGCCAGCACCAGGCTGGTCTCGCCGCGCTCCAGCAGACGCAGGCCCTGCGGCGCCGCCGGGCGCTGGTCGCCGCCCTCGCCGTCATGGATCAGGCTGGCGTAGCGCTTGCGGAACTCCCAGTTGTAGCGCTCGCCGCGCTTGTTCAGGCCATCGTCCCAGTTCACCGACCAGGTCATCAGGCCCTTGATCGCATGACCGGCGGCCTCCAGGCGGCGAAACGCATTGCTCACCGCGGCGGGATTGATCACGTAGCCGGTGGCCGCCGCATCGACGTTGCTCGGCAGGCCGATGGCCAGGCGCTGCGCCGGGATCCGCACGAAGTCGCGGCTGCCGGTGGCCAGGCTCTCGGTGAGGTAGTAGAGGAAGTCTTCTTTCATCGCGTCGTTGTTCTGCGCGATCCAGGCGCCCTTGCCGCCGTTCGCCTCCTGGACCCACAGGCCGTCGCCGCCCTGGTTGTAGTACTGCGGCGCGATGAAGTCGTAGACACCTTCCAGGGCCTGCAGATAAGGCACGTACTTGCCGTTCTTGTGCAGATAGGGGAACTCCGGGGCCATGCTGACGATGAAGTGCTTGCCCTGCCCGGCGTAGTGCTCGCGCACCAGCTTGAGGGCCGCCGGCAGCACCCGCTGGTTGTCGGCCAGGTCGATGGCGCTCTGCTCGAGGTCGATGTCCAGGCCGTCGAAACCGTAGGTTTCCACCAGGCGGACGATCTCGGCGGCCAGCGCCTGCTCCTGCCCGGCGTGCAACTCGATGTGCGCGTCGGCGCCCCCCAGCGAGATCAGCACCGCGCGGCCCTGGGCGTTGAGCACGCCGACCTGGCGGCGAAACTCCGCGTCGGACAGGTTGTATGGCTGGAAGGTCGGGATGCCGCGCCCTTTCATGAAGGCCACGGCGACCACGTTGTACTCGCTCGGCACGTCTTCCAGCGCGATGTTGGCGAACGAGCCCTGCTGGTAGCCGTCGGCGGCGCCGGCCGGCCAGTTGTGCCAGAAGCCCATGAGAATCTTCTTGCCGGCGATGCTCGGCATGGCCGCCGCGGCATCTTCGCGGGCCTGGTGCAACTGGGAAAAGTCGATCCTGATCATTTACCGCTCCTCGGATGAAGGTAGGAAACGCATCCGGAGGGGCTGTCCGACGAACCGCCGCCGTGGCCGCCGCGAACGCCTCGAAACACAGGCGCGAACGTCTACCGCAGGGCATTCCGGCGTTTGTCGCGATCAGGGCGGGGGCATGGTTGCAGAGACGGCGGAAGGCTTCACCTACCACAATTGGCAGAGTCGCGGCGGCGATGCTCCGCGCCGGGTTCAACCGGCTTCGCTGAGTTCGGCGACCACCACTCCGGGAAGGTCTTTCAGCAGTGCCGGGGACAGCAGCAGCTTGGTCTCGCGGACCCCCGCGCCCATCACCACCAACGGCCGTTCGAAGACCGCCGCGTCGACCAGCAGCGGCATGCCTTCGGGCAAGCCGAACGCGGTGATGCCGCCGAACTGCATGCCGGTCAGCTCGGTGGCGACCTCGCGGGCGGCGAAGGACAGCCGGCGGGCCCCGAGCAGCGCCTTGACCGCGCCGTTCACGTCGAGCCGCCGCGAGCCCAGGTTGACCACCGCGGCATAGCCTTCGGCGCCGTCGCGCTTGTAGCGCAGGACCAGGGTATTGGCGCAGTCCTCCAGGCCAAAGCCGTAGCGTGCGCTGAACGCCGCGGTGTCGGAATGCTCGTCGGCGACGCGGAACACCACCAGCTCGGCGGAAGGCAGGCCGCGCGCGACCTGCTCCGGCAGGTGGCGGTGGTAGTCGGCCGGGGCGACGGCGTCGAGCCGGTGGCGTTGGGTGTATTCGCGCAGAACCATGGGCAACCTCGAATGAAGACGGACGGCACCGGCCCCTGCCGCCAGGCGGGCGGCAGGGGCCGGCGGTTCAGGTTGCCAGGTTCGCCGGCACGCCGCCAGGCACATCGGGCGCCAGGCGCTGCCGCAGGATCGCGCAGACCTCCTCCGCCGCCGTCACCACCAGGCCGTGGCCGCCGGCCAGGGTCTCCAGCTCGTAGCGGCTGGCGTGCCGCCGCCAGCCGTCGATGGCCGCCCTGGAGACGCCCGGGTCCTGCTCGCCGAGGATCGCGGTGATCGGTATGGCCAACGGCTCGCGCGGCCGGTAGCGATAGTCGGCGGCCAGGCGCGAATCGGCGCGCAGGGTGGCCAGGCTGATCTCGCGCAGCTCCGGGTCGTCGAGCACTTCCAGCGGCAGCACGTCGTACTCGCGCAGGGTTCGCAGCAACTCGGCGTCGCCCATCGCATGGAAGCGCGGGTATTCCAAGTCCGGCCCCGGAGCGCGGCTGCTGATCACGAACAACTGCCTGGCGCGCAGGCCGTGCAGGCTTTCCAGGCGTGCCGCCAGTTCGTAGGCGAGCATGCCACCGAGGCTGGCGCCGACCAGGGCGAACGGACGGTCGAGCAATGGCAGGAGCGCGTCGTCGATGGCACAGAGCATGGCCTCTACATCGGTGACGAATGGCTCGTCCTGGCGTTCCTGGCGCCCCGGATACTGGATCGCCAGCAGCTCCACGTCCGCCGGCAGGCGCGCGTCCCAACCACGGAAAGTGCCGGCGTTGCCGCCCGCGGGCGGCAGCGCGATCAGGCGCAGGCGCGGCTGCGCGCTCCCGCTGCGCTGCAACCACAGGGCCCGGGCGCGCTCGGTGGCAGGCGGCAACGGCGGCGCGTCGGCGGCATGGCAGCGGCGCACCACTTCGCGGGCATCCGGATCGCCCTGCAACAGCCCCAGGCTCAGTTGCCTGCCGGTCAGCCGGCGCAATTCGGCGATCGCCTGCACGCCCAGCAGCGAATGCCCGCCGGCGCTGGCGAAGCCCTGGTCGGCCGCCAGCGGCCGGCCGAGCACGCGGGACAACACCTTGAGCACCCGCCGCAGCTCCACGCTGTCCTCGGCCTGGGCCGCCGCGGGCGGCTGCACCGGGTCTCCGAGCAGCGCCAGCAACGCCTCGCGGTAGGCGTCGGCCAATGCCTCGGCGCGCTCGGCGGGGAAACGTCCGGCGGCGTACTGGAAGCCCACCTCGAGGCGTTCGCCGGCCACCTCGAAGTCCACCGCCAGCGGCACGTCGACGTCCACCACCACCTGGTCGAGGATGCTGCCGTGCCTTACTCCCGCCGCCGGCGCGGCGTCGTCCTGGTGGAAATCGACGAAGTTGAACAGGCTGTCCAGGCGCAACTCGCGGTTGCGCCTGCGAATCGCCGCCAGCGGATGGCGCCGATGCTCCAGGCTCGCGCGCTCGTAGTCGAATGCGCGACGGGCACTGTCGAGCAGATCGACGGAAGCCGACAGCCGGCACGGCAGGGTATTCAGGAACAGGCCGAGCAGGCGGTCCGCGCCCGGCTCCTCGGGGCGCCCGTGGCTGACGAAGCCGGTGACCACTTCGTCGGCATCGCTGAAGCGGCACAACGCCCGGCCATGCGCCGCCAGCAGCAACGAACGCAAGGGCAAGCCGCTGCGTTCGGCCAGGGCGCGCAAGCGCGGCAGGCTGTCGGCCGGCACGTCCACGCGGACCGCCGCCATCCGCCGGGGCCCCTCCTCCGCCAGGCCGGGCAACGGCCGGTAACGGGCGCCGGCCAGGTAGTCGAGCCAGAACAGCGCCGAGCCGGCGTTGGCCTCGGCCTCGCGCTCCAGCGCCACGTAGTCGCGGAAACCTACCGCGGGCGCTTCCGCTTCCCGCGCGACGACACCGGCGAGGAGGTCGGCGTAGACCGCCAGCAGCTCGTCCACCAGGCTTTGCAGGCTCCAGCCGTCCAGCACGCTATGGTGTTCGGCGACGCCCAGGGCGAAGCGCCGCTCGTCCAGCGCCAGCGCGGCGAGGCGCACCAGCGGAGGGCGGCTCCAGTCGAACGGGGTGGCCTGCTCTTCCTCGATCCAGGCACGCAGGCGCAGGCGCCGGGCTTCCTCATCGAGGCCACGCAGGTCGTGCACCGGCACTTCGGCGGCGACCGCCGTGGCCGGGTGGACCCATTGCAAGGGCGCCTGGCCGCCGTGCAGGTCGAAGCCGGTACGCAGGATCGCGTGGCGGCCGATCAGGATCGCCCAGGCGCGCGCCAGCAACTCGCCGTCCAGGCGTCCATGCACCTCGTGCAGGACGACGTTGTGCAACAGCCGTGGATCGCCGCTGGCCTCGCTTTGCAGGAGCATGCCCTGTTGCAGGCTGGTCATCGGATAGGCGTCGTCGAGCCCCTCCGGCAGGCGCTTGCGTTCCGCCGCCGACAACAGGGCGAACGGCTCCAGCGTCTGCGGCGCCGAGGTCCCGAGCGCATCCGCCGGGCTCGCCGGAGCGGCCAGCAGGCGCGCCAGTTCGCGGATGCTCTGGTGGTTGAACACGTCGCGCAGGGTAAAGGCAAGCCCGGCCTGGCGCGCCATGACCTGCATCTGGATCAGGCGGATGGAGTCGCCGCCGACCTGGAAGAAGTTGTCGCTGACGCCGATCGCCGGGCGTTTCAGCACGCTCTTCCAGATATCCAGGAGGGCCGCCTCGGTGGCATTGGCCGGCGCTTCCAGGGGCTGCGCGGCCGCCTCGGCGGCCAGCGCCGCCAACAGCGCGCGACGGTCGAGCTTGCCTTCGGCGGTCAGCGGCAGGCGTTCGACCCGGGCGATCCGGCTCGGCAGCATGTAGGCCGGCAGGCGCGCCTCGAGGAAGCCACGCAGGGCCTGCTCGCTCAGCTCGCCGCCAAGGGCCGCGGCGGGGCGCGGCGCGAGCGCACGCCAGTCGATGCGCTCGGCCAGCGACTCGGCATAGCCCGGGCGCACCGCGTAGCAGTTGTAACGGTCGGTACCCTCCAGCAGCGCGTCCTGATGGATGCTCACCTCGAAGCCATGGCGGCGCAGCAGGTCGCTCAAGGCATCGGCGCGGCCGGCGGTGGCACCGTCGCGCTTGTCATGGACCTCCAGGACGATCTGCCGGACCTTGGCCAGCGCCGCATCGTCGAGACCGAGCAGCACATCCATTTCCGCGCGCTGCACGTCGATCTTCAGCAGGTCGATACGCTCCAGGCCCAGTTCGCCGATCACCTGGTCGAGGCGGCGCAGGCGGCAGCGGTGGGCTTCGGCGCGCAGGCGGTCGTCGAGGATTTCGTCGATGTTGTCCAGCAGCAGGTTGGCCCCGCCCTCCTCGCCCTGGTTGCTCAGGTAGCGTCGGATGACGTCGCGTTCGCCGCTGGCGTCGGCGTACTCGGCGATCCCGGAGAAGGTCGAGTAGCCCGGATAGTAGGTGAAGGTTTCCTCGCGCTCGGCGTCGGACAGGCCGATGCCGAATACCTCGACCTGCGGTGCGTAGCGTCCGAGGTTGGCCTCCAGGCGCCGGCGGATCGGTGCCAGCGGCTCGAAGGCGACCACTCGCGCGCGCGGCGCGCGGCTGGCGATGTACAGCGAGAACAGGCCGATGTTGGCACCGACGTCGAGTACCACCGCGTCCGGCGGCAGGACGATGCCGTCGCGGCTGTAGACCTCGTCGACGAAGATTTCCTGGTAGACGTACTCGGTTTCGTTGAGGTTCAGTCCGGCGACCCGGTGCCCGCTGGGCAGGTCGACTTCCAGCCAGGACTCGTCCGCGGTCTCCCCGGCGGCGGTGACGAAGGCGACGATCCGGCGATCCGCGCCCGGCTCGGCCGCATCGGCCTCGTCGGTGAGTACCGCCGCCTCGCCCACTGCCGGGTGTTCCAGCAACGCGCTGCGGATCTCGCCCAGTTCGATGCGGTAGCCGTTGATCTTCACCTGTTCGTCGATCCGCCCGAGGAACTCCAGGCAACCGTCGGCGCGCCAGCGCACCAGGTCGCCGCTGCGGTACAGGCGGCCGCTGCCCGGCCAGCCCTCCTCGAGGAAGCGCCCGGCCGCCTCGCCGGCGTCGCCGGCATAGCCGCGCGCCACCCCGGCGCCGCCGATCCACAGTTCGCCGCTGGCGCCACGGGTCTTGCGACGACCGAGGCCATCGACCACATGCAGATCGACGTTGGCCAGGGCGCGGCCGATGGTCGGCCGCGCATGCTCGGCGACCCGCGCCAGGCTGGCGTTCACCGTGGCTTCGGTAGGACCGTAGAGATTGAACACCTGGCAGCGGCGCCAGCCGGCGGCGACCTCCCAGGACGCTTCGTCGAAGCGCTCGCCCCCTACCAGGATGCGCCCGGGCAGCGCCGGGTGGGCATCGTCGAGGCCGGCCTGGAGCAGCAGGCGGAACAGCGACGGGGTGCAGTCGAGCACGTCGATGCGCCGTTCTTCGAGGAACCCCAGCATCCGCTGCGGATCGCTGCGCACCTCCTGCGGCACCAGGGCCAGGCAATGGCCGGAGAGCAACTGGAGAATCTGCTTGATCGAGGAGTCGAAGGAGAACGGCGCGTTGACCGTCACCCGCAGGCCCTCGCCCACCACGTTCGCGTATACCGTGCGCGCCAGGGCCTGGGACAGGTTGAGCGCGCTGGCGTGCTCGACCACCACGCCTTTGGGCTGGCCGCTGGTGCCCGAGGTGAAGATCATGTAGGCCGCATCGCGCCCGCCCGGCGCCGGCAGGCTCCTGCCGCTGCCGGCAAGCGGCAGCGTCGACAGGTCCAGGCAGGCCCCGGCGAAGGCCTCGCGGGCGCGCCCGGCGCACTCGGCATCGGCAAGGGCGAAGACGATCCCGCCCGCTTCGCGCATCCGCTCCACCCGCGCCGCCGGAAACTCCGGATTGACCGGGGTGTACACCGCCGCCGCGCGCATCACCCCGAGCAGGGCGACGATCGCCTCGCGGTTGCGCCCGGTCATCACCGCCACCGCCTGGCCGGGCCGCACGCCGGCAGCCAGCAGCGCTTCGGCGACCGCTTCGCTGCGCGCGCACAGCGTGGCGAAATCCAGGCTGCCGTGGGCATCCAGCAACGCCGGCGCCTGCGGCTGCAGGGCGGCGCGCAGATCGAACGCGGCCACCAGGGATTCCACCGGCGCGGGCTCCACGCGCTCGCCCTGCCAGGCCTGGTAGCGCTCGCGCTCGGCCGCGCCGATCAACGGCAGCCCGGCCAGTGGCAGTTGCCTGTCGGCGGCGATGCTTTCCAGGCATTCGACCCAGGCGTCGAGCAAGCGCCCGGCCAGCGTTCCGTCATGGTCGCGGCGGACCCGCAGGCTGGCCAGCCGGCCTTCGCCGTGGGGCAGCACCTGCAACTCGAGGAACCCGCCCAGCGGCGGCTGCCGGCAATCCAGCTCGGCCACCCCGGCGCCATCCAGTTCGCCCGCCAGCCAGGCGAAGCCCAACTCGGCGAGCGGCCAGTCGGGGGCAAAGGGATCGCGCAGGGCCGCTGCCTCCTCCTGGGCGAGAATCGCCGCCTGGAGGGCGTCGAGCCGCTCGCCGACGCTGCCCGCGCGGACATTCTCCAGGCACAGCGGCACGACCCCGGCGAACGGTCCGGCCAGCTCGGCGAACTCGTTGAACAGGCGCCCCGAGACCAGTCGCGCCATTTCCAGCGGCAGTCCCTCGTCGCCCTGGAACTGCCCGGCGACCTGGGTCCAGGCCAGCAGGGCGGCCGCCTCCGGCAAGCCGTTGGCGGCCAGGCGTTCGAGCAGCGCGCGCGGCAGCAGGCGCCGCGCCGTCCACTCGCCTTCGCCCAGGTCGTCCGCCAGCGCCAGCGGATTCTCCGCCGCAGCGGCCGCCTGCTCGCGCCAGTAGCCGCTGGCGCTTTCGCCGTCTTCGCCGGCCAGCGCCTCGTTGGCCCATTCGGAGAAATGCTGGAACAGCAGCGCCTCGGCCCCCTCGTCCGCGCTCGCCGGGCCGGCCTGCCCCAGGCCGCGGCGCAGCAGCGCCGCCAGGCTGGCCGCATCGACGACGAACGCCGGCGCCGCCAGCAACAGCCCCTGGAGCGTCTCTCCGGCGGCGTCCAGCAGCAGGCCGAGCGCCAGCACCGGCTGGCCTTCCCCGCCCAGGGGGGCAGCGGCGAGACGTGCGCTTTCGCGCGCGAAGCGCCCGGCCCAGTCGCCGTCTCCCGGCAGGCGCTCGACCAGCAGATCGGCCGCGCGTCCATCCAGTACCTGCACCGGCAGGCTCATGCCCGGCATCGTCCGGTAAGCCACGCGCAGTTGCGCCTCGCCGTCCAGCGCCCGGCGCAGCCGCTCCAGCGTCGCCGCGGGATCGGCCGGGGCGTGCAGGCGCACGCCGACAACGGTATTTTCCGGCCGCTCGGCATGACGGCGCCAGGCGCGGGTCTGCAAGGGGGACAGCGGGAATCCTTCGAGCGCTTCGCTCGCGGCCGGTTGCACAGCGGATTGCAGGTCTTCTGACGCACTCATGGCTATCCCTCGCACGGGTTCAGGGTTGGTGGACATGCAGGTCGGTCATCGCCACCAGCACCTTGCGCTCGCCGGTGTACGGCTCGCGGCCGTGGACGCTGATGAAGTTGTCGAGCATCAGGACATCGCCGCGCTCCCAGGCAAACGCGCGGGTTTCCTCGCGGTAGGCGGCGCGGATGGTGTCCAGCACCTCCGCCTCGATCGGGCTGCCGTCGCCGTAGTAGGCGTTGCGCGGCAGGCCCTGTTCGCCGACCTCGTCGAGCAAGGCCCGGGCCAGGGCCGGCGGCATGTTGGAGACATGGAACATGTGCGCGTGGTTGAACCACAGCGTCTCGCCGCTGAGCGGGTGGCGCACCATCGCCTGGCGTACCTGGCGGGTATTCAGGCGCTGGTCGTCGAGCCAGGTCCATTGGGTACCGGTCTGCCGGCAGTAGGCCTCGACCTCGGCGCGGCTGTCGGTCTGGAAGCCTTCCTGCCAGGTCAGGTCGATCTCCGGCCCGTAGTTGCGCACGTAGCACACCCCATGGCGGAGGAAGCGCTGCCTGATCGCCTCGGGTATCCGGGCGCTGACCCGGCGCTCGTCGGCCAGGGGCGTGCGGCCCTGGGTGGCGGGCGGCGTCTGGCAGTAGAAGTGGATGTAGCTCGGCCAGTTGTGCGAGTAGGACATTTCGTGGTGCGGCGGAATCCAGCCATCCGGCGAGAACTCGGTGGAAGTGAACACCCGGTGCGCCACTTCCTGGCGCGCCGCCGCGCGCTCCAGGTAGTCGAGCATGTTCGGCGAAAAGCCTTGCACGGCCTGGGAGAAGCCCTCCGCGCCGTCCACCGCGAAGCCACGGAACAGGATGCCGCCATGCCGCAGCAGGCTGTCGCGTAGCCCTGCGCCGGCGGCGGCGATCCATTGCCGCAGGTCCATGCCCGGCTGGCGCGCGCGGACGATGCGCAGGTAGCCGTTGGCCGGGTCGAGCAGGCTCTCCTCCACCAGGTCGCCGGCCGAGAGCTGCCGGGGGCGCAGGCGCGGCGCGCTGAACGAGGCGCTCATGCGGCACCTCCGAGCGCCAGGCGCGAAGGTGTCGGCGGGACATCGGCGGAGGCCAGGCCGGAATACGGCGTGGACATGATGGTGAGGATCCGGCGCGGCCCGCGGAACGGCTCGCGGCCGTGCTGGGCGAGCATGTTGTCAAGGATCAGCACGTCGCCCACGCGCCAGTCGAAGCGCCGCGTCTCGCGGTCTATGGCGCTGCGGATGGTCGCCAGGGTCTGCGCCTCGATCGGGCTGCCATCGCCGTAGTAGGTCTGGTACGGCAGGTCTTCCTCGGCGACGCTGCGCAACAGCGCATCGCGCAGGCCCGGCTCGAGACTGCTGGCATGGAAGAACATGCCGTGGTTGAACCACAGGCGCTCGCCGGTATGCGGGTGGCGCTGGAACGCCGCGCGCCTCTGCCAGGTGCGCAGGTGCTCGTCGCCGATCCAGGCATGGGCGATCCGGTGCTCAGCGCAGAACGCCTCGACCTCGGCGCGGCTGTCGGTCTGGAACGCTTCGCGCCAGGACAGGCCGAGGCCAGCGCGGTAGTTGCGCACGTAGAGGATGCCCAGGCGCTCGAAGCGCTCCAGCAATTCGTCCGGCAGGTGGCGGAGCACCAACCGGTTGGCCGCCACCGGGGTGGCGCCGCCTTCGAGCGGCGCCACCTGGCAATGGAACATGATGTACAGCGGCCAGTCGGCGGTATAGGACTGCTCGTTATGCAGGAAGATCGGCTGGTCCAGCGGATGCTCGGTGGAGGTGTAGACCTCGCCGCTGACCTGGCTACGCGGCGAGGAACGCTCCTTGTAGTCGAGCAGTTGCGGAGCGAAGGCGGCGGCGGCGGAGCGGAAGCGCTCTGCCGAGTCGACCTCGAAGCCTCTCAGCAACAGGCCGCCAGCCAGGTTCAGGTCGTCGTGCAGGGACTGGCCCTGCTCGCGGATCCAGTCGGCCAGGGACAGGCCGGGAGCCTGTGCCTCGATCAGCAGCGGCAGGCCGTCGCGCTCCGCCGCCGGGCGCCGCACCAGCGCCTCGCTGCTGCGCGGGGTGAGATTGCGCGGCCGGGCGAAGCCGCGACCGGTGAGACTGGGAGCTGTTCGTTCCATCTCTGTTCTCCGTGGGGGACTCGAGTCGTCAGGAAGCGTTGCAGCCCTCCGGCGACATGCGTTTCGAGGTAGGTTCGCCGGCGTTCGCCAGCAGGCGCCGCTCCCAGGCCTGGTGCAGGCGCTCGATGCGGTGCAGGTCGAAGATCGCGCTGGCCCCGGTCCAGACCGCCAGCCAGCCCTGCGGCTGGTCTTCCAGCCAGAGCGTCAGGTCCAGGCGCGCGCCGGGCACCGGGATGAAGTCGGCTTCGACGCGCACCCCGGCATCCACCGCCGGGGCCGCCCGACCGTTGTGCGCGCCGCAGGCGATGCGGATCGGCAGGCCGCTGGCGCCGCGCTGGCGCAGGGCCTGGGTCACGCATTCGAGGGGCACGTCCTGGTGTTCGAGCAGTTCCAGCAGGTCATGGCCGACCTGGCGCAGGCGCCACTCCGCGGACTGCCCCGGACGCAGGCCGACCGCCAGCGGCAGGAGGTTGACGAAGCAGCCGACCAGCCCCTGCATTTCCAGGCGCGAACGCCCGGCCAGGGCCACGCCGACGAGCAGGTCGTCGACGCCCAGTTCGGCGCCGAGCACTTCGGCGAAGGCTTGCAGCGCAGCGCTGAACGGGCTTACCGAGGCGCGTTCGGCCAGCGTCCGGCAGGCGGCATGGGCGGCGGCGGAAACTGGCAGGGCAAGGCGCTGGCCGGCGCGCCCGCCGCGCTCCTCCCGGCGCGCCGCCGCGGCGCCGGGAGCCTTCGCCAGCGGCAACAGACGCTCCGCCCAGCGCTCGGCGACGCGCTCCAGGCGGCCCGAGGCCAACGCCGCGCGCTCGCGGGCGGCGACCTGTTCCGGCGTGCTGGCGAGCGCGGCCAGGCGGCCGCCATCGAGCAGCGTCTTCAGCTCCTCGGCGAAGACCGCCAGCGACACATCGTCGAAGGCGTAGTGATGGACGCTGAGCAGGAGGTCGGCGCGCGCGCTGTCGCGGGTGACGACCAGCAGCAGGCGCGCCGGCGCCTCATGGGCGAGGTCGAAGACTCGCGCGCCCTCACGGCGCACGCCATCCTCCAGCAGCCGCTCGGCGTGGGCGGCGTCGCTCGCCAGCAGGCGTTGCAGCGGCACCGCATGCGCCGCCAGCGCATGCGGCTGCGGCCCGTCGACGCCCGTTTCGACACGCCGGCGCAGCGCCACATGCCGTTCCAGCAACTGGCGCAAGGCCTGTTCGATGGCGTCGGCCGTGGCGCCGACTATGCGCAGGTGGGCCAGCAGGTTGTAGGAGGTGTCCTCCGGCGCCAGTTGCTGGGCCACCCACAGGCGCCGTTCGGCGAGGCTCAGCCCGGCGGCGCCGGCGCTCGGCTCCGGCTCGTCGCCCTCGGACGCGGCCTGGCGCAGCAATTCCAGCAGGGCCTCGGGGGTCGCCGGGCCACCGGCGAACGCCTGCAACGGTACGCGGCGGGACAGTCGCTGGCGCAGCGTCGCGAGCAGGTGCACCGCCCGCAGGGAATCGCCGCCGGCGGCGTAGAAACCCTGCCCGGCGCGCGGCGGCGCGCCAAGCTGCGCCTGCCAGGCCTGGTGCAGCGCCTGTTCCAGCGGATCGCCGGGCAGCGCCTGCGGCTCGGCGTCGGTCGCCTGGGGACGCGGCAGGGCCTTGCGGTCGATCTTGCCGTTGAGCGTCTTGGGCAGCTCCGTCAGGACCACGAACGCCGACGGCAACATGTAGTGCGGCAGGCTTTGCCCAAGGTGCTCGTTCAGCGCCTGGAGCGGCGGGGCGAACGGCGCCGCCAGGTAGCCGACCAGCCGACGCAGGCCGGCGCTGTCCTCGGTGAGCATGGCGCAGGCTTCGCTCACCCCGGGAAAACTCGCCAGGCACGAGGCGATCTCGCCCAGCTCGATGCGGAAGCCGTTGAACTTGACCTGGTCGTCGAGCCGGCCGAGGTGTTCCAGCACGCCGTCCTCGCGCATGCGTACGCGGTCGCCGGTGCGATAGCGGCGCTCGCCGCTGCCCGGATCGACGCGGAAACGCTCGGCGGTCTGCTCCGGCTTGCCGAAATAGCCACGCGCCAGGCCGATGCCGCCGAGGTACAGCTCCCCGGCCACGCCCAGCGGCAGCGGCGCCTCGAAGCCGTCGAGCACCTCCACCGTGGTACCGGGCAGCGGTCGGCCGATGGGCGGCTCGTCGAGCGCTTCGGCGTGCAGGTCCAGTTCGTGCACCGTCGAATAGGTGGTGTCCTCGGTCGGCCCGTAGAGATTGACCAGGCGCCGTACCTGGGGTTGGCCACGAATCTGTCGCACCAGGTGGCCGCGCAGCGGTTCGCCGGCCAGGTTCAGCGTGCGCACCCCGCCCGGCAGGTCGCCGAGGGCGAGCAGCGCGGCGCACACCGAGGGCACGGTATTGAGCAGGCTGATCTCGTCGCGGCGCGGGTAGTCCGGCAGGCTGAACAGGTTCTCTACCAGGTGCAGCGTGCCGCCTTCGGCCAGGGTGCCGAACAGCTCGTAGACCGACAGGTCGAAGCACACCGAGGTCGCCGCCAGCACCCCGCTCCACTCTTCGGCGGCGTAGTGCTGGCCGGCCCAGCGCAGGAAGGCATGGGCACTGCCGTGCTCGATGGCGACGCCCTTGGGGCGTCCGGTGGATCCGGAGGTATAGATGATGTAGGCGAGGTGCTCGGCGCCGACCTCGCTCGCGGGCAGCGCCAGGTCGGTCGCCTGGTCGCCGCCCTCCTCCAGCGCCAGGCATGGCCGGCCCAGCGCGGCGACCCGCTCGCGGGTGCTCGCGTCGACCAGCACCAGCAGGCAGTCGGCGTCGTCGAGCATGTAGGCCACCCGTTCCTCCGGATAGGCCGGGTCCAGCGGGACGTAGCAACCGCCGGCGCGGAGCACGCCGAGCAGGCCGACCAGCAGGCCGCTGTCGCGCCGCAGGCAGACCCCGACCCGCTGCTCCGGAGCCACCCCGGCGGCGCGCAGGCGCGCGGCGAGCGCGGCGCTTTCGCGCTCCAGCTCGGCATAGCTGAGGCTGCGGTCGGCGGCGTGCACGGCGATGCGCTGCGGCGTGCGCCGCGCCTGGGCCTCGAACAGATGGTGGAGTACGCCGCGCGGCGGCGCGGCCTGGGGCTCGCTGCGCAGGGCCTGCAAACGGCGCTCTTCGTCGGCGTCCAGCCAGGGCAGCCGGCCGACGCAGGCCTGGGCGTCGACCAGGCCGCGCGCCAGGCGCGCGAGATGGCCGGCGATACGCCGCAATCCGTCGTACTGGGGATCGCGCAGAGCCAGGCCGACGCTGCCGTCCGCCGCCAGCACCAGGGCCAGCCAGCCGGGGCTGCTCGCCGTCGGCCGCGCCGCCAGCACCTGGACCGCGCAGCGCCCGGCCAGGGCGGCGCGCTCCTGGCCCTCGGCGGAGAGCTGCCGCCGGGCATCGTCGAGTTCTTCCGCCAGCCGCGCGCTACGTTCGGCGGACGACTCCAGCGCCCGGTAGGCGGAACGTAGCAGCGCGGGCGCCTGCCGCCCGCGCACCGTGATCGGCTCGGGAAAACCCAGGGTGATCTCTTCGTTGCCGTAGCGTCCCAGCAGTACCAGGAACGCCGCCAGCCAGTGCGCCGCCGGGAACGCTTGCGCGGCCGCCTCCGGCTCGAACCATTGCCAGGCGCAATGCGGGTCGCGCAAGGCGATCCGCCCCGGCAGTTCCAACCCCAGCGGGGCGCCTTGCAGGTAGCGTCGCTCCTGCGCAACCTCCGGGCGCGCTGCGCGTCCCGCGGTCAGCGCCTTGCCCGACGAAAAGCTGCGTAACGGTAAGCCATGTCGCTCCTGCATCGCTCTCCCCCTTCCGAGGCTGGGCACCGAGCGAAAAACTCTTCACGAAATGGCGACGAGTTACGAGCTAATACAACTGATAGGGTGGTGACAGGTCAGGCCGAATGATTTTCCGCCAGGATCGGGTACAGCGACGCGACCAACAGCAGCGCCATCCCTACGTTGAACACCCGCAGCCAGCGCGGATCGCGCAGCACGTTGCGCAGCATGCTGCCGAAACCGGCCCAGATTCCGATGGTCGGCGCGTTGATCAGGGCGAAGACCGTCGAGATCACCACCACGTTGGTGAAGTAGCCCTGCAACGGGGTGTAGGTGCTGATGGCGCCGACCGCCATCACCCAGGCCTTCGGGTTGACCCACTGGAACGCCGCCGCGCCCCAGTAGCTCAACGGCTTGCCACGTCCCTCCGGGTCGTTGCCGGCCGGGCCGGAGGTGGCGATCTTCCAGGCCAGGTACAGCAGGTAGGCCGCGCCGACGTAGCGCAGGATGGTGTACAGCACCGGGTAGGCCTCGAACACCGTGCCCAGGCCGAAGCCCACCGCCATCACCATGATGAAGAAGCCGCAACTGATCCCGAGGATGTGCGGGATGGAGCGGACGAAACCGAAGTTGACCCCCGAGGCCAGCAGCATGGTGTTGTTCGGACCGGGCGTGACGGAGGTGACGAAGGCGAACAGGGAGAACGCCAGCAGCAGATCCACGGAGAGCGACATTCGTTCCATCCTTTGAAGTGGGTGCGGGCAAGACGTTACTCCGCTTTGCCGCCGCGCCAGCGCAACAGTTGCCGAGAAAGTTGCCGTAACACTCCACCCGTCCGCCGCCCTAGCGTTGCACTCCCCAGCGCTTCACCGTGAGGCGCTCGATGCTGCCGAACACCAGGTTCTCCACCAGCAGGCCGATCAGCACCACCACCGCCAGGCCGGCGAATACCTTGTCGGTGTACAGCTCGTTGCGGTTCTGGAAAATGTACCAGCCGAGCCCGCCCTTGCCGCTGCTCGCGCCGAACACCAGTTCCGCGGCGATCAGCGTGCGCCAGGCGAAGGCCCAGCCGATCTTCAGCCCGGCGAGAATCGACGGCAGCGCCGCCGGCACCAGGATCAGCAGGACGAAGCGCAGGCCGCGCAGGCCGTAGTTGCGCCCGGCCATGCGCAGGGTCTCCGAGACACCGAGGAAACCGGCATAGGTGTTCAGCGCCAGCGCCCAGAGCACCGAATGCACCAGCACGAAGATCAGGCTGTTCTGGCCCAGGCCGAACCAGAGCAGCGCCAGCGGCAGCAGCGCGATCGCCGGCAGCGGGTTGAACATCGCCGTGAGGGTCCCGAGCAGGTCGCGGCCCAACTGCGTGGAGACCGCCAGGCTGGTCAGAACGAAGGCCAGGACGATCCCCAGCAGGTAGCCCTTGAACAGCACCAGCAGGGAGATCCCCGCCTTGGCCGGCAGTTCGCCGCTGGCCAGGCCCTCGCCGAGGGCCCTGGCCGTCTGCAGGAAGCCTGGCAGCAGCAGGTCGTTGCCCTGGACCCGCGCCGCCAGCTCCCAGGCCAGCGCCAGCAGCGCCAGGATCAGCCCCTTGCGCAGCCAGCCCTGTTGCCAGAGACGCTGGCCCAGGGGCAGGCGCCGCTCCAGGGGGACCTCCAGCAGGGGTTCGAGCTGGATTTCGTATTCTTCGCGGACGCGCGTGACTCGACTCATCGATCGGCTCCTTTGCTCAGTGGGCCAGACGGATGTCGGCGAAGTCGAGGGTCGCGGCCGCCGTCGGTTCGCCGCCCTCGTCGAACAGCAAGCGGTGGATGCGTCGCGCCGCGGCTTGCAGCGCTTCGCCGCCCAGGCTGTGCAGCCCGAACGGGTGGCCGTGCACTTCGGCCCGGACCCGCCCCGGGTGCGGCGAGAGCAGCAGGATGCGGTTGCCCACCACCAACGCCTCCTCGATGGAATGGGTGACGAACAGCAGGGTGAAACGCACCTCTTCCCACAGGCGCAGCAGCTCTTCCTGCATCTTTCGCCGGGTCAGCGCGTCCAGCGCGGCGAACGGCTCGTCCATCAGCAGGATCTTCGGCTGCATCGCCAGCGCCCGGGCGATCGCCACCCGCGCCTTCATGCCCCCGGACAGCGTGTGCGGGTAGGCCTCGGCGAAGCCCGCCAGGCCGACCTTCTCGAGGCATTCGTCGGCGCGTCGCTCGGCCTCGTCGCGCGCCACCTGGCCGGACACCCGCAAGGGAAACAGCACGTTCTGCCGTACGGTCTTCCATGGCGGCAACTGGTCGAACTCCTGGAACACCACGATACGGTCGGGGCCGGGCGCCCTGACCGCCTGTCCCTGAAGGCGGATCTCGCCCTCGCTGGGCGTGATGAAGCCAGCCACCGCCTTGAGCAGGGTCGACTTGCCGCAGCCGGACGGGCCGAGCAGGACGAAGCGATCGGCCGGGTCGACTTCGAAGCTGACCCGCTGGGTGGCCCGCACCACGCGCGAGCGGGTGCGGTATTCGAGGCTGACTCCGTCCACCGCCAGCAGGGCGTCGGCGGGGAGCGTGGAAGGTTGGCGGGAGGCGGCGTTCATCGGCGTCTCAACTCCCCTGCAACGGCGCGCCGTCCTGGAAGAAATAGTCCTGCCAGGAAGCCGGCTTGTTGCGGATCGCACCGACCCGGTAGAGGAACTCCGCCAGCGGATAGGTGTTCTTCGGCGTGACGCTGAACTCCACCTGCGGATTGGCGATGATCTTCAGCAGCGCGGCGCGGTCGATCTTCGCCCCGGTCACCCGGATATAGGTATCGGCGGCCGCCGCCTTGTCGTTCTGGGCGAAGGCCGCCGCTTCCTTCAGCGCCTCGACGAAGGCCCGGTAGGTCTTCGGGTTGTCCTGGCGGAACTTCTCCGTGGCGAACAGCACGGTCGGCGAATTCGGCCCCAACAGCTCGTAGCTGTCGAGCACCACGTGGACCTTCGGGTTGGCCAGCGCCTGGTCCTGGAACGGCGGGTTGGAGAAATGCCCGGTCAGCTCGGTGCCGCCGGCCACCAGCGCGGCGGTGGCGTCCGGGTGCGGCAGCGCCACGGTGTACTTGTCGAGGCGGTCGAACTGCTTGTCGCCCCACTGCTTCGCCGCGGCGTACTGGAGGAAGCGCGACTGCACCGAAACCCCCACCGCCGGCACGGCGATGCGATCCCCGGCGCCGAAGTCGGCGATGCTCCTGACCCGCGGGTCGTTGCTCAGCAGGTAGTAGGGGAAGTTGCCCAGCGAGGCCACCGCCTTGACGTTCTGGCGCCCGCGGGTACGGTCCCAGATGGTCAGCAGCGGACCGACGCCGGCACCGGCGATATCGATCGCCCCGGACAGCAGTGCATCGTTGACCGCCGCGCCGCCGGACAGTTGGGTCCAGTCGACCTTGATTTGCAGGCCCTCGGCCTGGCCGTGCTTTTCGATCAGGCGCTGGTCGCGGACCACGTTGAGCAGCAGGTAGACGATGCCGAACTGCTCGGCGATGCGGATCTCGCCCTCGGCCTGCGCCGGCCGGCTGGCCAGCAGCGTGGTGGCGAGGCTCAGGCCCAGGCCGAGCGCGGCGACCAGGCGGGTGAAACGGGGAATGCGGTTCATGGAAACGCTCCTGGCGAAAAGGGGGAAGCGCGCGCCGTCGTCAGAACGGCGCGTCGCCCTGGATGGTGGTGCGGTAGAGCTTGCGCCGCAGGTGGGCCGGGCAACCGCCGGCGAGATGGATCAGCGAGCGGTTGTCCCAGAACACCAGGTCATGCGCCTGCCAGCGATGCCGGTAGATGTGCTCGGGGCGCACGCTGTGCGCATACAGCTCGGCGAGCAGTTGGGCGCTCTCGTCGGCCGGCAGGCCGACGATGCGGGTGGTGAAACCTTCGCTGACGAACAGCGCCTTGCGCCCGCTTTCCGGGTGGGTGCGCACGATCGGATGGACCACTTCGCGCACCTCGGCGAGCTGGGCGGCGCTCAGGGTCGGCCGCCAGTTGCCCTCGAAGCGCGGTTCGCTGTAGCGGGCGGTATAGGAATGCGCCGCCGTGCGTCCCTCGATCGCCTTGCGCAGGGCCTCCGGCAGGCTGTCCCAGGCCTTGTGCATGTCGGCGAACAGAGTATCGCCGCCCTCCTCCGGCAGCTCCTGGGCATGCAGCATCGAGCCGAGGCTCGGCAGCTCCTTATAGGAAAGGTCGGAGTGCCAGAACTTGCCGGCATCGCCGAGACCGACGGGCTGGCCGTTCTCGACGATGTTGGAAACGATGAGGATCTCCGGATGCCCTGGGAGCAGGAACTGCTTCAGCACATGGATCTGCAACTCACCGAAGCGCCGGCTGAAGGCGATCTGCTGCGCCGGGGTGATGCGCTGCTCGCGGAACACCAGCACATGGTGGTCCAGGTGCGCCCGGTGGATACGGCGGAAGTCCCCGGCGGCCAGGGGCAACCCGAGGTCGAGGCCGAGCACCTCGGCGCCGAACGCAGCGTCGAGGGCACGGATCTGCAAGGGAACGTCGGCGCGCGCTGGCGCCGGAAGGGAAACGGACATCGCTGACTCCCACGCAAGCCCGGACACGCCGGGCACGAGATACCGCGCGAGGCGGCATGGATTCGGTGCGGCGCGCCGATTGGTCGGCAGGTACGCGAGAGCCTTTAATTTATTGGAATAAGAAAATTAATTTAAATACCTTTAAAGAATATAAATATGCTGCTCGGTACGGTTCGGCGTTCCTTGTAAGCACAAAAGTGAATTAATAAATAAAAACTTAGTATTTATGGCTCTAAGCGGCGAAGGGATAGTCTGGCTGCCATCGAACCCGCCGCCCGAGGAATGCCTCATGGACCGCACCGACAACGTCATCGATTTCGCCCGCTACCGCTCGCGCCGCCAGGCACGCCGCCTGGGCGAAATGATGTGGGCGGTGTACGCCTGGCGGGCCGGCTACGCCGTGCCGCAACCGCCAGCCAGGCACGACGAGCGCAGCCGCCGGGCCTGACCGATGAACCTGCCCGCCAGCGATGGCGTCGCCCACCTGGAACTGGCCGCCGGCGTGCATACCGAGCCCGATGATCTGATTGGCCAGCGCGTCGCCCACAACCTGCTGCGCCTGCGCGGCAAGCGCAATCTCTCGCTGGACGCTCTGGCGCGGATTTCCGGCGTCAGCCGGGCGATGCTGGCGCAGATCGAGTCCGGGCGCAGCGTGCCGTCGATCAAGGTGCTGTGCAAGATCGCCCAGGGCCTCAAGGTGTCGGTGGCAGCCTTCCTCGACGATCGCGCCTTCGCCGGCGTCGCCGTGCTGCCGGCGCAACAGAGCAAGCGCCTGGTCAGCGCCGACGGCGCCTTCACCAGCCGCGCGCTGTTCCCCTTCGATGTGGCGCGCCAGGTGGAGTTCTACGAACTGCGCCTGCGCGGCCTCGGCCAGGAAGACGCCGAAGCCCACGCCCCCGGCACCCAGGAGAACCTGGTGGTGGCGCAAGGGGTACTGGAAGTGCGGGTCAACGAAGAGCGCTTCCTGCTCGCCACCGGCGACTCGATCCTGTTCTACGCCGACCAGCCGCACAGCTACCGCAACCCCGCCGATAGCGAAGCGCTGGCGTACCTGGTGATGACCTACCCGGAGCGCCTGGACTGACCCCGGCCTTGCTGCCATGGACGAAGAAAGGCCCGCCCGGTCATCCCGGGCGGGCCTTTTCCATCCGGCGACGGATCAGCAGGTGCAGCACATCATCGGCATGCCGTTGCAACTCATCATCATCGGCATGCCGCACTCCATCATCTTCGCCATCAGCATGCAGCAATTCTTGAACATCTCCATGTCCATGCCCTGCATCGGCATCATCCTGCAATGCAGGGCGTCGCCCTGCATGGAGCACTCCATCATGCACTTCATCGGAGCCATGCCCATCATCGGCATGCCCATCCCCATGCCCATCGTCGGCATCATCGCCATGCAGGCCTGGGACATGCCCATCATCGCCAGGTTGCCGCACTGCATCATCATGGGCATGCCGCAGTTCATCATCATCGCCATCATCTCGGCGCTGTTGCGGAACTGGCCCATATCCATGCCCATCGCCGGCATCATCTTGCACAGCATGCCGTCGTCCATCGTTTCGCACTGCATGCTCGCCATCATCATCGGCATGCCCATCATGGGCATCATCGGCATGGCGGCATTCATGTTCATCGGCATCTGCATGGCATTCATCATGGCGGTAACTCCTGTAGGCGAAGCGGGGGTAAGTGCGACTGGGGCCGATTCTAGGCAGCGCCGGCGCACCGGCAAGATGCCGGTGCAACAGCCGCGCCGGGCGCTGCATGGCGGCTAGCGGCGAGGCAGCGAAGGCGTTCGGCGCAATGACAGCGGATTCCGCTGCATGACGGAGGAGCGCATCGTCGCGACAGGTATTTCGACGCGATGGATATTCGAATCGGGCCTATCCAAATAACCCAAGTGAATAAACGTTCTAAGACCCGTCGCGTTTTTTGCCTCGCCCGGCGCCGCCCCTCTATTCCGCCGCTTTCCGGCGTTCGGACGATGCCCTGGGGAAACCGCGCGGGCCGACGCGGAACGCGTGCGCGGCATTGCCCCAGGCCAGCGCCGCGGCCAGGCCGATCAGCGGCAGCAGGGTCCAGGGCAGCATCTCGCTGCCCCAGCGCTGCAACACCATGCCGCCCAACGCTCCGCCGCCGGCGATGGCCAGGTTCCAGGCCACCACGATCATCGACTGGGCCAGCTCGGCGCCCTCCCCGGCGGCGTCCGCCGAGGCGGTCTGCAGCAGCGTCGCCGCGCCACCGAACGTCAGTCCCCAGAGGGCCAGGCCGGCGAACGCCAGCCAGCTCCAGCGAGCGCCCAGGCACAGCGCCAGCGCCGCCACGGCGAACAGCGCCAGGCTGGCCAGGACCATCCGCCGCAGGTGCCGGTCGACCAGCGCGCCGACCAGCCAGATTCCCGCCACCGCGGCGCTGCCGAATACCAGCAGGGCCAGGTCCACCGAGGCGCCCAGGCCGACCTTGGCGAGGAACGGCGCGATATAGGTGTAGAGGATGTTGTGCGCCAGCACCCAGGCGACGATCACCAGCAATACCGGACGCACGCCCGGCGTGCGCAGCACCCCGAGCAGGCGCAGGCGCCGCCCGGCCGGCTGGCCAGGGAAGTCCGGCACGCTGTGCAGCACCCAGCCGACCAGCAACAGCGCGATCAGCGACAACAGGCCGAAGGCCCAGCGCCAGCCGAGCAGGCCGCCCAGCCAGGTGCCCAGCGGAACGCCGAGCGACAACGCCAGCGGCGCACCGAGCATGGCCACCGCCAGCGCCCGCCCCTGCTGCTCCGGCGGCACCAGGCGCCGCGCGTAGCCGGCCAGCAGGCCCCAGGCGAGGCCGGCGGCGACGCCGCTGCCAAAGCGCGCCAGCAGGGTCAGGCGGTAATCCGAGGAAACGGCGGTGAAGCTGTTGCAGACGAAGAAGATCAGCAGCGCCAGCAGCAGCACCCGGCGCCGCCGCCAGCCCTGGGTCAGGCTCGCCGCCGGCAACGCGGCCAGTAGCGAACCCAGGGCATAGACGCTGACCAACTGCCCGGCCAGCGCCTCGCTGACCGCCAGCCCCGCGCCGATTTGCGGCAGCAGGCCGGCCGGCAGGGTTTCGCTGAGAATGGCGACGAAGCCGGACATCGCCATCGCCAGCAACGCGCTCAGCGGCAGCCGCGGCGCCACGGCCGACGCAGCGGCCCCGGCGTTCTCCGGAAATGCTTCGCGGCGTCCCATCAGCGCACCTCCGCGGAACGGTAGACGGCGTCGCGCAGGTCGTTGACGAAGCGTCCCGACATGCCCTCGAACAGGGTGTTGGTGAGCGCCACCACCGACAGTTCGCGGGCCCGGTCGACGAACCAGGAATGCCCGTAGGCGCCGCCCCAGCGCCAGGTGCCGGGAGACTCCGGCGATTGCGCGATGGCCGGGTCACGCAGCACGGAGAAGCCCAGGCCGAAGCCGAAACCGGGATTGGCCGGCAGCTCCAGGCCGGGTACCTGGTCGCGGCCCATTTCCTCCACCAGGCCAGGCGTCAGCAACGGCGCGCCGCCCTGGCGAAGGACCTCCAGAAGGCGCAGCACGTCGCCGGCGCTGCCGATCATCCCCGCCCCGCCAGACGCATAGGCAGACGGCTCGAAGGCCCGACGCGGCTCGAAGCGAATGCCGACGCAGTCCTCGAACGGCGTGACGGTCTCCCGCTCGGCCATCCGCCGCGGGCGTGGCCGGTCGCTGACGTAGACCGCCGCCAGGCGTTGCGCGTCGGCGCAGAGGAAGCCGCTGTCGCGCATGCCGGCTGGAATCCCGACCCGCTGCCGCAGCGCTTCCGCCAGCGGCCGCCCGTCGACCCGCTCCACCAGCGCGCCGAGCACGTCGGTGGCCAGCGAATAGCCCCAGGCGCGGCCGGGTTCGTAGAGCAAGGGCACGGAGGCCAGGCGACGGAGATTCTCGGCCAGGTCGAAGCCCGGCAGGTCCATGCCGTCGGAAATCCCGGCGCGGGCATAGGGGCCGTCTGCGTCGGCTTCGAGGAAGCGATAACCGAGGCCGGCGCTGTGGCTCAGCAACTGCCGCGGCGTGATGCGCGCCTCGCGGCCGTCGGCCAGGCGCGGACGGAACGCCGGCAACCAGTCGGCGATCGGCTCGTCGAGGGCCAGCCGGCCCTCGTCCACCAGGCTCAGGGCGGCGACGCTGACGATCGGCTTGCTCACCGAGGCCAGGCGGAACAGGCTGTCCTCGCCCATTGTCCGGCCGGCCTCGCGGTCGGCCAGGCCGGCAGCCCGTCGATAGAGCCACTGCCCCCGGTGCGCCACCAGTACCACCGCTCCCACCAGGCGCTGGTCGGCGAATGCCGCCTCGATCGCCTGATCGACATGTTCCGCCAGGCTGCGCCCTGGCCCTCGTTCGAAACCTGGCATGCAGGACTCTCCGCGGACGATGAAGGATGCGGACAGGCTAAGAGCGCTGCAAAAGCGGAAAAAGACGGATAGAGTTCCGCTCTATCCGGACCTTGATGTCCGTAATCGGAGCCTTGCATGGACAGCCTCAGCGGTTTCACCGTCTTCGTCCGCGTCGCCGAGACCCGCAGCATCGTCGGCGCCGCCCGGACCCTCGGCGTCAGCGCCTCGGCGGTGGGCAAGCGGGTCGCCCGCCTGGAAGAGAAGCTCGGCGTGCGCCTGTTCCACCGCAGCACCCGCAGCATCACCCTGACCGCCGAAGGCAGCCTGTTCCTCGAGCGCAGCCGGCGCATCCTGGCCGAGATCGAAGCCACCGAGCTGGAGCTGTCGCAAAGCCGCGAGACCCCGCGCGGGCGCCTGCGGGTCAGCCTGCCGCTGGTCAGCGGGCTGGTCCTGCCGGCGCTCGCCGATTTCATGCAGGCCTATCCGGACATCGAGCTAGACCTCGACTTCAGCGATCGCGTGGTGGATGTCGTCGACGAAGGCTTCGACGTAGTCCTGCGCACCGGCCAGCCAGTGGATTCGCGGCTGTCCATGCGCGAACTGGGCGAGTTCCAGTTGAAGCTGGTCGGCTCGCCGACCTACTTCGCCCGCCACGGCACGCCACGCTGCCCGGAAGACCTGCTGCGGCACACCTGCCTGCACTACCGCTTCTCCAACACCGGCCGCCTCGAGGAATGGCCGCTGCGCCGCGCGGACGGCGAAGCCCCGCCGCAGATCCCGGTATCGATGGTCTGCAACAACATCGAGACCCGCGTCTGCTTCGCCCTGCGCGACCAGGGCATCGCCTGCCTGCCGGACTTCTCGATCCGCGAGGCGCTGCGCGAAGGACGCCTGGTCAGCGTCCTCGACGCCTTCTGCGAGCGCCGCGCGCGGTTCTTCCTGCTCTGGCCGTCCGGCCGCCAGGTCTCGCCCAAGCTGCGCGCCTTCATCGACTTCGTCGCGCCACGGGTGATCGCCACGCTGGGCTGAAGCGCGCCTGGCAGGGCCGGTCAAGCCGGCGGCAGACAGGAACAAGACCGCGGCGGCCACGGAGCGTCTAATAGGTACATCCACCCCTTGCCAGGCCGCATCCATGATCAACATCGAGACGCCGACCTACTACACGGCGACCAAGAAGTACGAGCTGTCCTTCCCCTCCCTGGAAACCGACCTGGACGCCGACGTGGTGGTGATCGGCGGCGGCTTCTCCGGCATCAACACCGCGCTTGAGCTGGCCGAGCACGGCATCACCGACATCGTCGTGCTGGAGGCCCGCCACCTCGGCTTCGGCGGTACCGGGCGCAACGGCGGGCAGATCATGGCCGGCATCGGCCACGACCTGGAGAAGATCCGCAAGGACGTCGGCGAGGACGGCCTGCGGGCGATCTTCGAGATCAGCGACCTCGGCGCCGACATCATCAAGGGCCGCATCGAGAAGTACGCCATCGACGCCGACTTCTGCCACGGCTACGGCTACATGGGCTTCAACGCACGCCAGGCGAAGACCCTGCAGGCCTGGGAAAAGGAGTTCCGGTCGCTCGGCTCGCCCCATGAGATCCGTTACCTGCACGGTGCCGAGGTGCGCCAGATCATCGGCTCGGACGCCTACGGCAGCGCCCTGCTGCACATGGGCGGCGGCCATGTGCACTCGCTCAACCTGCTGCTCGGCGAAGCCAAGGCGCTGGCCGGCCTCGGCGCACGGATATTCGAATACAGCCCGGCGCTGGAGGTGCAATACGGCGAGCGCATCCGCGTGCGCACGGCCAAGGGCTCGGTCACCGCGAACAAGCTGCTCTGGGCCTGCGACAGCTTCCTCAACCGGCTCGAACCCGAGCTGCACCGCACCACCATCAATACCTACGCGTTCCAGATGATGACCGAGCCGCTGCCGGACGAACTGATCCAGCGGATCAGCCCGATCCGCGGCGCCTACAGCGACATCCGCCCGGTCATCGACTACTACCGGGTGACCAACGAGAACCGCCTGCTGTTCGGCGCCGCCACGCCCTTCGTCGAACGCATCCCCGGCGACCTCAAGGCCTGGAACCGCAAGCTGATGCTGAAGATCTTCCCCTACCTGGAGCACGTCCGCATCGACCTCGCCTGGGGTGGGCCGATGGCTTGCAGCGCCAACCTGTTCCCGCAGATCGGCAGCCTCTCGGGGCGGCCCAACGCGTTCTTCGTCCAGGGTTATTCCGGGTTCGGCGTGACCCCCAGCCACATCGTCTGCAAGGTCCTCGCCGAAGGCATGAGCGAAGGCTCGGCGCGCTACGACCTGCTCAGCTCGGTGCGCCGCATCCCGATCCACGGCAAGGACCACTTCCGCCCGCTGCTGCTCAGCGCGGGCAAGACCTGGCACCAGCTCTCCGGCTACTGGAACGGCCGGCGCTGAAACCTACCGAACACTCTACAAGGAGCATTCCCATGGCCATTACCGTTATCCGCCACGGCATCACCCTCGATGAACTGGACGCCTGGGGCAGCGTCGCCGACCTCGGCTCGGAGATCCTCGAAGGCGAGGTGAAAGCCTTCGGCAAGATGACCGCCGGAGCCCCCACCGACCCGGTCAGCGCCGCCTACTTCGGCACCACCGCCGGCAAGTTCCGCATGACCTATCCGTTCAGCGAACAGGCCACGGTGGTCAGCGGCGAGGTCCGCCTCACCGACGAGTCCACCGGCCAGAGCACGCTCTACAAGGCCGGCGACAGCTGGTTCGTCAGCAAGGGCACCCCGGTGCTCTGGGAGGTTGCCGACGGCGGCTTCGTCAAGCATTACTACGCGGTGGCTTGAGACACCGGCGTAACGGCGAGCCATTACGCCCGGAGGCGCTGCCAGCCCTCGACACGCCCCCGTAGGGCGAATAACCGCTCGCGGTTATC
>NZ_KV813342.1:0-2085 GCF_001813645.1 Pseudomonas sp. HMSC063H08
ATCGCACCAGCTTCCGGTAGCGCGATCAATCAGCCCACAGGTTGATGGAAGCCCTCTCCCTCTGCTTTACCTCCCAATACCGACCCATGCGGGGAATACTTTTCCCTGACGGGCAAGGTGTTTCTCCGCTTTCGCTTACGAAACTGGAGAACCATCATGAGCAACAACACCCAAGCCCAAGAAGCCAAATATTTCGACCTGCACACCACCGGTATCGGCTACCTCAATCGCATCCGCGAGGTACCGATCCGCCGAGGTGAACCATTCCTCGCCGTAACCGTCGCAGCCCTCCATGGCGCGGCAGACAGCGTGGAATACTCCTACATCGACTGCAAAGTGGTCGGCGCCCAGGCTGAAAAGCTTGTCCGCCGTTGCAAGGAAGCAGTCGAGGCCAAGAAGAAGGTTCTGATTTCCTTCCGTATCGGCGATATCTGGGCGGATCCCTTCATCCACCAGAAAGGCGAGAAACAAGGTAAGCCCGACGCAAGCCTCAAAGGCCGGCTGCTCTTCATCTCCTGGATCAAAGTGGATGGCACCACCGTCTACGATGCGAAGGAAGAAGCTGAAAAAGCCCAGCAAGGCCAAGGCGAACCTCAAGGTGAGCCCGCAGCCCCCGCTGATCACGCTGAACCAGCTGCTGCTTGAGCACGGCTTGATCGAATACCGGCCCTCATCCCGAGGGCCTTTCACTACCTACGCTATGCGCCACTCTTCATCGCATACCCACCCGGGGGGCACCATCTCCCCCAGGGCGTGGTGTTCTCCATTATCTGGAGATCATCATGAGCAATATCCAAATCGTAGATCTGCCCGCCCTGCCGGAAGTAGAGGAAGTTTGCCTCTCCGACGTCGAGGACGAGTTGCTGCTTAGCAGTCATTTCTGCAACTTCGCCTGGCTGCTCCTGGCCAGCAACAATGCCCAGGTATCTGCCTTGGCCTAACCGCCAGACATTTCCCATTTAGGGGACCTCAGTCCCCTTGGGACTGGTGTTTCCTACCGAAAGGAGAATCACCATGCAATACGGAAAGCGGGCACTCGCCCATCTTCGTCTCGAACTGCCGCTGCAGGTTCTTATGTCTAACGCCGGCTTTTATATCGGCGCCCTTGATGAAGAAGGGCCAGCCTCGCGCGAGTCGGTTGAATATTACCCATCACGCGAACTTGCCCAACAGGCATTAGACAACGGCACTTGGACGCAACGGGAATATTAAGCTTCACCCTTTTGCCCATGTGCATCTTCTAATTCAACCCAGACGGGGTCATCACCCCTGTTGGGAGGTGACCTCTCCGATTTAATTACGAATTGGAACTCACCATGAACACATACCCAGAAAGGCTCCCAGCTCTACTCAACATCGGAGTACATGCTGCACAAAGCAGGTTCGAGTACATTCTGTGCAAAGGCTTGGTTGATGAGTTTGGCGATGCCGGACTCAGTATCGAGCTCTATGTAATTCAAGATGCAATCGAAGCTTTGGCGCAGGCCGACTGTGAGCATGGTTGCGACTCGAGCACATCACCGGTACTTCAATACTATGGCCTGGTAGAGCGATACCAGAAGGCTCGGCGTAAAGAAGAACACCTATCGCGTTAACTACAACAACTCGACATCACCTGGGCGCTTCGGCGCCCCTTACTCACCTGGAGGTCCATAGCCTCCAAGGGCATGGGCTTCCCGGCAACCGGAGATACCCCATGACTCAACTCAATCCGTTTATTCGCGGCTATGAGAGTTTCCGCATCGAGCGAAACCTGCAGATCACTGACGAAGGCGATAATCTACCGTGCTACCGCGCTCTGCATGAAACCCAGCAGCACCTCCCAGATGAATATTTTCAGTGCGAGCTGTGCTACTTCAATGGCGATTTCGCCGTGGTAACCCAAGACTTAGACGATGAAAGAGTTGAAAAATGCCCTCACCAAGGAATAGTGAGAAACGTACTTTACAGCATCTACGGTGAGCAGGACGGCAGAAAAAAGCTTATCGGAGATCAATACTCACTGACCGAAGCCGAGAGTGTCGTTCGATACCTTTCGTTCGGCGGCGGTTATAACCGCTGCTGGGAGATCAGAAAAACACATCT
>NZ_KV813343.1:0-2407 GCF_001813645.1 Pseudomonas sp. HMSC063H08
TTCTGCCGCAGCTCCTTCAGCCGTGCGACGGTTTTTTCCTTGCCCGAGAGGATCTGGTAGTGCGGTTTGAAATCCTGGCCCACGCCGACGGTGAGCATCTGCGGATCCTGCCCGTGAACGGGTAGGTCTCTGATGTGGCCGGCTGTCGCCTCGACCTGCCAGGTCACGTCGGGACGAATCGAGGGTAGAAGGGACCTCAGCTTTTTCAGCTTGCCCGGGGCTTCAATGATTACGAGGTGCATCGGCGGAATCTCTCGGAACAGTCGGTCGAACTGTCGCGATCAGAGAGCTGGCCAACAATGCGAAATGGACGGTGCGCTGTTGCAGTTTTCGGGAGGAGCTGAAGGGTAACGTCATCAGAAGTCGAGCTGCTGTTGCTGCTCCTGGGCAACGTGCACACCTGCCTGGACCATTCCAAGACCTAGCTTGGCTTGTGTCAGGACGCCATTCGGCGGGCCTTCGAGGTCGCGTTATAAAGCCATTGTCGTATATCCCATTGACATATCCCGAGAGGTGAATACTATGGGATATACGTTTGATATATCCCATGAGGTGTGTCGTGGAACAAGGTTCTGTTTTTCAGAGCAATCGTAGCCAGGCCGTAAGACTGCCCAAGGCCGTCGCGCTTCCTGATGACGTTAAGCGTGTGGATGTGGTCGCTGTGGGGCGCGCCAGAATCATCACGCCTGCCGGTGAGTCTTGGGATAGCTGGTTCGATGGCGAGGGCGTTACTGCCGACTTTATGGCAGAGCGTGAACAGCCTGCCGATCAGGAGCGCGAGACTTTCTGATGCTCAAGTTCATGCTTGACACCAACATCTGCATCTTCACCATCAAAAACCGTCCGCAAGAGGTGCGCGAGGCGTTCCTGCGCCACCACGACCAGATGTGCATCAGCACCGTGACGCTGATGGAGCTGATCTACGGCGCAGAGAAGTCCTCGAACCCCTCGCGCAATCTTGCAGACGTGGAAGGCTTCGCTGCTCGTCTGGAGGTGCTCAAGTACGACCAGGAAGCTGCCGCCCACACCGGCCAGCTCCGCGCTGAACTGGCCCGTCTCGGCAAGCAAATCGGCCCCTATGACCAGATGATCGCCGGGCACGCCCGCTCTCAGGGCCTGATCGTGGTCACCAATAACCGCCGCGAGTTCGACCGCGTACCCGGCTTGAGAGTTGAGGATTGGGTCACCCCAATCGTATAGCCGAGGAAAACAGGAGTGGACAAGTTCACAAGCGTGCCCGAGATCGAAGGCCTGTTTTGGCACTTCGAGAACGGTGTCTCCGAGCCTCTCCCGGTGCTGATCAACCGGGCGAAGTGGGGAAGGAAATTCAAATCGCTCAACGGCGCTGAGCAGTCTTGGCTCCGTGACGGCGAGTATCTGGTTGGACCGCAGCCCACTCCGGCTGCTTAGTAACGAGGAAACCAGCATGGTTACAAAGGATCACGAATTCACAGTAGGCAAAGGACAAACTATCTGGGCCGGAAAGTCCCACTACCCCGACCTAGTGCGTTTAGTTGTTCCGAAGGATCAAGCAGTTGCCCTGGCACATAAGATTCTCCGCGCCTATGAGCTGGCCCGTCCCGAAGACATGTACTTGGATGAAATCCCCCTCTATGGGGAGTTGGAACCCCTGGACGACGAATAAGTAGGACAAATGTCCATCTGCCAGGTCTCGCCGGGAAGAACCGAGGGGAAAAGGGAGCTCAGCTTTCAGAAATCGAGCTGTTGTTGCTGCTCCTGGGCAAACCCTTTCAACCAGGACGCCCGCATCGCAGGATGACTGTAAGGGCAGTCGAACACCCGTAGCCCTTTCCGCGCGGCCTCAGCACCAATAGCCCGTACAGTCCGGTGGGGATCGTTGAAGTGTCGTCTGTCCAGCTTGTCGGTATCGGTCGCTCTCTTTGACACACTGCACCTCGTACTGGTCGACTGGTCGAGATTTCCGATTCGGAAGCCCTTGCCACCAGAGACTTCACGAACGGGCGGCCAAAATTAAGGATGCTGGTCTATCAGCTTTTGCCGGCATAACTGTTCATTGCGGTTGCTCCAGTCGCTGGAATGCTTGTCGAGGCTGCGGGCGGCGAAGAGAGGTTCTTGCCACCTGCAACTTCACGAGTGGGCGCGGAAAATTAAGACCGGCGTTTCACCGTCGCATCGGCAATGCCTTGGGCTATCCTGATGAAGGATGCGCGATCTTCTTCCTCCATAAGCGCCATGCACTCCAGAACTGATATCTCGTCGGCGCTGAGGGGCTGCCTTGTCAACGGCTCATCGCGATCCCGAAATGAGCAATGTGAGCCTGCTTGGTCATCTTTGCTGTTCATGGCGGAGTTTCCTGCGGGGGGCTTTGTCGAAGCTGCGGGTGGCGAAGAGTGGTGCTTGCCACCCGCAGCTTCACGAATGGGCG
>NZ_KV813343.1:2507-3011 GCF_001813645.1 Pseudomonas sp. HMSC063H08
GATTGCGCATCCTGCTGAGCAGGTTGCTGCGGGACGTTCCGAGACTGTTGATGCTGGGTCGATTGGCCGTTGGTAGACGGCAACAGGGTGACCTCGGCCAGGCGATGCGGAAGGATGGAAATGCGTGAGGCTTCGACCTTCAGCGCCTGGACTTCTTCGCCTGACTCTTTGTCCGGCCAGCGGTCCATAATGGCCCTGCCTTCGACCTTGACGCGCATACCTTTCGTGAACAGTTCGGCGAAGCGCTGGGCATCCTGATGCCACCATTCGACGCTGCACCAGAAGCCGCCGCGATCCTTGTAGCCACCTTGGCCATCGGGAATCGAGTTGTCGAACATCACGTTGAGACGCAGCAACTGCCGCGGGGGATTGTTGCCGTTGGGGAAGCTGCGGTGCTCCGGCGCCGAGCCGATGTTGCCTTCCCAGAAGACGGGGGTAGCCATGATGAATCTCCAGTCAGTGGTGGTTAGTGCTCTGCTGCAGTCGGCCCATGAACTCGGCCTC
>NZ_KV813344.1:0-1918 GCF_001813645.1 Pseudomonas sp. HMSC063H08
TGCGCCTGCTGCTGCAACAGGAAGCCCAGAATAGCGCCAAGCTCGAAGCTCTCCGCAACGCGACATCCAGTGGGCTGATGCAATTGGAGCGCGGTGAATACGACGAGATCACCAGCGACGACCTGACCCAATACCTCGACGAGCTCGGCCACCAGGCGAGCCACTGAAGGATGGCCAAGTACCGAATATCCCATGATGCTCAGGCGGACATCATCGACATCTTGCGCTTCACCCAAAACCGATTCGGCGATGCCGCGCGCCGACGTTACCAGGCGCTCATAGGGGCGGCGCTGGAAGCAGTTGCGACAGACCCACAACAGGTAGGCAGCATCAGCCGTGAAGAATTGGGAGCTGGCCTGCGCAGCATCCACCTCGTTTACTGCCGCTCGATGCCCAACGTCGGTAAGGTTGTTCGGCCCAGGCACTTCGTCTTCTACCGGGTTGCGACAGACCAGGTGCTCGAGGTGGTTCGCGTGCTTCACGACTCGATGGAGCTTGAGCGTCACCTGGCTCGCAACCGATTACGTTGAAGCCAAATATCATCGTTCGCCGGGCAGCAAGTCACCCAGCACCCTCCGCGCCGCCTCGACCAAGCTACGGTCTCTACGCGGATGATCCTCGGGCAAAGCAATCAAACGCTGGAAATACTGACGGTTAAATACAATCGACTTCTTATATATGTCGATAGCCTTTCCTTTCCGCTCTGTGGAAACCAGCATCTCCATCCCCTCGATCAACTCACCCTCAAGGCTGTCCTTACGAAACCGGTGCTTCACAAAGCACATATTGAGATCGAAATACTCCTTCCTCCCTGACGCATCCACCTTCGAGGAAACTCGGCCATATTCATCAATCGAGGCTGCTGACACTTCAGTGGAGACTGCCTTGATAAGCTCATCATCAAGTAAAAGCTGTCCGAAAAGACTCTGAGAATCAGCCATATAGGCAAATATCCAGGGGATATTGGTCAGCGTTGCCCCAGTATAAAGATATCCTTTCTCCCTTCTGTACTGTTCCAGCATCCGGATAGCCAGGTTTTGAGAGATATTCACACCCAGTTCTTTCCGCAGCAGGTAGACAACCCTGTCGAACTGCTCGATCAGTATTTTTAGTATTTTCAGAGGCGTGCCGTCTACCGAGGCTTTTCGCTCTGTCTTTTGGTGTACCCTTGGTTTGAAATAAGGGCAGTTCTCTCGCGCCTCCTCATCCGCTTCGGCAAGATCTCGAACCGAACGAGCGTAATGACGCCCATAAGGACGAGTCACATTGGCGGGCAAATGATAAAGACCTATGATTTGTACTGGATTGTCGCAGGCGGGACAGACAGCGAAATGTCCCTCCGTACCATTTTCAGAGGTGGAGAACCAAGGCTCCTGGCGTCGCGTTTCTTCTTCGAAACGTTCGCGCTCGATTGGTCGCTCATCGGTTTCCTCTGGCTTCAACTTGTAGACATCCATAGCGCACCGCTCTCCATGAAAATAATCAATTCAGCCTGTATCGATTAGCCATCCGGCTCCACCAGCCCTCGGGAAGTTCGGGGACCACCCCTTCATGCTCGGCCATTTTCAAGCACTGAAGAACGGTGCTCAAGCCAAGGGAGAAGGCGTGATGTTTATCCTGCAGCGCAAAGATGAGCTCGTCATGGCACAGGCTCCCGCTGTCATCCCCGTTTTGCTCTTGGAGTAGCTCCGCCCGGTTATTCAGTATGTCGTCATGATTCATCGTATCCATCTCCTGTCTGACTCGGCCAGATTGGCCAGGTCCGCAACGAGAAAGTGCCCGGTTACAGGGTGCGGCGCCTCGAAAAAAACAAACCTGCCCCATGAAGTATTTTTCCGGCGACACCGGAGCACAAATGGCCAAAGGGTGAAATGGGCTTGAAGGGCGAAGGGAATGGTTCACAAGGGTAAAAGCCCTA
>NZ_KV813344.1:2018-4921 GCF_001813645.1 Pseudomonas sp. HMSC063H08
GGCTACGGGTGAACATCCACCAGCAGGTGCCCAATGGTTAAGCCTGGCCCAGTTCCTCCCAGGCAAAGCACAAGACGGGCCTGTCAGTAATTTCGTGTTTGGGGCATAACATGAGGTCAAGGAGTGTCTATGTCTCGCAAACCAAGAACCCAGCCGGCAGCGTTGCCTGTGATTCCTTCCGAGTTGCTGGAGTCGTTTGGTGACGGCTCGATGACGGCCGAAGCTATCAATGCGGCGTCCCTGGCTTTCAAGAAGGCCCTGATCGAGCGGGCCCTGGCCGGTGAGCTGAACCATCACCTGGGCTACCCGGCCGGCACAGCCAAGCCCGAGCGGATGAGTAATCAGCGCAACGGCAAGGGGGCCAAGACGGTGCTGACCCAGGAGGGGCCGATCCGTATCGACGTGCCCCGAGATCGCGAGGGCAGCTTTGCCCCGCTCCTGATCCCCAAGCATGAGCGCCGTTTTACTGGCTTTGATGACAAGATCGTCGCCATGTATGCCCGCGGCATGACGGTGCGCGAAATCCAGGGCTTTCTGCTGGAACAATACGGCACAGACGTCTCGCCGGACTTCATCAGCTCGGTCACTGACGAGGTTATGGCCGAGGTCACCGCCTGGCAGGCCAGGCCGCTCGAGCCCATGTATCCGGTCGTGTTCTTTGACGCGCTGCGGGTCAAGATCAGGGAGGATGCTGTCGTGCGCAACAAGGCCGTCTATCTGGCCCTGGGCGTGCTACCCGACGGCACACGCGATATCCTGGGTTTGTGGATTGAAGGCACCGAAGGCGCCAAGTTCTGGATGAAGGTCTTCAACGACCTGAAGACCCGGGGCGTGGGCGATATCCTGATCGCCGTGACTGACGGGTTGAAGGGTATACCCGAGGCGCTGGCCGCGGTGTTCCCGGCCACCACACTGCAAACCTGCATCGTCCATCTGATCCGCAACAGCCTCGATTACGCGAGCTGGAAGGATCGCAAGGCGCTGGCCGCCGCGATCCGACCGATCTATACCGCTGTCAGTGCTGAAGCGGCCCTGGCCGCGCTTGACGCCTTTGCCGATGGGCCGTGGGGTCAGAAGTTCCCCACCGTCTGCGCGGCATGGCGCAATGCCTGGGATCGCGTGATTCCGTTCTTCGCCTTTGCGCCGGAGATCCGCAAGGTGATCTACACCACCAACGCCATCGAGAATGTCAACTCGCAGCTACGCAAGATCATCAAGACCCGGGGCCATTTCCCTACTGACGAAGCCGCCTCCAAGTTGATCTGGCTCGCGCTGCGAAACATCACCGCCAAATGGAGCCGATCCGCTCACGACTGGAAGCAAGCCATGAACCAATTCGCTATCCTTTACGCTGACCGATTCAGTCGCCCTTCCGTGTAATTCTCTACCCGCCCTAAACACGGAATTTATGACACCCCCCACAAGACCGAGCTGGCATATTGCCAATAAAATACCCTACCCCGCTACCGTTGTTTTATCGTTGTTGCCAGCCCTGATCTGGCGGAAAAGCCCGCTCCATGAATCGTCATGGAGCCTCCCATGTTTCAACTCCTTTCCTGGATCTCCAGGAAGCCGTCCCCCAGCCAACTAACCAAAGCTGCCCCAGGGGGATTCCTCCCTCCTCTGAGCAGTATGGAGCTGCTCGGCACACCTCGGCGCCGGCAGCTACTGGAGAACATCTGGCAACGTGCCTCGCTATCCAAGCAGCAATTCGAGGAGATCTACCGGCGGCCACTGGCCAACTATGCAGAGCTGGTCCAGCAGCTCCCTGCTTCGGAAAACCATCACCATGCCCATCCAGGCGGGATGATCGATCACGGCTTGGAGATCGTGGCCTACGCACTGAAGGTACGGCAGACCTATTTGCTCCCGATCGGCGCAGCGCCGGAGTCACAGTCAGCCCAGGCTGAAGCCTGGTCGGCCGCCGCGGCGTATGGTGCCCTGGCTCACGACATAGGCAAGATCGTCGTAGACCTGCAGGTTGAGCTGCAGGACGGCAGCACATGGCACCCTTGGAACGGACCGATCAACCAGCCTTACCGCTTCAAGTACGTGAAATCCCGCGAATACCAGCTCCACGGCGCTGCCTCAGCACTCCTCATCCACCAACTGCTACCGCGCACGGCACTCGATTGGCTCAGTCGCTTTCCAGAGCTGTGGGCTCAATTGATCTACCTGTTCGCTGGGCAGTACGAGCACGCCGGGATCCTCGGCGAGATCATCGTGAAGGCAGACCAGGCCTCCGTCGCGCAGGAGTTGGGAGGTAATCCGGATCGAGCGCTGGCTGCACCGAAGCAGTCGCTGCAGCGGCAGTTGGCAGACGGCCTTCGCTTCTTGGTGAAGGACAAGTTCAAGTTGAATCAACCTAGCGGCCCGTCCGATGGATGGCTGACTCAGGACGCACTCTGGCTGGTGAGCAAGCCCGCGGCCGATCAGTTGAGAGCCTACCTGCTGGCTCAGGGAATCGAAGGGGTCCCCTCCTCCAACGCGCCATTCTTCAACATGCTCCAGGACCAGGCCGTCATTCAGACGAACGCCGAAGACAAGGCCATCTGGACGGCCACGATAGACAATGGTGCTGGGTGGAGAAACAAGTTCACGCTCCTCAAGATCGCTCCAGCCTTGATTTGGGCTGACCCTGCCGAGCGGCCTGATTCCTACAGCGGATCACTCGTCATTGAAGAGGGCAACGCCTCCCCTGAAAAGCCGGAAACGACCTGCGAAATCCCCAACGATCCGATTGAACAGCAGCAAGCACCAGAAACCAAGATGACGCTCCGCCAACCTTCGCCGAGCGTTGCGAAACCGTCAAAGGAGATACGGGCGATTGCGAACCCGTCAATTGATGATCAGGAAGAAACGGACGACTTATACGCGCTTCTTGGTAATATCACTTCGCCACC
>NZ_KV813344.1:5021-7121 GCF_001813645.1 Pseudomonas sp. HMSC063H08
ACGCGCTTCTTGGTAATATCACTTCGCCACCAAGCGGGCTAGACACTACTAGCCACGCCTCACCGGCTGCTTCTCCTACGAACACTCGCGGGGAGGAGAACCTGCAGCAGCCATTAGGAACCGCGGAGCCAGCAGATTGCGCTCCTGAAACAGTTGAAGACGTATTTATGCCTAGCAGAAGCACTGATCTGGGACAGGGATTCGTTGGCTGGATGAAATCTGGAATCGCGGCCCGTCGCCTGTTCATCAACGACACCAAAGCCTTGATACATACCGTCGACGGGACCGCCATGCTGGTCACACCAGGAATCTTCAAGCGTTATGTCCATGAGCATCCAGAGCTCGAAAAGCTGGCCCAGGCCAAGGAGACGACCGGCTGGAAGCTGGTGCAACGCGCGTTCGAGAAACAGGGTCTTCACCGAAAGACCAATAAGAACCTGAACATCTGGACCATCAAGGTTTCTGGTCCTCGCAAGACGAAAGAGCTCAAGGCATACCTGCTCCAGGATCCCAAACTGCTGTTCCCTGTGCAGCCTCTGGACAACCCAAGCCTCACGGTCATCACCGATGCCGAAGGGGGTGTGGAATGACCCCACTTCAATTGACCGAGGAATATCTCTTCGCACACGACCTCAGAGAGGCCAGCCAGAAGACCTATCGAGCAGCAACCAGAGCGCTCATGAAGCACTTCGGCAGCACAGTCACCGTGCAGGAAATCACTCATCGGAGTGTATTGGAATGGAGACGAAAGGTATTGGAGCAGGGGCTATCCAAACGCAGTTGGAACACTTACTCGAGCCACCTGCGCACCGTTTGGGGATATGCCATTGAGTACGAACTGCTGACCCACAGCCAAATCAATCCTTTCAAGAAAACCGGAGTGACGCCGCCAAAGCGGCCGAGCAAGACAGTAGCACTCGATGCCATACAAAGCGCTCGCTCCTGGCTGAAAGTGCTAGATAGCTCCGAGCACTGCACGGGGGAACGCGCACGAATCACTCCGGTTTGGTTCTGGCGGTGCGTATTCGAGACATTCTACGAAACCGGCATCCGTCTGAATGCGCTGCTGTGCATTCGTAAGTGCGATGTGGACTGGAAAAGAAAAATGATCCTGATCCGGGCTGAGACAGAGAAAACCCACCGAGAGTTTTCCGTCCCCATCACCGATGGGATAGCCCCCCATATACGGCGGCTACTCCAGGAAGCCGAGCAGGTAGGCATGAGCCACCACGACCAGCTATTCAATGTGAATCGTTTCTCACGCCACTATGCACGCAAGGAAATGAATGCCGACCAAGTCGAGGCGATGTACAGAAAGTTGACCGAGAAGACCGGGGTACGAATGACGCCCCATCGATTCAGGCACACCCTGGCTTCCGACTTGATGAAGCAGCATGAGCGCAATATCCATGTCGCCAAGGATCTACTCAACCACTCCAACATCCAAACAACAATGAGCTATATCGAGACGGATCACGATCAGATTCGGGCAGTGCTTAACGAGCGAAGCCTAGCTCAGGGCGCCGTGGCACAGACCCGAAAGGTCGATTACAGTGGATCGCCGCAGAAGGCGGCTCATTCAAGGCCGGCGCTGCCACGCCCAACTCAGAGAGGAAGCAGTCCGTCGACACAGGTACCCACAGCAGAAGTGACGAGTACGGGGTCTGATCAGGAGATTCAGGCTTACAACTCACCACCCTTCTGTACTCAAAGAAGAGCCGACGCGGTACCCCCACCAGCGGACAACTCCGAACAGGACTTGCTGTTCGCGCTGCTGGCCCAACACCTGTTGCGACAGGCAAGCCTGACGACAACCGAGGGCAACTGCGCTCCTAGATGGGGTACCGTTGTCGGAAAGAAAGCAAGCCCCCCGTTGGCCGATCGGTAGGCCGGTAGGGAAAATCTGAAATAAGCGAGGGCCTCTGCACATCAACGCCGGCGCACTCGCAGAGCCCTGAATTCTCGCGGCTATCACCGCATGACCCTCTGTAATCGCAGATTACGTCGGAGGTGCTTTGCTACGCCTACAGATAGGTATGAGCGGCCAGCTCAGGGCCAATCCCATGGCTTCAGGGCCTTAGAAACAGAAAAGCCCACCTA
>NZ_KV813344.1:7221-7514 GCF_001813645.1 Pseudomonas sp. HMSC063H08
ATGCGGGCCTAATGTTCGGCCCAGACGGCTGCTAGACAAGAACCGGCGTAACACCCCTTCCTAGACCTATGCAACTCGCCCCGTCGAAAATGGTGGGTCGTGTAGGATTCGAACCTACGACCAATTGGTTAAAAGCCAACTGCTCTACCGACTGAGCTAACGACCCAAGTATGAGGTGGTCGGGGTAGAGAGATTCGAACTCCCGACATCCTGCTCCCAAAGCAGGCGCGCTACCGGACTGCGCTATACCCCGATTGGAAGTTGGCTCCGCGACCTGGACTCGAACCAGGGAC
>NZ_KV813344.1:7614-107615 GCF_001813645.1 Pseudomonas sp. HMSC063H08
CATTTGCTCTACCGACTGAGCTATCGCGGAACGTCTTTCTTCCAACCCTGGACGCTTCCGGTGTTGCTGGATTCGCGTCTCAGAGGCGCGCCATTTTACGGATGCGCGCGGGCATGTCAACCCTCTGATCCAAAAAGTTTTTCTTCTTTTTCCACGAGCGACAAAACGGCCCTTCCACTGCATGCGGCAGCGCTCTCGCGCCTACCGGACGCCCATGAAAAAGCCCCGCCGAAGCGGGGCTTTCCCTGTCCGCCCCCGAAGAGGTCAGGCGAAGACGATCTCGTCGCCTTCCACCTTCGCCGAGATACTGGCACCCGGCGCGAATTTGCCGGCCAGGATCAGTTGCGCCAGCGGGTTCTCGATCCAGCGCTGGATGGCCCGCTTCAGCGGGCGTGCGCCATAGACCGGGTCGAAGCCGACGGCAATCAGCTTGTCCAGCGCCTCCTGGCTCAGTTCCAGGCTCAGCTCGCGCTCGGCCAGGCGCTTGCGCAGGCGACCGAGCTGGATCTCGGCGATGCCGGCGATCTGCTCGCGAGCCAGCGGCTCGAACACCACCACTTCGTCGATCCGGTTGATGAATTCCGGACGGAAGTGCGCATTGACCGCGTCCATCACTGCGGCACGTTGCGCCTCGCGGTCGCCGGCCAGCTCCTGGATCTGCGCCGAACCGAGGTTGGAGGTCATCACCACCACGGTGTTGCGGAAGTCCACCGTACGCCCGTGACTGTCGGTCAGGCGTCCGTCCTCGAGCACCTGGAGGAGAATGTTGAATACATCCGGATGGGCCTTCTCCACCTCGTCCAGCAGCACCACCGAGTAGGGCTTGCGGCGGATCGCCTCGGTCAGGTAGCCGCCTTCCTCGAAGCCGACGTAGCCCGGAGGCGCGCCGATCAGGCGGGCCACCGAGTGTTTCTCCATGAACTCGGACATATCTATCCGCACCAGCGCCTCCTCGGTATCGAAGAGGAACTCGGCAAGCGCCTTGCACAACTCGGTCTTGCCCACCCCGGTCGGGCCGAGGAAGAGGAACGAGCCGCTCGGCCGGTTCGGATCGGCGAGGCCGGCGCGCGAACGGCGCACGGCGTTGGACACGGCGACTACCGCCTCGTCCTGGCCGATCACTCGCCGATGCAGCTCCTGCTCCATGCGCAGCAGCTTCTCGCGCTCGCCCTCGAGCATCTTCGACACCGGGATACCGGTCCACTTGGAAACCACCTCGGCGATTTCCTCGTCGGTCACCTTGTTGCGCAGCAACTGGTTCTCGGTCTTGCCGTGCTGGTCGACCATCTGCAGGCTGCGTTCCAGGTCCGGGATGGTCTGGTACTGGATGCGCGCCATGCTCTCGAGGTCGCCCTTGCGCCGCGCCGCCTCCATCTCCTGCTTGGCCTGCTCGATCTTCTGCTGGATCTGCGCCGAGCCCTGTACCTCGGCCTTCTCGGACTTCCAGATCTCCTCGAGGTCGGCGTATTCGCGCTCGAGCTTGACGATATCCTCCTCCAGCTTGGCCAGGCGCTTCCTGGTGGCTTCGTCGTCTTCCTTCTTCAGCGCCTCGCGCTCGATCTTCAGCTGGATCAGGCGACGGTCGAGACGATCCAGTTCCTCCGGCTTGGAGTCGATCTCCATGCGGATGCGGCTGGCGGCCTCGTCGATCAGGTCGATGGCCTTGTCCGGCAGTTGCCGATCGGTGATGTAGCGGTGCGACAGCTTGGCCGCGGCGATGATCGCGCCGTCGGTGATGCTCACCCCGTGGTGCACTTCATAGCGTTCCTTGAGGCCACGGAGGATGGCGATGGTGTCTTCCTCGCTCGGCTCGTCCACCAGCACCTTCTGGAAGCGGCGCTCCAGCGCGGCATCCTTCTCGATGTACTGGCGATACTCGTCGAGGGTAGTAGCACCGACGCAGTGCAGCTCGCCGCGCGCCAGAGCCGGCTTGAGCATGTTGCCGGCGTCCATGGCGCCTTCCGCCTTGCCGGCGCCGACCATGGTGTGCAGTTCGTCGATGAACAGGATGACCCGGCCTTCCTGCTTGCCCAGTTCGTTGAGGACTGCCTTCAGGCGTTCCTCGAACTCGCCGCGGAACTTGGCACCGGCGATCAGCGCCCCCATGTCCAGGGCCAGCAGGCGCTTGTCCTTGAGGCCGTCCGGCACTTCGCCGTTGATGATGCGCTGGGCCAGGCCCTCGACGATGGCGGTCTTGCCGACGCCGGGTTCGCCGATCAGCACCGGGTTGTTCTTGGTCCGCCGCTGCAGGACCTGGATGGTCCGGCGGATCTCGTCGTCGCGACCGATCACCGGGTCGAGCTTGCCTTCCTCGGCGCGCTTGGTCATGTCGACGGTGTACTTGTCCAGCGCCTGGCGCGACTCCTCGACGTTCGGGTCGTTCACCGCTTCGCCGCCACGCAGGTTGGCCACGGCATTCTCCAGCGCCTTGCGCGACACGCCCTGGCCGAGCAGCAGCTTGCCGAGCCTGGTGTTCTCGTCCATCGCGGCCAGCAATACCAGCTCGCTGGAGATGAACTGGTCGCCCTTCTGCTGGGCCAGGCGGTCAGCCTGGTTGAGCAGGCGTGCGAGATCCTGGGACAGGTTCACGTCGCCGGTCGGGCTCTGGATCTTCGGCAGCGCGTCGAGTTCTTTGTTGAGGCCGCTGCGCAGGGCGGCGATATCGAAGCCGACCTGCATCAGCAGGGGCTTGATCGAACCGCCTTGCTGCTCGAGCAGGGCGGAAAGCAGGTGCACCGGCTCGATGGCCGGATGGTCATGGCCAACGGCCAGGGACTGGGCGTCGGAGAGCGCCAGTTGCAGCTTGCTGGTCAAACGGTCTATTCGCATGGGTCGTCCTTCCTTCTATAGAGCGGGCCGGAACGATGGGTGTCCCTGATGAAGAAAAGCCCGCCGAGATGACTCAGTAGATAAGGGCGATTTTCCGCGGTTCAAGCGACCGGACCGTGACATCGGTCAGTTGCCGCCGGATAACCTGCGCGGGCCTAGTCCTGGAGCCAGACCAGGCTGGCAAAACGGCCGGTACGCGACGAGCGGCGGTAGGAATAGAAGCGCGCGGTATCGCTGAAGGTGCACAAGCCGCCGCCATGCACGGCGGTGACGCCATGGGCGCCCAGGCGGATCCGCGCGAGTCGGTAGATGTCGGCCATGAAGCGGCCCGGATTGGCGCTAGGTACGAAAGCCGAGCGCGCCTCGGCGTGCGCAGCGACGAATGCATCGCGGACCTCGCCGCCGACCTCGAAGGCCTGCGGGCCGATCGCCGGCCCCAGCCAGACCAGCAGTTCGTCGCCGGGCACGCCCAGGCTGTCCACCGTCGCCTCCAGCACGCCCGCCGCCAGCCCGCGCCAGCCGGCATGGGCCGCGGCCACGCGGGTGCCCGAGCGGTCGCAGAACAACGCCGGCAGGCAGTCGGCGGTCATGATCGTACAGGCGACGCCCGGCATCGCGCTCCAGCTGGCGTCGGCCCTGAGCACCCGGCTCGGGTCGGCCTCCACCACCGTCACTCCGTGCACCTGGTCCAACCAGCTCGGCCGGCATTCCAGACGCTCGGTCAGGCGTCGGCGGTTTTCTTCCACGGCGCGCGGATCGTCGTCGACGTGGGCGCCAAGGTTCAGACTGTCGAAGGGTGCCTGGCTGACCCCGCCACTGCGCGTGGTCACGCAGGCCCGCACACGGGCCGGCGCCGGCCAGTCGGGGGTCAGCCAGGCGTTCATCCGACGAACGCCTCGCGATCCTGGCGCAACAGGCTGAGCAGCCAGAGGAAGTCTTCCGGCAGCGGCGACTCCCACTTCATGCGCACGCCGGTGGCCGGGTGATCCAGTTCGAGGAAGCGCGCGTGCAGCGCCTGCCGGGGGAACTCGCGAAGAGTCTGGACCAGGGTCTGGCTGGCCACCGGGGGAATCCTGAAGCGCCCACCGTAGACCGGATCGCCGACCAGGGGATAGCCGATATGGCTCATGTGCACGCGGATCTGGTGGGTACGCCCGGTCTCCAGCTTGACCCGGGTATGGGTGTGCGCACGGAAGCGTTCCAGCACGCGGTAATGGCTGACCGCCACCTTGCCGGCGTCGACCACCGCCATCTTCTGCCGCTGCACGCCATGCCGTCCGATCGGCGCATCGATGGTGCCGCCGGAGGTGATCACGCCGATCACGATCGCCTCGTAGATGCGGCTGACCGACCGTGCCTGCAGTTGCGCCACCAGCTTGGTGTGGGCCTCCAGCGTCTTGGCCACCACCATCAGGCCGGTCGTGTCCTTGTCCAGGCGGTGGACGATCCCGGCGCGCGGCACATTGGCGATGTCCGGGACATGGTAGAGCAAGGCATTCAGCAGGGTGCCGTCCTGATGGCCGGCAGCCGGATGGACCACCAGGCCGGCGGGCTTGTCGATCACCAGGATGTGCTCGTCCTCGTAGACGATTTCCAGCTCGATGTCCTGTGCGAGCCACTCGCCCTGGGCTTCCTGCTCGGCCTCCAGGACCAGTTGCGCGCCGCTGTGGACGATGTCGCGCGGGCGCAGCACGGCGCCGTCGACGGTCAGGCGTCCGTCCTTGATCCAGCCGGCCAGACGGGAGCGGGAGTGTTCGGGAAAAAGCTGGGCGGCGATCTGGTCGAGACGCTGGCCACCCAGCTCGAACGGCACCTCGGCCGCGCGTTGAATCATATCGGACATGAGTAGGAGACGATGCTCAGCGCGGCTTTTGGAATCGGCTACGCGCTGTGGTTAAATACGGGGTCTTTGTCCCAGGGGGTGCCTGGGGCGCCAATCATAACAGACGGTTGAGGCCAAGCCGACCGTCCCAGGGACGCAAGCCGCCATGCAAGTGAAACACCTGCTGCTGATCGCCATCCTCGCCCTCACCGCAGCCTGCTCCTCGAACAAGGAGACTGTCGACGAGAACCTGAGCGAGAGCCAGCTGTACCAGCAGGCGCAGGACGACCTCAACAACAAGAGCTACAACAGCGCCGTCACCAAGCTGAAAGCCCTCGAATCGCGCTATCCCTTCGGCCGCTACGCCGAGCAGGCCCAGCTCGAGCTGATCTACGCCAACTACAAGAACATGGAGCCCGAAGCCGCCCGCGCCGCCGCCGAACGCTTCATCCGCCTGCATCCGCAGCACCCCAACGTCGACTACGCCTACTACCTCAAGGGCCTGTCCTCCTTCGACCAGGACCGCGGCCTGCTGGCGCGCTTCCTGCCGCTGGACATGACCAAGCGCGACCCGGGCGCCGCCCGCGACTCCTTCAACGAGTTCGCCCAGCTCACCAGCCGCTTCCCCAACAGCCGCTACGCCCCGGACGCCAAGGCGCGCATGGTGTACCTGCGCAACCTGCTGGCGGCCTACGAAGTGCACGTCGGCCACTACTACCTGAAGCGCCAGGCCTATGTCGCCGCCGCCAACCGCGGTCGCTACGTGGTGGAGAACTTCCAGGAAACCCCGGCCGTCGGCGATGGCCTGGCGATCATGGTCGAAGCCTACCGTCGCCTGGGTCTCGACGACCTGGCCAGCACCAGCCTGGAAACCCTCAAGCTCAACTATCCGGATAACGCCAGCCTCAAGGATGGCGAGTTCGTCGCCCGCGAAAGCGAGGCCGACACCCGCTCCTGGCTGGCCAAGGCCACCCTGGGCCTGATCGAGGGCGGCGAGCCGCCGCCGCACATGGAAACCCAGGCCGCCAAGGACGTGATCAAGCAGTACGAGGATGCCGAGCGGGAGATCCCCGCCGAACTGAAGCCGGAAAACCAGGATCACAGCGCCGACGACGAGAAGCCGGAGAGCGATGACGACGAAGACTCCGGCCGCTCCTGGTGGAGCTACATGACCTTCGGTCTCTTCGACTGATCGCACGAAACACCGAAGGGAGGCGCAGGCCTCCCTTCTTTTTGCCCGCCGCCATGCCTCTCCCAGCGCCAAACGCCGCACAGCCTGGACCTTCCCGGCTGGGATCGAGCCGGCGGCTTGGCTAAACTGCAGCTTTCTCCAGCCTCCGAGATCACCATGGGCCTTTTCCGCCTCCTGTTCTGGATCGCCCTGATCGCCATCGCGTTCTGGCTCTGGCGTCGCTTTACCCGTCCCACTCCGCGCCAGCAGCAACGTCCGCAGGACGAGCCGGGCGCATCGCCGATGGTCCGCTGCGCCCATTGCGGCGTCCACGTGCCGCAGGCCAACGCCCTCGCCCACGAACAACGCTGGTATTGCAGCCAGGCGCACCTGCGCCAGGACCAGGGCGACCGTGCGCGCTGAACGGCTACGGCTGAGCGAGGAGCAGGGGCAACGCATCCTCCGTCTGTACCACCTGTACCGCCTGACCATCGGCCTGGTACTGGTCCTGCTGATCTCCAGCGAACTGGAAGATCAGGTCCTCAAGCTCGTCCACCCTGAACTGTTCCATGTCGGCAGTTGGTGCTACCTGGTCTTCAACATCCTGGTCGCGCTGTTCCTGCCGCCGTCACGGCAATTGCTGCCGATCTTCATCCTCGCGCTCACCGACGTGCTGATGCTTTGCGGCCTGTTCTACGCAGGTGGCGGCGTACCCAGCGGCATCGGCAGCCTGCTGGTGGTGGCGGTGGCCATTGCCAACATCCTGCTGCGCGGGCGCATCGGCCTGGTCATCGCGGCGGCGGCCAGCCTCGGCCTGCTCTACCTGACCTTCTTCCTCAGCCTGAGCAGTCCGGACGCCACCAACCACTACGTCCAGGCCGGCGGCCTCGGCACCCTGTGCTTCGCCGCCGCGCTGGTGATCCAGGCTCTGGTGCGGCGCCAGGAGCAGACCGAAACGCTGGCCGAAGAACGCGCCGAGACGGTCGCCAACCTGGAGGAACTCAACGCATTGATCCTGCAGCGCATGCGCACCGGCATCCTCGTGGTCGATAGCCGTCAGGCCATCCTCCTCGCCAACCAGGCCGCCCTCGGCCTGCTCAGGCAGGACGACGTGCAGGGCGCCAGCCTCGGCCGCCACAGCCCGATGCTGATGCACTGCATGAAGCAATGGCGCCTGAATCCCAGCCTCCGTCCGCCGACGCTCAAGGTGGTGCCGGACGGCCCGACGGTGCAACCCAGCTTTATCAGCCTCAACCGCGAAGACGACCAGCACGTGCTGATCTTCCTCGAAGACATTTCGCAGATCGCCCAGCAGGCGCAGCAGATGAAGCTGGCCGGTCTCGGCCGCCTGACCGCCGGCATCGCCCATGAGATCCGCAACCCGCTGGGCGCGATCAGCCACGCCGCCCAACTGCTGCAGGAGTCAGAGGAACTGGATGCCCCGGACCGACGGCTGACGCAGATCATCCAGGACCAGTCGAAGCGGATGAACCTGGTCATCGAGAACGTCCTGCAGCTCTCCCGTCGCCGCCAGGCCGAACCGCAGCAGCTCGACCTGAAGGAGTGGCTTCAGCGGTTCGTCGACGAATATCCCGGCAGGCTGCGCAACGACAGCGAACTGCACCTGCAGCTCGGTGCCGGCGACATCCAGACCCGCATGGACCCACACCAGTTGAACCAGGTGCTGAGCAACCTGGTGCAGAACGGTCTTCGCTACAGCGCCCAGGCGCACGGGCGCGGCCAGGTCTGGCTGAGCCTCGCGCGCGACCCGGAGAGCGACCTGCCGGTGCTGGAAGTCATCGACGACGGTCCCGGCGTACCGGCGGACAAACTGAACAACCTGTTCGAACCCTTCTTTACTACAGAAAGCAAAGGCACCGGCCTGGGCCTCTATCTCTCCCGCGAACTCTGCGAGAGCAACCAGGCACGGATCGACTACCGCAATCGCGAGGAAGGCGGCGGCTGCTTCCGCATCACCTTCGCCCACCCGCGCAAACTCAGCTGACGGAAGCCGCACGCATGAGCCGACAAAAAGCCCTGATCGTCGACGATGAACCGGATATCCGCGAACTGCTGGAAATCACTCTCGGCCGCATGAAGCTGGACACCCGCAGCGCCCGCAACGTCAAGGAAGCCCGCGAGTTGCTGGCCCGCGAGCCGTTCGACCTGTGCCTCACCGACATGCGCCTGCCGGACGGCAGCGGCCTCGATCTGGTCCAGTACATCCAGCAGCGCCATCCACAGACCCCGGTGGCCATGATCACCGCGTACGGCAGCCTGGACACCGCGATCCAGGCGCTCAAGGCCGGTGCCTTCGACTTCCTCACCAAACCGGTCGACCTCGGTCGCTTGCGGGAGCTGGTGGCAACCGCCCTGCGCTTGCGCAACCCGGAAGCCGAGGAAGCGCCGGTGGACAACCGCCTGCTCGGCGAGTCGCCGCCGATGCGCGCCCTGCGCAACCAGATCGGCAAGCTGGCGCGCAGCCAGGCGCCGGTCTACATCAGTGGCGAGTCCGGCAGCGGCAAGGAACTGGTGGCGCGCCTGATCCACGAGCAGGGGCCACGTATCGAGCGGCCGTTCGTGCCGGTGAACTGCGGCGCGATTCCCTCCGAGCTGATGGAAAGCGAGTTCTTCGGCCACAAGAAAGGCAGCTTCACTGGCGCTATCGAAGACAAGCAGGGCCTGTTCCAGGCCGCCAGCGGTGGCACCCTGTTCCTCGACGAAGTCGCCGACCTGCCGATGGCCATGCAGGTCAAACTGCTCCGGGCGATCCAGGAAAAGGCCGTGCGCGCGGTCGGCGGCCAGCAGGAGGTCGCCGTCGACGTGCGCATCCTCTGCGCCACCCACAAGGACCTCGCCGCCGAAGTCGGCGCCGGGCGCTTCCGCCAGGACCTCTACTACCGCCTCAACGTCATCGAGCTGCGCGTACCGCCGCTGCGCGAACGCCGCGAGGACATCCCGCTGCTCGCCGATCGCATCCTCAAGCGCCTGGCCGGCGACACCGGCCTGCCGGCCGCCAGGCTGACCGGCGACGCACAGGAGAAGCTGAAGAACTACCGCTTCCCAGGCAACGTCCGCGAGCTGGAAAACATGCTGGAGCGCGCCTATACCCTGTGCGAAGACGACCAGATCCAGCCTCACGACCTGCGCCTGGCCGATGCGCCGGGTGCCAGCCAGGAAGGCGCCGCGAGCCTGAGCGAAATAGACAACCTCGAGGACTACCTGGAAGACATCGAGCGCAAGCTGATCATGCAGGCACTCGAGGAGACCCGCTGGAACCGCACCGCCGCGGCCCAGCGCCTGGGCCTGACGTTCCGCTCGATGCGCTACCGCCTGAAAAAGCTGGGCATCGACTGAAAGTGAAAAGGCCTGTCCGAAGACAGGCCTTTTGGTTTTCGCTCCTCAGAGGCGACCAGCCGGGGCGTAGGGGGCCGGGTCGATGATCGGTTCCCGCCCGCTGATGAGATCCGCCAGCAGACGGCACGACGCCGGCGCCAGGACCAGCCCGTTGCGGTAGTGCCCGGTATTCAGCCAGAGCCCGTCGAAGCCAGGCACCGGACCGATATAGGGGATGCCTTCGGGAGAGCCCGGGCGCAACCCTGCCCAGTGGGCCACCGGCTGCATGTCCGCCAGGTCCGGCAACAGTTCTGCCGCAGACGCCCTGAGGCTTTCCAGCGCCTCGTCGGTCGGCGTCTTGTCGAAGCCCGAATGTTCCAAGGTGCTGCCGATCAGGATGTGGCCGTCGCGCCGCGGAATCGCGTAGCGCCCCTTGGCCAGCACCATGCGCGGCAGGAAATCCGCCGCGCACTTATAGAGGATCATCTGCCCTTTCACCGGTACCACGGGCAGTTCCAGGCCAAGCGGCTTCAACAACTCGCCGCTCCAGGCGCCTGCCGCCAGCAGCACCTTGTCGCCACGGATCTCGCCACGCGAGGTCGCCACGCCGACCACTCGATCGCCGTCGCGCAACCAGCCGCGCACCTCCGTCTGCTCATGCAGTTCGAGATTGGCGAATTGTTGCAGGGATGCCCGCAATGAGCGCGCCAGGCGAGGATTGCGCACATTGGCCACGCCCGACATGTAGACCGCCCGCTGGAAGCCGGCGCCCAGCCCGGGCACCGCCGCGTAGGCCTCCTCGATCGGCACTTCCTTCAACGGCCGGGTGTGCTTGCGTGCCCACTGCAGTGCCTCGGTCTGGTCGTCCAGGTCCAGCCAATACAGGCCAACGGTATGGACCTCGGGATCGAGCCCGGTCTCGTCGAGCAAACGCTGCCCCAGGGCCGGGTAGAAATCCTGCGACCAGTGCGCCAGGGCGGTCACCGCCGGGCTGTAGCGCCACGGATAGAGCGGCGAGACGATCCCGCCTCCCGCCCAGGATGCCTCACGCCCACTCTCGCCCCGCTCCACCAGGGTCACCCGCAGTCCGGCGAGCGCCAGCTCCCGGGCGGTCAACAGGCCGATGACACCAGCGCCCACTACCACAACTCTTTCCGACACCAGGGCCTCCACGATCACACAGGGGTTGCAGAAAAGTCGGTCATACGCCTCATCCCGCTGCTGATTGAGGCAACGGGGAAAATCCGGCGAGATACGACCGTCGCGGAATGATACGAGCAAAAGGGCCGCCTGCCATGGTCGAAAGGTCGCAGAGAGCGTTGACGCTCACCGAGCTGCTGTTTGCGCTGGTTCTGCTGGGGATACTGGGAAGCCTGGCGCTGCCCGGGATGGCAGCCTGGCTGGACGGCAATCGCCAGCGAAGTGTGTTGCACGAGCTGAGCGCGAGCATCCAGCTGGGCAGAACCCATGCCGTCGCCTACCAGCGCCCGGTGACGCTCTGTCCGTCGACCGATGGCCGTCACTGCGGCAACGACTGGGGAGAGGGCTGGCTGCTTGCGGAAGACGGTGGGGAACGGCTTCTCGTGGGACGCGCGCTTGCAAAGAAGGAAAGGCTCCGCTGGAACCGTTCGAACCGCCTCAGGTTCCTCCCCAGCGGCCAGCTCAACATTCACAACGGGCGGTTTCTGCTCTGCGGAAGGCATACCGTTGCCTGGCAACTGATCCTCAACCGGCAGGGCCGGCTCCGTACCGCGAGCGCCAGGGAGAACCGAGAGAAACGTGAGCTATGCAGCACTTCCGGATGATCATGGACCAGTTGTCCTGCCCCACGGGCCGACCGTCAACGACCGCAAGACGCTCCCAGGCCCGTTTGGCATGCTTTCCAGGCGTAGACCCCCTGGAGCAACCGCATGTCATATCGTTCCAACTCGACCGGCTTCACCCTGATCGAGTTGCTGATCATCGTCGTCCTGCTGGCCATCATGGCGAGCTTCGCCATTCCGAACTTCAAGCAGCTGACAGAACGCAACGAACTGCAGAGCGCCGCCGAGGAACTCAATGCGATGCTGCAGTACGCTCGCAGCGAAGCCGTGTCCCAGAGGCGCGCGATCACCATCCAGGCGCTGAAGGACAAGGACTGGGGCAAGGGCCTGAGCATAGGTGTCCTGGCCTCTGGCTCGATCGCCGCGCCCCTGCGCAAACACGACGGCTTCCGTGCCGCCACGCTGACAGCGAAGGAAAAGAGCGCCGTGGAACATCTGACCTTCACGGCCAACGGTACCCTCGTACCGCCAACGGAACGAACCTTCGCCATCTGCCAGAACGGCAAGACCGACGGCGGCCGCGTGCTGAGCATCAGCCAGGCCGGCCGGATCCAACTCGAACCTTCCTCCAAGGCGCCCCAGTCATGCTATTGAAATCGCGGCACAAGCCGCTGTACCAATCCGGCTTCAGCATGATCGAAGTGCTGGTCGCCCTGCTGCTGATCAGCATCGGCGTGCTGGGCATGATCGCCATGCAGGGCAAGACCATCCAGTACACCGCCGACTCGGTCGAGCGCAACAAGGCAGCCATGCTCGGCAGCAACCTGCTGGAAAGCATGCGGGCGAGCCCGAAGGCGCTGTACGACGTCAAGGACCAGATGGCCACGCAATCCGACTTCTTCAAGGCCAAGGGGTCGGCGTTCCCCACCGCGCCGTCCTCCTGCACGCCATTGCCCGACGCGATCAAGGACCGCCTGGGATGCTGGGCGGAACAGGTGAAGAACGAACTGCCAGGCGCTGGCGACCTGCTGATGAGCGACTACTACATCTGCCGCAGCTCGAAGCCGGGCGACTGCGACGGCAAGGGCTCCATGCTGGAAATCCGCCTGGCCTGGCGCGGCAAGCAAGGCGCCTGCGTCAACGCCGCCGACAGCAGCGCCGACACCTCCCTCTGCTACTACACCCTCAGGGTTGAGCCATGAGCATGAACAACCGCTCCCGACGGCAATCGGGTCTGTCCATGATCGAACTACTGGTGGCCCTCGCCATCAGCAGCTTCCTGATTCTCGGGATTACCCAGATCTACCTGGACAACAAGCGCAACTACCTGTTCCAGCAAGGCCAGGCAGGCAACCAGGAAAACGGACGCTTCGCCATGATGTTCCTGGACCAGCAACTGGCCAAGGTGGGTTTCCGTCGACGTGCGGACGACCCCAACGAGTTTGCCTTCCCGGCGCAGCAGAAAACCGCCTATTGCGAGGCATTCAAAGCCGGCTCGACCCTGGTGCCCGCCGTGGTCAAGGCCGGCCAGAGCGGATTCTGCTACCGCTATCAACCGGCGCCAGGCGAAGCCTACGACTGCGAAGGCAACTCGATCACCACCCCCAGCGATCCATTCGCTACCGCCCAGGCCATCACCGCACGCGTTCTGTTCGTTCCCGCGACCGCCGATGTCCCCGGCAGCCTCGCCTGCTCCGCGCAGACAATCAAGGAAAAAGGCCAGGAGATCGTCAGCGGCCTGGTCGACTTCAAGCTTGAGTACGGCGTCGGCCCGACCATGGCCGGCAAACGCGAAGTGGAAAGCTTCGTCGAACAGGCCAACATCGCCGACCGTCCGGTGCGTGCCCTGCGCTACTCCGCGCTGATGGCCAGCGACAAGAACCTGCGCCAGGGTGACAGCAAGACCCTGGACGACTGGATCACGCTCTACCCCTCGTCCAAGACCAGCCTGCAAGGCAACGACAAGGACCGCCTCTACCAGATCGCCAAGGGCAGCCAGACACTCAGGAATCTCGTGCCATGAACAACTTCCCTGCACAACAGCGCGGCGCCACGCTGGTCATCGCCCTGGCGATCCTGGTGATCGTCACCTTGCTGGCGGTCTCGAGCATGCGCGAAGTGGTACTGGAAAGCCGCATCACCGGCAACGTCATCGAACAGACTCGCTTGCAGAATGCCGCCGAGTCCGGACTCCGCGAAGGCGAGCGGCGCTTCGTCAACACCCTGCGTCCGCCGGAGCCCGGCACCGGTTGTAGGGCCGACAACGTGGCCCGTCCCTGCCTGCTGGACCTCGCCGCGCTGAACCTGAAGCTGGCGGACACCCACCAGAATCCGGTCGGCGTGCTGAAGGGCATCGCCAATACCTGGATGAGTTACCGCGGCAGCGACATCACCAGCGCGACCACCGCGGGCACGCTCTACAGCGTGCAGTGGAACAACCTGCCCATTCCCTCGGGCGGCCAGGTCAACGAAGCGGAAAGCCCCGAATACGGCAACCTGATGCGCGGCATCGGCACCTTCTACTACGAGACCAATAGCGTCGCGCGCAACCAGACCAACAGCGAAACCGTCCTGCAGACCGTTCTCGCCCGTCTCTATACCAACTGATCGAGCCTCGCATGAAATCGGCACTCCACCAGATCGGCAAGACCTCGCTGGCAGCCGCGCTCAGCGGCGCCGTCCTGCTCTCCGCCCAGACCACCCACGCCGCCGCCCTGTCGGTCAGCCAGCAGCCGCTGATGCTGATTCAGGGCGTCGCCCCGAACATGCTGGTGACTCTCGACGACTCGGGCAGTATGGCGTTCGCCTATGCGCCAGACAGCATTTCCAGATATGGGAACGATACGTTCTTCGCGTCGAACAGCTTCAACCCGATGTACTACGACCCGAATACGCGGTACAAACTGCCGAAGAAAGTAACCCTCTCCAACGGCCAGATTCAGGTCCAAGACTATCCGAAGCCGAGTTTCACCGCAGCGTGGCGCAATGGATTCACCCAACAGGGCCAAGTGGATCTGTCCCGCTACTACCGGCCAACTATTTCCTACAGTGGTGGCTCGAGTGCGGGCAGCGAGTCCAGCATGCACAGCTCTCGACTCGCGTTCTACTACCAATACTCGGGCTCCGGTTGCTCCTCGACCAACGAATCCTGTTACAAGCGTGTAGATATTGTCGGAGCAGACCAGCAACAGAACTTTGCCAACTGGTATTCCTTCTACCGTACCCGCGCCCTGGCTACCCAGACCGCCGCCAACCTAGCCTTTTATAGTCTGCCGGAAAATGCGCGGATCAGTTGGCAGTTGCTGAACAACTCCTACTGCCAGATCGGCAGCGGTTCCAGCAACTGCTACAACAACTACCTGAGAGACTTCACTGGTCAACATCGGGTGAACTTCTTCAACTGGCTGGAAAATCTTTCGGTCAATGGTGGTACGCCACTGCGCCAGGCGATGACCCGGGCAGGCGAGTTTCTCAAGAAGACTGGCGTCAACGGTCCCTATGCTTATCGCCCAGGGACTCAGACCGCGCCCGAGTACAGCTGCCGGGGCAGCTATCATATCCTGATGACCGACGGTCTCTGGAACAACGACTCGGCCAGCGTAGGCAATGCCGACAGCACCGCTCGTAACCTCCCCGATGGGAAGAGCTATAGCAGCCAGACACCCTACAGGGACGGTACGTCCAATACCCTGGCCGACCAGGCCTTCCATTACTGGGCCACCGATGCCCGGCCGGATATCGACGACAACATCAAGCCGTACATTCCCTACCCGGACCAGGCCAATCCCTCGGCGGAGTACTGGAATCCGCGCAACGATCCGGCGACCTGGCAACACATGGTGACCTACACCCTGGGCCTGGGCCTGACCACCAGCCTCACCAGTCCGAGATGGGAAGGCTCCACCTTTTCCGGTGGCTACAACGATATCGTGGCTGGCAACCTGAGCTGGCCCCGCGCGTCGAACAACGACCCCAACAACGTCTACGATCTGTGGCACGCCGCAGTGAACTCCCGGGGCGAGTTCTTCAGCGCCGACTCGCCGGACCAACTGGTCGCGGCCTTCCAGGACATCCTCAACCGAATTTCGGGCAAGGACCTGCCGGCATCCCGCCCCGCCATCAGCTCGTCCCTGCAGGAAGACGACACTGGCGACAAGCTGACCCGCTTCGCCTACCAGACCAGCTTCGCCAGCGACAAGAACTGGGCTGGCGACCTGACCCGCTACAGCCTGACCACCCAGGACAAGGCCACCGTGCAGACCAAGCTGTGGAGCGCGCAGAGCATCCTCGACGCGATGCCCAACGGTGGAGCTGGCCGCAAGATCATGATGGCCGGATCCGGTACCTCGGGCCTCAAGGAGTTCACCTGGGGCAGCCTCAGCGCCGACCAGAAGCGGCAGTTGAACCGCGATCCGGACCGCAACGATGTCGCCGACACCAAGGGCCAGGACCGCGTGGCCTTCCTGCGCGGCGATCGCAGCAAGGAGAACAGCGACAACTTCCGCACCCGCAACTCGATCCTCGGCGATATCATCAACTCCTCGCCGGCGACGGTCGGCAAGGCCCAGTACCTGACCTACCTGGCCCAGCCGATCGAGCCCAGCGGCAACTACTCCACGTTCGCAGAAGCACAGAAAACCCGTGCCCCGCGGGTATACGTCGGCGCCAACGACGGCATGCTGCACGGTTTCGATACCGACGGTAACGAGACCTTCGCCTTCATCCCAAGCGCGGTCTTCGAGAAGCTCCACAAGTTGACCGCCCGCGGCTACCAGGGCGGCGCCCACCAGTTCTACGTCGACGGCTCGCCGGTGGTCGCCGACGCCTTCTTCGGCGGCGCCTGGCATACCGTGCTGATCGGCAGCCTGCGTGCCGGCGGCAAGGGCCTGTTCGCCCTCGACGTGACCGACCCCGCCAACATCAAGCTCCTCTGGGAAATCGGCGTGGACCAGGAGCCCGACCTGGGCTACAGCTTCCCCAAACCCACGGTCGCCCGGCTGCACAACGGCAAGTGGGCCGTGGTTACCGGAAACGGTTATTCCAGCCTGAACGACAAGGCCGCGCTGCTGATCATCGACCTGGAAACCGGGGCCATCACCCGCAAACTGGAAGTCACCGGCAGGACCGGCGTACCTAACGGTCTATCCAGCCCTCGCCTGGCAGACAACAACAGCGACGGCGTAGCCGACTACGCCTACGCCGGCGACCTGCAAGGCAACCTCTGGCGCTTCGACCTGATCGCCGGCAAGGTCAACCAGGACGATCCGTTCAGCCGAGCCAACGACGGCCCGGCGGTGGCCTCGAGCTTCAGGGTGTCTTTCGGTGGCCAACCGCTCTATTCGGCGGTCGACTCCGCCGGCGCGGCGCAGGCGATCACCGCCGCGCCCTCGCTGGTTCGCCATCCGACACGCAAGGGCTACATCGTGATCTTCGGCACCGGCAAGTATTTCGAGAACGCCGACGCCCGGGCCGATACCAGCCGCGCCCAGACGCTCTACGGCATCTGGGACCAGCAGACCAAGGGCGAAGCCGCGGGCAGCACACCCCGACTGACGCGCGGCAACCTGCAGCAGCAGACCCTGGACCTGCAGGCCGACTCGACCTTCGCCTCGACCGCTCGCACCATTCGCATCGCCAGTCAGAACCCGGTCAACTGGCTGAACAATGACGGCAGCACCAAGCAGTCCGGCTGGTATCTGGACTTCATGGTCAACGGCACCCTGAAGGGCGAGATGCTGATCGAGGACATGATCGCCATCGGCCAGGTGGTGCTGCTGCAAACCATCACCCCGAACGATGACCCCTGTGCCGACGGCGCCAGCAACTGGACCTATGGCCTCGATCCCTATACCGGCGGTCGCACCAGCTTCACCGTGTTCGACCTGGCACGCCAGGGCGTCGTGGACTCGAAATCCGACTACAGCTACAACAAGCAGAACGTCGCGGTATCCGGTACCGAGCAGAAAGGCCTGGGAGGCTTGACGCTGAGCACCAACGAACAGGGCAATCCGGAAGTCTGCTCCTCGGGCGAATGCCTGACCGTGAACCCCGGTCCGAACACCCGTGGCCGCCAGAACTGGCGCCCCATCGAAGGAAAGAACTGATATGAAAGTGCTGCCTATGCTGCTGGCCCTGGCCGTTCCCGGCCTCTGCTGGGCCGAAGAGCCCCAGACCTTCGAAGGCGCTGGCGTGGTCTTCGAAGTCCAGGTCGAGAAGAACCTGGTGGACATCGACCACCGGCTCTACCGCCTTCCCAACAGCACCGTCAGGAACGGCATGCCCAGCCTGTTCCAGGTCAAGCCGGGCTCCGTGGTGTCCTACTCTGGCACCGTCAGCCAGCCGTGGTCCACCATCACCGATATCTACATTCACAAACAGATGAGCGAACAGGAGCTGGCCGAGATGATCGAGAAAGAACAGCCCCGCCAGGACGGGGAGGAGCAGCCCCGATGAGGACAAGACAGAAGGGCTTCACGTTGCTGGAAATGGTGGTGGTAGTGGCGGTGATCGGCATCCTCCTCGGCATCGCCATTCCCAGTTACCAGAACTACGTGATCCGCTCCAACCGCACCGAGGGCCAGGCCCTGCTCTCGGACGCAGCCGCGCGCCAGGAACGCTACTACTCGCAGAACCCCGGGGTCGGCTACACCAAGGACGTAGCCAAGCTGGGCATGAGTTCGGCCAACTCGCCGAACAACCTGTACAACCTCACCATAGCGACGCCCACCAGCACCACCTATACCCTGACCGCCACGCCGATCAACTCGCAGACCCGCGACAAGACCTGCGGCAAGCTGACCCTCAATCAGCTCGGCGAACGCGGCGCAGCCGGCAAGACCGGCAACAACAGCACCGTCAACGACTGCTGGCGCTGAAACGAAAGAGCCCCTCTACGAGAGGGGCTCTTTCATTGCGCACGGTTCACAAAGCCTTGACCCGCAGTTCCTTGGGCATCGAGAAGGTAATGTTCTCCTCCCGCCCGTCCAGTTCCTGTTCCTCCGACGCCCCCCACTCACGTAGCTGGGCGATAACGCCGCGCACCAGCACTTCCGGCGCGGAAGCGCCTGCGGTGATTCCGATGCGACGCACACCGTCGAACCAGCCGCGTTGCATGTCCTCGGCACCGTCGATCAGGTAGGCCGGCGTGCCCATCCGCTCGGCGAGTTCGCGCAGGCGGTTGGAGTTGGAACTGTTGGGGCTGCCCACCACCAGGACCATGTCGCACTGGTCGGCCAGTTCCTTCACGGCATCCTGGCGGTTCTGGGTGGCATAGCAGATGTCGTTCTTGCGCGGCCCCTGGATCTGCGGGAACTTGGCGCGCAGGGCATCGATGACCTTCGAGGTGTCGTCCATCGACAGGGTGGTCTGGGTCACGTAGTGCAGGGCTTCGGGCTTGCGCACCTCCAGCGCGGCGACGTCGGCCTCGTCCTCCACCAGGTAGATGGCACCGCCGTTGCTGGCATCGTACTGGCCCATGGTGCCTTCCACCTCGGGGTGGCCTTCATGCCCGATCAGCACGCATTCGTGGCCGTCGCGGCTGTAGCGCACCACTTCCATGTGCACCTTGGTCACCAGCGGGCAGGTCGCGTCGAAAACCTTCAGGCCGCGCCCCTCGGCTTCCTTGCGGACCGCCTGGGAAACGCCGTGGGCGCTGAAGATGACGATGACGTTGTCCGGCACCTGATCGAGTTCCTCGACGAAGATGGCGCCGCGCTGGCGCAGGTTGTCCACGACGAACTTGTTGTGCACCACCTCGTGACGCACGTAGATCGGCGGGCCGAAGACATCGAGGGCACGGTTGACGATCTCGATGGCGCGATCCACGCCGGCGCAGAAGCCGCGGGGATTGGCGAGTTTGATTTGCATGGCGGTCTCGTGGGCGACGCGGTGATTGGACGAATGAACCTTGCTACCGCCCTCCCCGCTTGGGAAGGGCGCAGCGACCGACGGTTCAGGCCGGCTGGACGTCGATGATCTCGACTTCGAAGGCCAGGGTCTTGCCGGCCAGCGGATGATTGAAGTCGACGGTCACCTGCTGCTCATCGAACGCCTTGACCACGCCCGGCAGTTCGGTCTTGGCCGCGTCGTTGAAGATCACCAGCAGGCCCTCGGCCAGCTCCATGTCCTGGAACTGGTCGCGCGGCATGATCTGCACGTTCTGCGGATTCGGCTGGCCGAAGCCCTGTTCGGGAAGAATGCTCAGGGTGCGCTTGTCGCCAGCCTTCAAGCCGAACAGCGCCTGTTCGAAGCCCGGCAGCAGGTTGCCGTCGCCGACCTTGAACGAGGCCGGCTGCTTGTCGAAGGTGCTGTCGACGACGTTGCCGTCCTCCAGCTTGAGGGCGAAATGCAGGGTGACGCGGCTCTCCTGGCCAATGCGGGTCGACTCAGCCATGGGCGGCTTCTCCGGATTTCTTCGATCTGAACATGTCGAGCGCCAGCATGACGGCGCCGACGGTGATGGCGCTATCGGCCAGGTTGAACGCCGGGAAGTACCAGCGGTTCTGCCAGTGCACCAGGATGAAGTCCACCACGTGGCCAAGAACCATGCGGTCGTAGAGGTTGCCCAGGGCGCCACCGAGCACCAGCGCCAGGGCGATGGCCAACCAGGTCTCGCCTTTCTTCAGGCGTTTCAGCCAGACCACCAGGATCGCGCTGACGACGATGGCGATCAGGGCGAACAGCCAGCGCTGCCAGCCCGAGCTGTCGGCCAGGAAGCTGAAGGCGGCACCGGTGTTGTAGGCCAGGGTCCAACTGAACAGATCGGGGATCACCACGATCTGCTGGTACATGCTCAGTTCGGCCTGGAAGAACGCCTTGCTGAGCTGGTCGAGGACGAACACCAGCACGGTGATCCACAGCCAGGGCAAGCGCCCGAAACGATCGACCTCAGGCATAGTGGCGAACCTCGCCGCTGCCTTCGATGTTCTCGATGCAGCGACCACACAGGTCAGGATGCGCAGCATGCTGACCGACGTCCTCGCGATGGTGCCAGCAACGACCGCACTTGGCGTGGGTCGACTTGACCACTTTCAGCTTGAGGCCGGCGACTTCGCTGTCCACCGCGTCGGCTGGAGCCGCCGACAGCGGCGCCAGGGTCGCGGTCGAGGTGATCAGGACGAAGCGTAGCTCGTTGCCCAGCTTGGCCAATTGGGCCTGCAGCGCGTCTTCCGCATACAGGGTGACTTCGGCCTGCAGGTTGCCGCCCACGGCCTTGGCCGCGCGCTGGTTCTCCAGCTCCTTGTTGACCGCGGCCTTCACTGCCATGACCTGTTCCCAGTACTGGCGATTCAGCGTCACGTCGGCCGGCAGTTCGCTGAGGCCGTCGTACCAGGTGGCGAGCATTACCGACTCGGCGCGCTCGCCGGGCAGGAACTTCCAGACTTCCTCGGCGGTGAACGCCAGGATCGGGGCGATCCAGCGTACGAGGGCCTCGGCGATGTGGAACAGTGCGGTCTGGCAGGAGCGCCGGGCGACGCTGTTGGCGCCGGTGGTGTACTGGCGGTCCTTGATGATGTCCAGGTAGAACCCGCCCAGCTCCTGTACGCAGAAGTTGTGCACCTTGGAATAGACGTTCCAGAAGCGGTACTCGCGGTACGCCTCTTCGATCTCGCGCTGCAAGAGCAGGGCACGATCGACCGCCCAGCGATCCAGGGCCAGCATTTCCTGGGGCGGCAGCAGATCCGTGGCCGGATCGAAACCGTTCAGGTTGGACAGCAGGAAGCGCGTGGTATTGCGGATCCGCCGGTAGGCATCGGCGCTGCGCTGGAGAATCTGCTGGGATACCGCGATCTCGCCCGAGTAATCGGTCGAGGCTACCCACAGGCGCAGGATGTCGGCGCCCAGGGTATCGATGACGGTCTGCGGCACCACGGTATTGCCCAGCGACTTGGACATCTTGCGGCCGGACTCGTCGACGGTGAAACCGTGGGTCAGCAACTGGCGGTACGGCGCATGGTTGTCGATCGCGCAGCCGGTCAGCAGCGAGGAGTGGAACCAGCCGCGGTGCTGGTCGGAACCTTCCAGGTAGAGATCGGCGACCGGGCCGCTGGCATGGCCGATCCGGTGGGAGCCACGCAGCACGTGCCAGTGGGTGGTGCCGGAGTCGAACCAGACGTCCAGGGTGTCGTTGATCTTGTCGTACTGCGCGGCCTCCTCGCCGAGCAACTCGGCGGCGTCGAGCTTGAACCAGGCTTCGATGCCTTCCTTCTCGACTCGCTGCGCGACCTCTTCCATCAGCTCGACGGTGCGTGGATGCAGTTCGCCACTGGCCTTGTGCAGGAAGAACGGGATCGGTACGCCCCAGTTGCGCTGGCGCGAGATGCACCAGTCGGGACGCCCGGCGATCATTCCGTGCAGGCGCGCCTGGCCCCAGCCCGGGACGAATTCGGTCTGGGTGATGGCTTCCAGCGCTCGCTCGCGCAGGGAAGCACCCTGCCTGGGCTGCTTGTCCATGCCGACGAACCACTGCGCGGTGGCGCGATAGATCAGCGGCGTCTTGTGCCGCCAGCAGTGCATGTAGCTGTGATTGATGGTTTCGTGGGCCAGCAGGCTGCCGACCTCTTCCAGCTTGGCCACCACGTTGGGGTTGGCCTTCCAGATGAACTGGCCGCCGAAGAACGGCAACGAGTCGACGTAGACGCCGTTGCTCTGCACCGGGCTGAGGATGTCGTCGTTGCTCATCCCGTAGCGCTTGCAGGTATAGAAGTCGTCTTCGCCGTAGGCCGGCGACGAGTGGACGATACCGGTGCCGGCATCGAGGGCCACGTAGTCGGCCAGGTAGACCGGCGACAGGCGCTCGTAGAACGGATGGCGGAAGTTGATCAGTTCCAGCGCCTCGCCCTTGGCGGTGGCGACCACCTTGCCCTCGCGCTGGTAGCGCGCCAGGCAGGACTCGACCAGGGCCTCGGCCAGCACCAGGTAACGATCGCCGGCATCGACCAGCGCGTAGTCGATCTCCGGATGCACGTTCAGCGCCTGGTTGGCCGGGATGGTCCAGGGCGTGGTGGTCCAGATGACGATCTGCGCCGGCTTGTCCAGGGCCGCCAGGCCGAAGGCCGCGGCCAGCTTGTCGGCATCCGCCACCGGGAAGCCGACGTCGATGGTCGGCGACTTCTTGTCGGCGTACTCGACCTCGGCCTCGGCCAGCGCCGAACCACAGTCGAAGCACCAGTTGACCGGCTTCAGGCCCTTGAACACGAAGTCCTGCTTGACCATTTCCGCGAGGGCGCGGATTTCGTTCGCCTCGTTGGCGAAATTCATGGTCTTGTAGGGGTTGTCCCACTCGCCGAGCACGCCCAGGCGGATGAAGTCGGCCTTCTGCCCTTCGATCTGCTCGGCTGCGTATTCGCGGCACAGTTCGCGGGTCTTGTCCGCCGGAAGATTCTTGCCGTGGGTGGTCTCGACCTTGTGCTCGATGGGCAGGCCGTGGCAATCCCAGCCCGGCACATAGGGCGCGTCGTAGCCCGCCAGGGTCTTGGAGCGGACAATGATGTCCTTGAGAATCTTGTTGACCGCGTGACCGATGTGAATGCTGCCGTTGGCGTACGGAGGGCCATCGTGCAGGACGAACTTCGGACGGTCGCCGCCAATGGCCCGCAGCTTCTGGTACAGACCGATGTCGTTCCAGAACTTGAGGGTTTCCGGCTCGCGCTGGGGCAGGCCGGCTTTCATTGGGAAGGCGGTTTCCGGAAGGTTTAGCGTCGCTTTGTAGTCGGTCATCTCAGGGCCTGTTCAGGATCTCTTCAATCAAGCGGTTGGCCCAGCCAGTAGGCCCGGGCGGCGGCGATATCCGCGAGAATCGCCGCCTTGAGTGCCTCCAGGGAGGCAAAACGCTGCTCGTCGCGCAGCTTCTGGTGGAAGGTCACCTGCAGATGCCGGCCGTATAGATCGCCGGCGAAATCGAGCAGGTGCACTTCCAGATGGGGACGGCCGTCGCCGTTCACCGAAGGGCGGGTGCCGATGTTCGCCACCCCCTGGCAACGCTGGCCATCGACCAGCGTACTGACCAGGTAGACCCCGTTCAACGGCGCCTTGCGCCGTTTCAGTTGAATGTTGGCCGTGGGCGAGCCCAGTTGCCGGCCGAGTTTCTGTCCATGCAGGACCCGTCCGCTCAGGCTGAAGGGACGCCCCAGAAGGCGCTCGGCGAGATGCAGGTCGCCCTCGGCCAGGGCCTGGCGGACCCGCGTGCTGCTCACCCGCACGCCGTCCAGTTCGACGGTGGCGGCCGCCTCGACGGTGAACCCCTGCTCGCGACTGGCGTTCACCAGGAAGGCGAAGTCACCGGAGCGGTCGCAGCCGAAACGGAAATCGTCGCCCACTTCAAGGTGCCGCACCGCCAGTCCATCGACCAGGACCTGGCGGACGAACTCGGCTGCCGACAGCTCGCGCAAGCGGCGGTTGAAGGCCAGGCAGAGCACCACGTCGACGCCCTGCCCACGCAGCAACTCGAGTTTCTCGCGCAGGCGGGTCAGACGCACCGGCGCCGAATCGGGGGAGAAGAACTCGCGCGGCTGCGGCTCGAAAATCACCACGCAGCTGGGTACGCCCAGCTCCAGCGAGCGCTCGCGCAGACGCGCCAGGATAGCCTGGTGCCCGAGGTGGACGCCGTCGAAGTTACCGATGGTGGCGACGCAGCCCCCGGCCAGGGGCTGCAGGTTGTGTAGTCCGCGAAGCAGCTGCATAGCACGCTTATTGCTCAGAAAGTGGTCGATTATACGCGTACCGGGCGCCGGACAACAGGCAAAACGGCATGATCCCGCCGCCAGCCCGGACGCGCTTCACAGCACCGCCCGACGGGAAAAGTCGCGCAGGCGGAAACCCAGCAGCGCGAGCATACCGAAATAGGCCAGGAGACCGGCAACCACCAGCAGGCCGAGGCGCAGGAATCGCTCCAGCATGGCGCCCTGCTCCCAGGCCGGCAGCCAGTGCATCGTGGCCAGCAGCACCGCCGACATCGCCAGCACCGCGACCACCAGCTTGACCAGGAACTTCGCCCAGCCCGGTTGCGGCAGGTACAGACGCTGCTTGCGCAGTTGCCAGTAGAGCAGCCCGGCATTCAGGCAGGCCGCCAGGCCGATGGACAGGGCCAGGCCGGCATGCTGAAGCGGGCCGATGAAGGCCAGGTTCATCAGTTGGGTGGAAACCAGGGTGAAGAGCGCGATCTTCACTGGCGTACGGATGTTCTGCTGGGCATAGAAGCCCGGCGCAAGAACCTTGACCAGGATGATGCCGAGCAGGCCGACGGAGTAGGCGACCAGCGCGCGCTGGGTCATCGCCGCGTCCACCGTGGTGAACTTGCCGTACTGGAACAGCGAGACGGTCAGAGGTTCGGCGAGGATCGCCAGGGCCAGCGAACAGGGCAGCACCAGCAGGAAGCACAGGCGCAGGCCCCAGTCGAGCAGGCGCGAGTACTCATGGCGATCCTTGTTCGAATAGGTCTTCGCCAGCATCGGCAGGAGGATCGTCCCCAGCGCCACGCCCAATACGCCGGAAGGCAGCTCCATCAGGCGGTCGGCGTAGTACATCCAGGACACCGAACCGGCTGCCAGGAACGAGGCGAAGATGGTGTTGATGATCAGCGAGATCTGGCTCACCGAGACCCCCAGGATCGCCGGCAGCATCAGCTTCATCACCCGCCAGACACCGCTGTCCCTGAGGTTCAGGCGCGGCAGCACGAGCATGCCGATCTTCCTCAGGTGCGGCAGCTGATAGAGGAGCTGCAACAGGCCGCCGGCCAGCACCGCCCAGCCCAGCACCATGACCGGCGGATCGAAATAAGGCGTGAGGAACAGCGCGAAGCCGATCATTGCGACGTTCAGCAGGGTCGGCACGAAGGCCGGCACCGAGAAGCGGTTCCAGGTGTTGAGGATCGCGCCGGCCAGGGACGACAGCGAGATCAGCAATATATAAGGAAAGGTCACCCGCAGCAGGTCGGTGGTCAGGGCGAACTTTTCCGGGGTATCGGCGAAGCCCGGCGCGGTGACCCAGATAACCCAGGGCGCGGCGAGGATGCCGAGCGCCGTGACCAGCGCCAGCACCAGCGTGAGCAAGCCGGAAACGTAGGCGATGAAGGTCCGCGTCGCTTCCTCGCCCTGCTGGTTCTTGTACTCTGCCAGGATCGGCACGAAAGCCTGGGAAAACGCCCCCTCGGCGAAGATCCGCCGCAACAGGTTGGGCAGCTTGAAGGCGACGAAAAAGGCGTCGGTGGCGAGGCCGGCACCGAAGATCCGCGCCAGGATGGTATCGCGGACGAAGCCGAGGACCCGCGACAGCATGGTGATGGAACTCACCGCCGCCAATGATTTGAGAAGATTCATGGATGTCGGGCTGCCGGCATGTCGAAATTGATCCTGTCCAAGACCGCGACCGGCCGGGCCGGTTCATCGCGCGAGTGCGCCCTCGCCGCCGAACGGCGGTCCGCAAGGGCGCGCCGAGTGTAGAATGCGCGCCGGAATAAATCACCCGCAAGAAAGCAGGCGACATCCGTCGCCGATCTTTCCGGCCGCATGCGCAGCCCCTTGACAACCCCTGGAGGCGACGGCATTATTCGCGGCCTTAATTTGTTCGCTATTTACCCAGTTTTTTTCGAGGAGCTCGACGGTGGCCAACACACCTTCCGCCAAAAAACGCGCCAAACAGGCTGAGAAGCGTCGCAGCCACAACGCCAGCCTGCGCTCCATGGTGCGCACCTACATCAAGAACGTCGTGAAAGCCATCGACGCCAAGGACCTGGAAAAAGCCCAGGCCGCCTTCACCGCCGCTGTACCGGTGATCGACCGCATGGCTGACAAAGGCATCATCCACAAGAACAAGGCTGCTCGTCACAAGAGCCGTCTGAGCGGCCACATCAAGGCCCTCAGCACCGCTGCCGCCTAAGGCACGCCTTGCTCGAATAAAAAACCGGCCAATGGCCGGTTTTTTATTGCCCGCGACTCGCTCGCCTCAGCGAGCGGTCGGCCAGGGCATGAGGGGAATCGCCGTCACCGCGTTCTGCGGACTACCTTCGATCACCCGGTCGCTGTAGACCAGATAGACCAAGGCATTGCGCTTGCGATCGAAGAAGCGCACCACCTGCATGCTTTTGAACACCAGCGAAGTGCGCTGCTTGAACACCTCTTCGCCATCCTTGAGTTCGCCACTGAACTGGATCGGCCCCACCTGGCGACAGGCGATCGACGCCTCGGCGCGATCCTCCGCCAGCCCCAGGCCGCCCTTGACCCCACCGGTCTTGGCGCGCGACAGATAGCAGGTCACACCCTGCACCTTGGGATCGTCGAAAGCCTCGACGACAATCTTGTCGTTCGGCCCGACCCACTTGAACACCGTGGAAACCTCGCCGATCTCCTCCGCCCCGGCAAGCGCCGGCAACAGCAGCAGACCACCCAGCAACCCCGCGAGCTTGCGCATTCGCCCTCTCCTCAGACCAGAACCAGATTGTCGCGATGCACCAGCTCCGGCCCATCCACGTAGCCGAGCAAGGCCTCGATGGCATCCGTCGGCTGACCGAGGATCTTCTGCGCCTCCAGCGCACTGTAGTTGACCAGGCCGCGCGCCACTTCGCGCCCGCCCTGGTCCACACAGACCACCATCTCGCCGCGACGGAAGCTGCCCTGGACCGCCTTGACCCCAACCGGCAACAGGCTCTTGTGATCCTGGCTCACCGCCTTCACCGCCCCATCATCCAGCACCAGGGTGCCGCGCATCTGCAAGTGACCGGCCAACCATTGCTTGCGCGCCGCCTTGCGACTGCGATCAGGGGTCAACAGGGTGCCGAGGCGTTCGCCGGCGCGCAGGCGGTCGAGGACACGCTCGATACGCCCGCCGACGATCACCGTATGCCCGCCGGAACGCGCCGCCAGGCGCGCCGCCCGCAGCTTGGTCTGCATTCCGCCGCGCCCCAGGGCGCCGGCACTGCCGCCGGCCACCGCATCGAGCTGCGGATCGTCGGCACGCGCCTCGTAGATCAGTTGGGCATCGGGATTGTTGCGCGGATCGGCGTCGAACATCCCGTCGCGATCGGTAAGGATCACCAGCAGGTCGGCCTCGACCAGGTTGGCCACCAGTGCCGCCAGGGTGTCGTTGTCGCCGAAGCGGATCTCGTCGGTGACCACCGTGTCGTTCTCGTTGATCACCGGGACCACGCCCAGCTCGACCAGGGTCCGCAGGGTGCTGCGGGCGTTCAGGTAGCGCTTGCGGTCGGAGAGGTCGTCATGGGTCAGCAACACCTGGGCGGTCTGCAGGCCATGCAGGGCGAAGCTGGACTCCCAGGCCTGCACCAACCCCATCTGTCCCACCGAGGCGGCGGCCTGGAGTTCGTGCATCGCGCTAGGTCGGGACACCCAGCCCAGGCGGCTCATACCGGCGGCGACGGCGCCGGACGACACCAGCACCAGCTCGATGCCGGCGCAATGCAGCGCCACCATCTGCTCGACCCAAACGGCCATGGCATTGCGATCCAGCCCACGGCCATCGGCCGTCAGCAGGGCGCTACCGATCTTCACCACCCAGCGCCGCGCGCCAGTCACCTTGTCCCGCATACCCTCAACCTTAGAAGCCCAGGCTTCGACTCTTCAGCCCCGCCGGCCCGCCCGGCGGGGTATCACGCCATCAGGGAACGTAGAAGATCTCCGGACCGTCGCCGTCGTCTTCCTCATCATCGAAATCATCGTCATCCACCGCACCAGCGTTCTTCAGCCCCGAACGCCGCAGCGCGCGCGCATCGTCCAGGGCCTGCAGACGGGCCCGCGCCTCGTCCTCGATACGCCGGTCGAGTTCGGCCAGCTCCTCGGCATACTGCGGATCTTCTTCCAGGCGCAGGGTACGCTCGTCGAGATAGCGCATGATGTCCTGGCTGAGCGCCTCGGTGCCATCGCGCTCCAGGGCGGAGATCACATAGACCGGGCCTTCCCAGCCCAACCGCTCGATCACCGCCTGCTTGCGCGCCTCGCGCTCGGCCGGATCGAGGATCTGGTCCATCTTGTTCAGCACCAGCCAGCGCTCGCGCTCGGTCAGCGCCGGACTGAAGCGACCCAGCTCGCGAACGATGACCTCGGCGGCATCGGCCGGATCGCTTTCGTCCAGCGGCGCCATGTCCACCAGATGCAGGAGGATACGGGTCCGCGCCAGATGCTTGAGGAAGCGGATGCCCAGCCCGGCGCCTTCGGCGGCACCTTCGATCAGGCCGGGAATGTCGGCGACCACGAAGCTCTTGTAGCGACCGACGCTGACCACGCCGAGGTTCGGCACCAGGGTGGTGAACGGATAGTCGGCCACCTTCGGCTTGGCCGCGGACACTGCACGGATGAAAGTGCTCTTGCCGGCATTCGGCAGTCCCAGCAGGCCGACGTCGGCCAGCACCTTCAGTTCCAGCTTGAGGTCGCGCGCCTCGCCCGGCTTGCCCGGGGTGGTCTGGCGCGGCGCCCGATTGGTACTGGATTTGAAACGGGTGTTACCGAGGCCATGCCAGCCGCCCTGCGCGACCATCAGCCGCTGACCGGGCTCGGTCAGGTCGCCGATGATCTCCTGGGTATTGGCGTCGATCACGGTAGTACCGACCGGCACCGGCAGGATCAGGTCGTCGCCCTTGGCCCCGGTGCAGTCCTTGCTGCCGCCGTTCTCGCCGCGCTGGGCATCGAAACGGCGGGTGTAGCGATAGTCGACCAGGGTGTTCAGGTTGACGTCGGCTTCCAGGTAGATGGAACCGCCGTCGCCACCGTCGCCGCCGTTGGGACCGCCCTTTTCGATGAACTTCTCGCGACGAAAGCTCATGAGGCCATTGCCGCCGTCACCGGCTTTCACGTGGATTGATACTTCATCGACGAATTTCATGGATATGCCTCCCACCACGAGGGCGGGTTAACAGAAAAAACATAGGATACAGGATGCCCCGAAAGCAGGGCATGGCCGGAAGCCGGCGCAGAAACAAAAAAGCCCCGTCGCGAGACAGGGCTTTTTCAGAGAGCTATTGCTTAGGCAGCAACGATGCTCACGTATTTGCGACCAAAGGCGCCTTTGGTCTCAAACTTGACCACGCCGTCCACTTTCGCGAACAGGGTGTGGTCCTTGCCCAGGCCAACGCCGTAACCGGCGTGGAATTTGGTGCCGCGCTGACGAACCAGGATGTTGCCAGCCTTTACAGCCTGGCCGCCGAACAGTTTCACGCCAAGGCGTTTACTTTCTGAGTCGCGGCCGTTGCGGGTAGAACCGCCAGCTTTTTTGTGTGCCATGAGTCATATCCTCCAGAAAGGAATTAGGCCTGAATGCCGGTGATCTTGATTTCAGTGAACCACTGGCGGTGGCCCTGACGCTTCATGTGGTGCTTACGACGGCGGAACTTGATGATGCGGACCTTGTCGTGACGGCCGTGGGAAACCACTTCAGCGGTAACCTTCGCACCTTCGACGACCGGCAGGCCGATTTTCACGTCTTCGCCATTGGCAACCAGCAGGACGCGGTCGAAATCGATCGCTTCGCCGGTAGCGACGTCGAGTTTCTCGACCTTGAGGAATTCGCCTTCGGTGACTTTGTGCTGCTTGCCACCGGTAACAATCACTGCGTACATGTGTATCTCCGTTAAACCTGCTCACCCGACGCTTTATAGAAGTAGGAATCGGCCGGCATGGCTGCATGGGGTCGGATCGGACGCCCGTGCAATTGCGTAAGGCAGGGTATGCCAAGGAAGTTCAGGGCCCGCGATTGTACGGAAAGGTCCAGGCCGAGGCAAGTGCCACGGGCCTTTCCTTGACAGTCCCCCCCCTGCCACCTAGCATGCCGCGCAATCTTTGTGGAGCTATTGTCACTGATGCAACCCCAGGCCTTCTACCGCGTGGTGGCGGAAGATTTCACCGCCGTCGACGGGATCATCCGTCGCCAACTCACCTCCCGCGTTCCCCTGGTGGAAAAGATCGGCGACTACATCATCTCCGCCGGCGGCAAGCGCCTGCGCCCGCTGCTGGTCCTGCTCGCCGGCAAGACCCTGGGCTACAAGGGCGACGACCTCTGCCTGCTGGCCGCCACCATCGAATTCCTGCACACCTCCACTCTGCTGCACGACGACGTCGTCGACGCCTCCGGCCTGCGCCGCGGCCGCTCCACCGCCAATGCCCTGTGGGGCAACGCGCCGAGCGTGCTGGTAGGCGACTTCCTTTATGCCCGCTCCTTCGAAATGATGGTCGAGCTGGGTTCCATGCCGGTCATGCGCATCATATCCCAGGCCACCCGGGTGATCGCCGAGGGCGAAGTGCTGCAATTGTCCAAGGTACGCGACGCCAGCACTACCGAAGAGACCTACATGGAAGTGATCCGCGGCAAGACCGCGATGCTTTTCGAGGCCTCGACCCACAGCGCCGCCGCGCTGTGCCAGGCCGGCGAGGAACAGTCCGAGGCACTGCGCCGCTTCGGCGACTACCTGGGAATCGCCTTCCAACTGGTGGACGACCTGCTCGACTACCGCGGCGACGCCGCGACCCTCGGCAAGAACGTCGGCGACGACCTCGCCGAAGGCAAGCCCACCCTGCCGCTGATCGTCACCATGCGCGACGGCACCGAGGAGCAGGCCGCGCTGGTACGCAAGGCCATCCAGCAAGGTGGCAGCCAGGACCTGGAGAGCGTCTGTGCCGCCGTCGAGGCTGCCGGCGCCCTGGACTATACCGCCAACCTCGCCCGCGACTACGCCGCCCGCGCCATCGCCTGCCTGGATACGCTGCCGGACAACGAATACCGCTCCGCCCTGGTCGAACTCAGCGAATTCGCTGTCGCCCGGACCCACTGAACCGGGCTCGACTTGTGACGAACGCCGCCGTTTTCACGGCGGCGTTTTCGTTTTGCGACGAAAGGCACGATCAAGACTTGCTATTACGATAATAAGAATTATTCTCATCTCACAGTCTTGTCACGGAGATGAGCGCCATGACTTATTTGATCGATGCCTGGCTTGATCGGCCACACCCCTACCTGCGGATCCTGCACCGGGAAACCGGGGAAATCTGCGCAGTCCTGGAAGAAGACGCGCTGGACGAACTGCGTGACCAGGGCGGCCTGGACCTGCACGAGTTGAACTCGAGCGAACCGCTGATCCTCAAGGAGCTGGTACGCAACCTGTTCCTCTTCTGCTACGCCCGCGCCCTGCGCTGAGCCTTTGCGATGACGCCAGGACGCGTCATCCGTGCGCCGCTGCCCGGGAGGCGGATCGCACGAACGGAGGCAAAGGCGCCTCCGGCCGGTTCCGGGAAGGTCACGGACGACCTTCCCGGAGTCACTTTCCTCATGTCCCGGTCTTTCCGCTACGCCTCGCCCGAGCACGCCGGCAGCCCCTCGCCGCGATAGGGATTCCTGCCTGATCCACATCAAGCCGACCTCGCCTGAAAGCCGTTACAACAGCGGCGTGACCGTCGTCCTGTCGACGGCCGCATAACGAAAAAAAGAATGGACCGTGGCCGAGGGGACCGCCCCAGGCCTACGCCTAAGGATGAGGAAATGCCTGCTTCTTTCCCGCGCCTCGGCTTGCTCGGCGCGCTGTGCTCCATCGTTCCCCTGCTCCATGCCAGCGAACCGACCACGGACGCTGCGCTCATCGAAAAAGGCCGCTACGTGGCCCAGCTCGGCGACTGCATCGCCTGCCATACCGGCCCGCAGGGCGCGCCGATGGCCGGCGGCCTGGAGCTGAAGACGCCAATGGGTACCATCTACTCGACCAACATCACTCCCGACCGGGAGACCGGCATCGGCCGCTACAGCTTCGAAGAGTTCGACCGCGCCATGCGCAAGGGGGTGACCGCCGAGGGAGTGAATCTCTATCCGGCGATGCCCTACCCGTCCTACGCCAAGATCAGCGAAGAAGACATGCGTGCACTGTACGCCTACCTGATGCACGGCGTGCAACCCGTCACCCAGGCGAATACGCCGAGCGCGATGAGCTGGCCGTTCAACCAGCGCTGGGGCCTATCGCTGTGGAACTGGGCGTTTCTCGACGACGCGCCGTTCACCCCCTCCAGCGACGCGGACCCGGCGATCAACCGCGGCGCCTACCTGGTACAGGGACTCGGCCACTGCGGCGCCTGCCATACTCCGCGCGGCATCGCCTTCCAGGAAAAAGCCATGAGCGAAGCCGGTCGTTCCGGGCAGCTCTACCTCGCCGGCGAAACCGTCGAACAATGGCAAGCCCTGAGCCTGCGCAACCTGTGGACGGTGGAGGACACCGTGCAGTTGCTGAAGACCGGGCAGAACCGCTTTGCCACGGTGTCCGGCAGCATGACCGATGTCATCCACCACAGCACCCAGCACTTCAGCGACGACGATCTGCTGGCCATCGCCAGCTACCTGAAGTCCCTGCCGGCCGGCAAGGACGACCTGCCCATGCCCGACAGCGAACGCCCACTGGCAGCACCGGTCGACCTGTACAGCTCGCGGGGCGGTCTCGGCTACGCGCAGTTCTGCTCCGACTGCCACCGCAAGGACGGCAGCGGCGTCCCGGGTATGTTCCCGCCGCTGGCCGGCAACCCCACGGTCGCTTCGGCCAACCCGAGCACGCTACTGCATATCACCCTTACCGGCTGGACAACCGCGGAGACCGCAACCCACTCGCGGGTCTACACCATGCCCGGCTTCGCCCAGCTGGAAGACCGCGAAATCGCCGAAATCCTCAGCTTCGTCCGCAGCAGTTGGGGCAACCAGGGTTCGTCGATCGATGCCGGCCAGGTGAAGAAACTGCGCCAGCAGATCGAGGCCGGCAACGGCCCGGCCACGACCTTCGTCTCTCCACGCCTGGCGGACATGCTCGCGGCGCCGAACGCCGAACAGGTGGTACGCGGCATGCGCCTGCACCTGGAGACCCGCGAGCTGCTGCCGGCGAACGTCGGCAACCAGTTGAACTGCACCAGTTGCCACCTGAACGCTGGAACCGTAGCCGACGGCTCGCCCTTCGTCGGCGTCTCGGCGTTCTTCCCCAGCTACGCGCCCCGGGCGGGCAAGGTCATCGGCCTGGAGGAGCGCATCAACGGCTGCTTCCGGCGCTCGATGAACGGTAAGCCTCTGCCGCCGGACTCTGCCGACATGCAGGCGATGGTGGCCTACTTCGACTGGATGAAGAACAACACCCGGCCGCAGGACAAGGTCGCCGGCCGCGGCGTCGGCAAGGTCGACCCGGCGCTGAAGCCCGACCCGGAGAACGGCCGCAAGGTCTACGCCCGACAATGCGCGGTGTGTCATGGCGAGAATGGCGAGGGGCTGAGGAACAGCGCCGGCGAGATGCTCTTCCCACCGCTGTGGGGCGACGAGTCGTTCAATATCGGCGCCGGCATGGCGCGGACCTTCACCGCTGCCGCCTTCGTCAAGCACAACATGCCGATCGGCTTCCAGGAACGCTTCCCGCTCGGCCAGGGCGGCCTCAGCGACCAGGACGCAGTGGACGTCGCGGAGTACTTTTCGCACCAACCGCGCCCGGACTTCCCGGACAAGATCAAGGACTGGCCGAAGGACAAGCGTCCGCTGGATGCCCGCTACTGATGCCGCAATGAAAAACGCCCCGTCGATGCGTCGACGGGGCGTTTCGCTCCTTCCTGGGGCCGATGCGCCTCAGAGGATTTCCAGCAGTTCGACGTCGAACACCAGCACGCTGTGCGGGGGAATGCTGCCGACCGCCTGGCCGCCATAGGCCAGTTCGCTCGGTACGTGCAGGCGCCACTTGGAGCCGGCGTTCATCAGTTGCAGCGCTTCGACCCAGCCGGCGATCACGCCGCCCACCGGGAACTCGGCCGGCTGGCCGCGCTGGTAGGAGCTATCGAATACGGTGCCGTCGATCAGGGTGCCGTGGTAGTGGGTGCGCACGGTATCCTCGCGGGAAGGCTTGGCGCCCTCGCCAGTGCTCAGCACCTCGAACTGCAGGCCCGACGGCAGCACGGTCACGCCTTCGCGCTTGGCGTTCTCGGCCAGGTAGGCGCGGCCTTCGCCAGCGGCGACTTCGGCCTTGGCCTGGGCTTCGGCCTGCATGCGTTCGCGGATCACCTGGAAGCTGGCCGACAGCGCCTCGCCGGAAACCCGGCTGTCGATACCTGCGAACGCATCGGACAGGCCGGCCAGGACTGCGTCCAGGGTCATGCCCGGAACCGGATTCTCGCGCAGTTGGTCGCCCAGTTGACGGCCGATGCCGTAGCTGACACGGGCTTCGTCAGTGGTCAGGTTGAGTTCGCTCATGGCGCTGCTCCGCTGTGGGGTCGAAAAAGGGCGGCCAGCCTAGCACAGAAGGCCCTTCCCCCCTACCAGCGCAGCCGCTTGTGCTCAACCCTGGCGGATCGACAGCGGCAGCCCGCCGATAAACGAACCCGACTCGGCCAGGAGGCCACACATCTCGTCATCGACATCGGCGCACACCAACTCCACCGGAACCCTGTCCAGCCCGCGCAGTACCTGGCGCGCATGCTCCACGGAGCGCAGGCTGACCGGCTGGCCGAGATCGTCCTCCACCGGATAGGCGCGGCCGCCCATCTGCGCCTCCAGGACATAGATGCCACCCTCCAGCGACACCAGGTGCAAGGCGTCGATATGTCCGGCCTGGACCCGGCCGGCGAGATCCTGCATGTTCATCGCGAACCTCTCGAGGTGCGCAGGCAGCGGAAGCCTCCAGGTTTCCGCCAACCGCCTCGGTCCCGACAGCGCCGGCCCGATTCCCGGCATCGTCCGGCCGCCAGGCCCCGACGATGCGAAGGACGCCCGCTCCCGGCGTCCGCCCGATATCACAGGAAAGTCTTGCCCAGGCGACAGGCAACGCAAGCCGGAAACGCCGCCGCCCGTCCGTTTTACAACGGCCGGGCGGCGCGAGCGAAACACTGGAGAGGGTCGTCAGTGACGGGTCTGCTTATCCAGGTAGCCCATGGCGAACGCCGAGAGCACGAAGGTCATGTGGATGATCACGTACCACATCAGCTTGTTGTCCGGCACATTCTTCGCGTCCATGAAGATGCGCAACAGGTGGATCGAAGAGATCGCAACGATGGAGGCGGCCACCTTGTTCTTCAGCGAGCCGGAATCCATCTTGCCCAGCCAGTTGAGCTTTTCCTTGCCTTCGTCGATGTCCAGCTGCGAAACGAAGTTCTCGTAGCCGGAGATCATCACCATGACCAGCAGGCCGCCGACCAGAGCCATGTCGATCAGCGAGAGCAGGACCAGGATCAGGTCGGCCTCGGCCATCGCGAAGATGTTCGGGATGACGTGGAATATTTCCTGGAAGAACTTGATGGTCAACGCCAGCAGCGCCAGCGACAGGCCCATGTAGATGGGAGCCAGCAGCCAGCGCGAGGCGTACATGGCGTTTTCGAAAAAGCGTTCCATGGTCTCTTGTGTGTATGTGCAGGGGGAAATGGGGCGGCGAGTATAACGCAGCGGCCGGCGGTTTTTATCCAGAAAATCTGTGGATAAATATGTGCACCGAGCCGGGATGGATCCCGCCAGCGATGATGGCACGGGGCCTTGGCCGGATTGCTCAGGCTTTGCCCAGGCGCCGCTCAGGATTCCGGGCGAAACAGGTAGTCGCCGACATGCGGCCGTCGTTCGCCATTGAGTCGGCGCAGTTCGCCCTGCAGGTGCAGGCGCCAGATCGGCGGGTCGACGGCTTCGATATAGCCTTGCTGGGCCAGGCAGTCGGCAATCGCCTGCAACACCCCTTCGGCCACCAGCGGTCCGTGGAAGGGGCCCTGGGCCTTGATCGCCGAAGGCTGGGAGCCGGACATGCCGGCGGCGCAAAGCAGGGTCCAGAGTCCGTTCTCTCCGGCCAGCGGCCTGACCACGCATTCGATTCGCGTGGTCAGCCCCAGACAAGGGCGGATGAGGCAGAGGTTACGCGGCATGGCGGCATCCTCACGGGGGTTCCCAGTTTTGAGCCTACACCTGCCGCCAGGTTCCGCATAGCGCCGGCGGGAACTTGTCCACAGGGCTGAAACGCACGAGGGCGGGGCTTTCCAGCCCCGCCCTCGGCAGGTTCCGGCAACGCGCCGGACTCAGTCCTTCTTCGCCGCGGCCTTGTCCTTCGCCGCGACGGTCTCTTTCTCCGCCGGCTTGTCCTTTTCCTTGTCGTCCTCTTCCATGCCGAGTTCGGATATCTCCTGCAAGCGCGCCACGACTAGATCGTTCACGCTACCTTTCGGGAAGCGTCCCTTCTCGTCCTGGGCGCCGACCGGCTTGCCCACCAGCAGCGCCAGCGCCTCGTCCACCTCGCGCACCGCGTAGACGTGGAACTGCCCGGCGCGCACCGCCTGCAATACGCGCTCGTCCAGCATCAGGGTGGTGACGTTGGCGCGCGGGATGATCACGCCCTGCTCGCCGGTCAGGCCGCGCGCTTCGCAGAGGCGGAAGAAGCCCTCGATCTTCTCGTTGACGCCGCCGACCGCCTGCACCTCGCCGAACTGGTTGATCGAGCCGGTAATGGCGAAGCACTGCTTCAACGGCGTCCGCGACAGTGCTGAGATCAGCGTGCAGACCTCGCCCAGCGAGGCGCTGTCGCCGTCCACGTAGCCGTAGGATTGTTCCAGGGCGATGCTGGCGGAGATTTCCAGGGGGAACTCCTGGGCGTAGCGGCTACCCAGGTAGCCGGTGAGGATCATCACGCCCTTGGAGTGGATCGGCTGGCCGAGGTTGACCTCGCGCTCGATGTCGACGATGCCGCTGCTGCCCGGATAGACGGTCGCGGAAATCCGCGCCGGCACGCCGAACACCGAGTCGCCCACCTCCAGCACGGTCAGTCCGTTGCACTTGCCGACCGCGGCGCCAGCGGTGTCGATCAGGATGATCCCCGCCAGCATGTCGTCGAGGATCCGCGCCGACACCCGTCCGGTGCGGGTCTGCTTGGCCTTGAGGGCACGCTCGATGTGGCCGAGCTGGATCACCTCCTCGTTCGCCAGCTGACGGATGAAATCGGCTTCGCTGACCAACTGGAACAGGTCGCCGATCCGTGCCGAAAGCCGCCCCTGGTGCTCGGCCAGGCGCGCGCTGTAGGTCGCCAGTCGCGCCACCGCCGCGCCGCTGAGGGGCGCCATGCCCTCTTCCGAGGTGCGCGTCTTGAGCAACTGTGCGAACTGTTCGAGGCTGTCCTCGCCCAGCGGGATGTCCTCGTCGAAGTCCACCAGCACCCGGAACATCTCCTGGAAGTCCGGGTCGAGGTCCTGCAGGGTGTAGTAGATCTGCCGCGAGCCGATGATGATCACCTTCAGTTGCAGCGGGATCACCTGGGGGGTCAGGGAAACCGCAGCCAGGCGGCCGAGTTCGGCCAGCGGCGACTCCATCTTCAACTGGCGCGACTGCAGGGCACGCTTGAGCGCGTCCCAGACGAACGGCTCGCCAAGCATCTTTTCCGCTTCCAGGATCAGGAAGCCGCCGTTGGCCCGGTGCAGCGCCCCCGGACGCAACTGCCGGTAGCTGGTGTAGAGCGCCCCCTGGTCGGAGCTGTACTCGATGCGGCCGAACAGGTTGTCGTAGGTCGGGTGCGACTCGAACACCACCGGCGCGCCGCTGGTCGCGTGGTGGACGATGGCCTGGTTCGGCGCGTACTGCTCGATCAGCCCTTGCTTGCGCTGGGCGTCGGTGCGGCTGTCGTCGACCAGTTGGTCGACCACGGTCTTCAGCAGGTTCAGTTGCATCGCCTGCAGGTAGGCGCAGACGCCCGGGTTGTTGTTGTACTTCTCCACCAGGGGCGCCAGCAGGGGCTGCAGGGCCAGGGTGATGGTTTCCTCGTTTAGCTCGCGCAACTGGTTGCTCGACTCGCGCTTCCACTGCGGCAGGCTCGCCAGTTCCTCGTTGAGGTACTCCTCGAGGGCGGCGATATCCTTGTGGAAACGCTCGCGCTCGGCTTCGGGCAACTGGGCGAATTCGGCCTCGTCGAGGGCCTTGCCGTCCTTCATCGGGGTGAAGGCGACGTTGGCGCTGTCGCGGTACAGCGCCACGTCCTTCTCCAGGGCGCGCCGTTCCACCGAGTCCAGGGCGCGGTCGTAGCGCTGGTTGAAGGCGCGGTCGACGGCGTTCTTCTTCTGCTGGTAGGCCGGATGCTCGAAGACCGCCGGGAAGGTCGACATCAGGTTGTCGATCAGGCGGTCGATGTCGGCGCTGAATTCGGTCGCGCTGCCCGGCGGCAGTTCGATCACCCGAGGTTCGCGCGGCTCGTCGAAATTGTTCAGGTAGACCCAGTCGGAGGGCGTGGCGACGCGCTTGCCCTCGGCTTGCAGGTAGCGTTTGACGAAGGAGAAGCGTCCGGTCCCCGGCTCGCCCATGACGAATACGTTGTAACCCGGACGCGGCATCGCCACCCCGAACTGCAGCGCCTCGACCGCACGTTCCTGGCCCAGCACGCCGCGGAAGGGCTCCAGGTCATCGGTGGTATCGAAGGCGAATTGCTCGGGAGCGAACGGGCGGGTCAGTTCTTCTGGCGCCAGGCGCAGGCCGGCAGCGACGGAATCGGGCATCGGGAATCCTTGCATCGGGCGGCAGATCGCCGCGGGGTGTCGTCGCCCGCATTCTCCCCCCAGCCTCGCGCCACTGACAAGGCGCGGATGGCGCTATCTCACCGATGTACCAGGTCGGCGCAGCGCAGGCAGTATTCCGCCGCAGGCAGGGCGGCCAGGCGCGCCGGTTCGATAGCCTCGCCACAGCGCTCGCACTGGCCGTAGCGACCTTCCGCCAGGCGCAGGCGGGCCAGGCCGACCTGGCGCATCCCCGCCTCCGCCTCGGCGAGTAGGCCTTCGAGCACTTCGTCGTTCTGGCGCTGCACCGCCTGCTCGGCAAAGTCCGGCGAATGGCTGCGCCCCAGGTCCCGGCGGATCGCCGCGGCGCGTGCCGCGTACTCGGTCGCCAGGGTTTCCAGGGCGGTAGCGGGGTCGAAAGCGCTCATATCCACCTCCTGCATGAGGAACGGCTGACCAAGGCCGGTTTCGCTCAGACCGACCAGAACTTTCCCAAGTCTGGACGGTTCCAAGCGGATTGCCGCTGACGCCGGTCAATTTTCGCCCGGCATTGCGCGCTGCCACCCATTCGGTGCCTTGACACCCCGGTGGCATTCCGAAAAGCTCACGGCGTCGCTGGCCCGCTCCAGATGGCTCCGATCCACCTCAAGAGAGAACAAACGATGAAACGGATTCTGCTCGGTACCCTGTTCGCCGCCGCCTCCTTCAACGCTTTCGCCGACGCTCCCGGCGGCGCCGGCTGCGGCTGGGGCAACATGCTCTTCAAAGGCCAGCGCGGCGTGGCCACCCACGTGGTCGCGGCGACCACCAACGGCACTTCCGGCAACAACACCTTCGGCATGACCACCGGCACCAACGGCTGCCATACCAACGGCGCGCTGTCCTATGGCGGCAAGCCCCTGCTGGTGCTCGGCAGCATGATGGACGAGCTGTCCGAAGACATGGCCAAGGGCAATGGCGAAGCGCTGACCACCTATGCCGTGGTGCTGGGCGTGCAACCGCAGGACCGCGAGCACTTCGCCGCCGTCACCCACGAGCATTTCTCCGAGATCTTCAACAAGTCCGACGCCACCGCCGCCGACGTCTATGCCAACACCCAGGCGATCCTGAAACAGGACGCCCGCCTGGCCAAGTACGCCGAGCAGGCCTGAGCCTCGCCGCCTGCCCGTTCGCGGGCAGGCCCCTTTCCCCAAGCATTAAGCCTTGCCGATGCCGAAACGCCTGTTGCCCTGGATGGCGCTGTGCGCCTGCTCCCCCCTTCTGGCTGCGCCCACGGTTCCCGAGGCCCGCCTCCAGCAACTGGCCGCCGATCCCTACTGGATCGCCCTCGGCCACTACGAACGCGGCAAGCTCGGCGGTTGGCGCAGCTACGTCGACGACGAGCGGTTCTTCCTCGCCGACAACGGCGAGAGCCACCCGGACGCCGAACTGGCGGCCACGCTAAAGGCGCTCTATGCCTCGCCCAGCCTTGGCGACAAGCATGCCCAGTGCGTCTACCCGGCGCGCACCCGCTGGCTGCGCCAGCAACTGCAACTCGACGACCTGCCGCAGCCGCAGTGCGGCGAATACGACAACTGGTACCGCGACATCAACCCGCACAGCGCGGTGCTGGTGTTCCCCGCGGCCTACCTGAACAGCCCGTCGTCGATGTTCGGCCACACCCTGCTGCGCATCGACCAGGCCGACGTCACCAGCAACAACACTGCCCTGCTCAGCTACGCGCTGAACTTCGGCGCCTACATCGAAGGCATGGACAACAGCATCCTCTATGCCTGGAAAGGCCTGATGGGCGGCTATCCCGGCCTGTTCGCGCTGGTCCCGTACCGGGAGAAGCTGGCCGAGTACAGCCGCCTGGAGAACCGCGACCTCTGGGAATACAAGCTGAACCTCACGCCCGAGGAGACCGGGCGCATGGTCGAACACGTCTGGGAACTCAAGCAGGTCCGCTTCGACTACTACTTCTTCGACGAGAACTGTTCGTTCCGCCTGCTCGAACTGATGGAGATCGCCCGCCCGGGCATCGAGCTGACCGAGCAGTTCCCGCTTACCGCGATCCCCACCGACACCGTCCGCGCGGTGAAGAACGCCGGGCTGATCGAGCGCATCGACTACCGGCCGTCGCGCGAGAAGGAACTGCTCGCCCGCGCCGAACCGCTCGACCATGCCGAGCGCGACTGGGCCAAGCGCCTGGCGGACGACGACAGCCTGCTCGACGCTCCCGACTTCAAGGCCCTGCCGATGCCGCGCCAGGCGCTGATCCAGGACGCCGCCTTCCGCCTGGTGCGCTACCGCGCCACCGGTCAGGCGCGTGACAGCGGCATCGCCTCGCGCAGCTACAACCTGTTGCGTGCGATCAACCGCAACCCGCCGCCGGACCTCCAGGTCGAGCGCCCCGGCCAGCCGGAAGACGGCCACGAGTCACGGACCTGGCAGTTCGGCGTCGGCAGCCGCGATGACCGCGCCTTCGCCGAGTACGGCCTGCGCATGGCCTACCATGACCTCGCCGATAACGCCTATGGCTTCCCCCTCGGCGCGCAGATCGAGATCGGCCAGCTCAAGCTGCGCCAGTACGAAGGCAACCGCTGGCAGTTGCAGAATCTCGACCTGGTCACCATCCGCTCGCTGACCCCGCGCAACCAGTTGCTCAAGCCGCTGTCCTGGCAGGTCGCCGGCGGCCTGGAGCGGGTGCCGGGCGAGGACGGCGACGAAAACCTGGTCAGCCACCTCAACGGCGGCGCCGGCGGCAGCTGGATGTTCGGCGACGACCTGCTGCTCTACGCCATGGGCACCGCGCGGATCGAGAACAACAGGGACTTCGCCGCCGCCATCGCCCCGGCCGTGGGCTTCGACAGCGGCTTGCTGTGGCGCAACCCGTTGGGCAACCTGACCCTGGAGGCCAAGGGCGACTACTTCCACAACGGCGAAGTGCGCCGCAGCCTGGGCTTCGTCCAGCAGGTGGAGCTGGGCCGCGACCTCGGCCTGCGCCTGAGCGCCGAACGCGAGTTCAGCCATGTCGGCAAGCCGATCAACGAGGTCAAGCTGGAGCTGCGCTGGTACTACTACTGAGCCAGCCTCCGGCGCACCTCCATCAGGGCGAAGCCGAGCAGGTTGAGGCCTTGCCAGGTCGCCGGCTCCGCCGCCAGGGGATCGCTCGCAGCCAGGCCGATGCCCCAGATCGCGTCCACCGGGCTGGCCTCGACCAGCACCCGGTCGGCGGTGCCCAGAAGGTATTTCTTCAGCGAAGCGTTCTGGCCGAACTTGCCGAGGTTGCCTTCGATCACGATTCCCACCCGCTCGGCGTTCCAGCGTGCCTCGTCGAAGCCGGCGACTTCGCGGCCGAGGGCCTTCGCCTCGCCTGGGCTGCGCGCCGCCAGGATGCGCTCGAGCAGCCTGGAGTCGTCGAACAAGCGTGCCTTGGCCGCCATCATGTAATGCTCGGCGCTGGCGTAGCGCACCCCGTCGAGCTTGAACGAAGCCTCGTACCACTGGCTGAAACAGCTCTTGCCGACCTTGTCATCCGTCGCCGGACGATGTCCCCAGAAATACAGGTACTTGAAGCTTTCGCCGGCCGCGCAGCGCTGGCGCAGCCGCTCGACGTCCATTATCTCGCTCATCGGCATTCGTCCCTGGAGCCCGTGAAAAGACGCCAAGGATATCCCGAAGTGGTGTTCAGGCGCGTATCTGCGCCCAGTCCAGGCCGAAACGCGCCAGGTACTTGCGCAGCCGGTCGGCGTCGTTGGGGTTGCGCTTGTCCTGGCGCGAAACGGCGAACAGCCGGCGTCCCGCCTCGGAAAGGGTCTTAGCCCCGCGGCACACCTCCAGCACCGACTGCAGTTGCAGGCGGTCGAACAGATCCAGGGCCTCCACCCGCTGCCCCAGCAGATCAGCCAGTGGCTCCCGGCCCGCATCGAGCCCCCAGGCCTGGCGCAGGCGAAGGATCTCCTCCTCGACCAGCGCCTCGTCGATCCGCCCGCTGTCGGCCAAGGTCGCCATCCGTGTAATGGAAGCCGACAGCTCGCGGAAGTTGCCGGCCCAGCGCGCTTCGCTGGAACCGGCGAAGGCCAGGTAGCGACGCTTGGCCTCCAGGTTGAAACGCACCTGCCGCCCTTGCTCGCGGGCGTGCCGCTCCAGTTCGAAGTCGATGTTCGGCTCGATGTCCTCGCGGCGTCCAGCCAGGCCCGGCAGCTCGAAGGTCCACAGGTTGATGCGGGCGAACAGGTCCTCGCGGAACAGGCCTTCGGCCACTCGTCCGCGCAAGTCGCGGTGGGTCCCGGCGATAAGCTGGAAGTCGCTCTCCACCTCACGGTCCGAACCCAGCGGGAAGAAGCGCTTCTCTTCGATCGCCTTGAGCAGCATCGCCTGTTCGTCGGCGCCCAGCTCGCCGATCTCGTCGAGGAACAGCATGCCACCGTCGGCTGCGCGCAGCAGGCCTTCGCGCGCATTCTGCGCGCCGGTGAAGGCGCCCTTGACGTGGCCGAACAGGGCCGACATCGCGCCGTCGCCGCGCAAGGTGGCGCAGTTGACCTCGACGAAACGCCCGTCGAGCTGGTGCCGGCTGCGCTTGAGTTCATAGATGCGCCGGGCGAGGAACGATTTGCCGGCACCGGTCGGCCCCACCAGCAGCATGGGTGCCCGCGAACGCACGGCGACCCGCTCGATCTGCTCGATGGAGCGGTTGAAAGCGGCATTGCGCGTGGCGATTCCCGACTTGAGAAAAGCCAGGCTTTCCTCCTGTTCGCGGCGGAACCGCGAGGCGATGCGGTCGTAGCGGGACAGGTCGAGGTCGATCAGCGTCGCCGAGCCCTCGGGATGGCGCGCCTCGTCCTTGCGCCGCGACGGCGAGGTCTGCACCAGCCGGGCCGGCAGGTAGCGCGCCTCGGTAAGGAGGAACCAGCAGATCTGCGCGACATGGGTCCCGGTGGTGATATGCACCAGGTAGTCCTCGCGCTCGGTGTCGAAGGGGTAGGCGCTGACGAAATCGTGCAGGGCGCCATAGACCTCCTCGAAGTCCCAGGGGTTGCGCAGTTCCATCTGCTGCAGGCGGACCTCGGTATGCGGCGACACCGCGGCGATGTCGGCGCGAATCCGCTCGGCCAGGCCGAGGTCGCGGGCGTCGTTGCCGTGGATCAGTTCGAGGCGGTCGATCAGCAGGTCCGGCTGCTGGCACAGGCCGATGCTCGGCCGCCACTTTTGCCAGCGCGCCGCGCCCTTGCCGAGACGGTCGAGGGTGGCGCCGATGAAGCCGATGGCGACCGTGCGTTTCATCACTGCTTATCCTTCAAGATAAAGATCGATATGAAAATATATAGAAATAGTCGGGCATCTCTCCATCGAATTCGCCGACGAATCGCAATAAAAAATTTATTCACCTTTAAAATCAAATAGTTAATCAAGAAACAGTCTCATCGATAAAAACCTGGCACGCCGCTCGCTATATCCATTTCGACCGCATCGTCCATGCAGGCCGACGGGTCGGGACTCCAGTCCCGCCGGTGCCCGAGCCCACCCCTGGTGTCGGCGTCGTGCATGCCGCCCGCAACAACGACGGTCATTCGCGAATGACGGCAATGCCGCTTCGCGGTTCGATAGCTCAGCCTGGTAGAGCAACCATCCACGAAATGGTCTGTCGCGGGTTCGACTCCCGCTCGAACGTTGCCTTAACGGCAATCACTCAATGGCAACACCCGCCGGTGTGGCCGAGGCGAACTGCGCAAGCGGCCAGGAAGGCCGGACAACGCAAGGGAGCCGAAGCCGCCGCCGGCCCGTCCGGCCCGCGGTTCGGGCACGGGGCAAGGCAGGCCGGGGATCGAGGGAATCGATCGCATGGACAGGACGTCCGCCAGGCCAACCTCCTCCGCGCTCCACCCGCGACGCTCGACGGGCCGGCAACACCGGCACCACGGAAGAATGAAAGGAATGAAGAGATGAAAATGCTGAAGCGCTTTATCGTGAAGAAGAACGAACGCGGCCTGCTGTACTCCGAAGGCGACTTCCTCGCCGTGCTCGAACCGGGCACCTACCGCCGCTTCGATCCGTACGACCGCCTGAGCCTGGAAAGCTTCAGCCTGAACACCCCGCAGTTCGAACACCGCCTGGCCGGCTACCTGCGGCAGAGCGAACCGCAACTGGTGGAGCGCTATTTCACCCGGATGGACCTGGGCGACAACGAGGCCGGCCTGCGCTACGAGGACGGCGTGCTGGTGGATCTGCTCGCACCGGGCAGCCGCCGACTGTACTGGAAAGGCCAGACCGAGCAGCGCCTGGAGCGCATCGACCTGACCCAGGATTATCGATTGTCCGCCGCGCTGGTCGCCCAGTTGCACCAGCCGAACCTGCGCGGCCGGGCCCTGGCGGGCCTGGACGCAGTGTTGCTGGTCCAGGTGCCGGCGTTCCAGGTCGGCGTGCTCAAGGTCGACGGCGCCCTTGCCGGCCTGCTGCAAGCCGGACAATACGGTTTCTGGCGCTACAACCGGCAAGTCAGCGTGGAACTGGTCGACACCCGTATCCAGGCGCTGGAGGTCAGCGGCCAGGAGATCCTCACCCGCGACAAGGTCAGCCTGCGCCTGAACCTCGCCGCCAACTGGCGCTACAACGACGTACTCACCGCCTTCTCGCGGCTGAGCAAGCCGCTGGAGTACCTGTACCGCGAGCTGCAGTTCGGCCTGCGAGCGGCAGTGGGCACCCGCACCCTCGACGAACTGCTGGAGAACAAGCAGTCGATCGACGAAGCGGTCAGTGCCCACCTGGCCGCCAAGCTGGAAGACAGCGGCCTGGAAGTGAGCGGCCTGGGCGTGCGCGACATCATCCTCCCGGGCGAAATGAAGACCCTGCTGGCGCAGGTGGTGGAGGCGGAGAAGGCGGCCCAGGCCAATGTGATCCGCCGCCGCGAGGAAACCTCGGCGACCCGCTCGCTGCTGAATACCGCGAAGGTCATGGAGGAAAACCCGACCGCGCTGCGTCTGAAAGAACTGGAAACCCTGGAGCGGGTGGCCGAGCGCATCGACCGGATTTCGGTATTCGGTGGCCTGGACCAGGTATTGAACGGACTGGTCACGCTGAAGCAGGCCTGATCACGAACGATAGCCGCGCCGTCGACGGGACGACGCGGAGCACAAGGAAAGCACGATGAAAGACATGAATATCCTCGAAGTGGCCGGCGGCAAGCCGATCAAGCTCTGGACCCAGGGCGTACCGGTGGAGGAGGAAGCGCGCCAGCAGTTGCTGAACACGGCGAAGATGCCCTTCATCTTCAAGCACCTGGCGGTGATGCCTGACGTACACCTGGGCAAGGGCTCGACCATCGGTAGCGTGATCCCTACCCTCGGCGCGATCATCCCGGCCGCGGTGGGCGTGGATATCGGCTGCGGAATGATCGCCGCGCGCACCTCGCTGGTCGCCGCCGACCTGCCGGACAACCTGCACGGCCTGCGCAGCGCCATCGAGCAGGCGGTACCCCACGGCAAGACCTTCGGCCGCCGCGACCGCGGCGCCTGGCACGAGGTACCGGAGGCCGCCGACCAGGCCTGGAAGGCGCTCGCCGATCGCTTCAAGGCGATCACCGACAAGCACCCGAGGCTGGAGAAGACCAACAACCGCCAGCACCTGGGAACCCTCGGCACCGGCAACCACTTCATCGAGGTCTGCCTGGACGAGGCCGACCGCGTCTGGTTCATGCTGCACAGCGGTTCGCGCGGGGTCGGCAACGCCATCGGCAACCTGTTCATCGAACTGGCCAAGGCGGACATGCGCCAGCACATCGCCAACCTGCCGGACAAGGACCTGGCCTACTTCGAGGAAGGCAGCCGGCACTTCGACGACTATGTGGAAGCGGTCGGCTGGGCCCAGGATTTCGCCCGGCAGAACCGCGCGCTGATGATGCACGCGGTGATCGAGGCGGCGCGCCAGGTGATCCGCAAGCCGTTCGAAGCCAACCTGGAGGCGGTCGATTGCCACCACAACTACGTGCAGAAGGAGCGCCACTTCGGCCAGGAGGTACTGGTCACCCGCAAAGGCGCGGTGTCCGCGCAGAAGGGCCAGCTCGGCATCATTCCCGGCTCGATGGGGGCGAAGAGCTTCATCGTCCGCGGCCTCGGCAACCAGGAAGCGTTCTGCTCGTGCAGCCACGGCGCCGGGCGGACCATGAGCCGGACCAAGGCGAAGAAGGTCTTCAGCGTCGCCGACCAGGCGCGCGCCACCGCCCACGTCGAATGCCGCAAGGACGCCGACGTGATCGACGAGATCCCGATGGCCTACAAGGACATCGACCGGGTCATGGAAGCCCAGCGCGAGCTGGTGGAAGTGCTGCACACCCTGCGTCAGGTGGTGTGCGTGAAAGGATGACGGGCGCCCTGTGGCGCCCGCTGGGGAAGAATCGAAATGAACAGGGAAGAACGCCATCCGCTCCCCGCCGCCATGCGCGAGCGGGTACTGGATGAGCTGGAACGGATCGAACGCGAGCACGACGTAGTCGTGCTCTACGCCTGCGAGTCGGGTAGCCGGGCCTGGGGCTTCGCTTCGCCGGACAGCGACTACGACGTACGCTTCGTCTATGTGCATCAGCCCGAGTGGTATCAGCGCGTCGAGGAACCTCGCGACGTGATAGAACGCCCGCTGAGCGACGAGCTGGACATCAGCGGCTGGGAGCTGCGCAAGGCGTTGCGCCTGATGCGCAAATCCAACCCGGCCCTGCTGGAGTGGCTCGGCTCGCCACTGGTGTATCGGGAAGAGCCTGGCGTGCGCGAGGAACTGCTTTGGCTGAGCAGCGCCTTTCACTCCGTACCAGGCAGTCGCCATCACTACCTGTCGATGGCACGCAAGAACTACCGCGGCTACCTGAAGGGCGACAGCGTCCGGCTGAAGAAATACCTCTACGTCCTGCGCCCGTTGTTCGCGGTGCGTTGGCTGGATGCAGGCCTGGGCTTGCCGCCGGTGGCGTTCGAGAGGCTAGTGGAAGCCACGCTGGACGATCCGTCGCTGCGCGAAGAACTGGATGCCCTGCTGAGCCTCAAGCGTCAGCGCGACGAATCGGCCTACGGCCCTCCGCGCCTGGCGCTGCAACGCTTCATCGAAGCGGAGTTGCTCCAGGCCGAACGAGGGGCCGCCCAACCAACCGGCGCGCGCCAGGACAGCCGACTGCTGGATCGCTACCTCCACGACAAGATATGGCAATACACAAGGGAAACCTCATGAGAAAGGACCTCATCGAACTCGACGGCAGCGAAGGCGGCGGGCAGATCCTGCGTAGCGCCCTGAGCCTGTCGATGACCAGCGGCCAGCCGCTGCGCATCCGCAACATCCGTGGCCGGCGCAGCCGTCCGGGGCTGCTGCGCCAGCACCTCACCGCGGTGCGCGCGGCGGCGGAAATCTGCGCGGCCGAGGTCGAGGGTGCCGAACTCGGCTCACGCGAGCTGGCGTTCCGGCCCGGTGCGATCCGCGCCGGCGACTACGCCTTCGCCATCGGCTCCGCCGGCAGTTGCTCGCTGGTACTGCAAACCCTGCTGCCGGCGCTGCTCGCGGCCAACGGCGAAAGCCGGGTGAGGATCAGCGGCGGCACCCACAATCCACTGGCGCCGCCGGCGGACTTTCTCCGCGACAGCTGGCTGCCGCTGCTGCGGCGGATGGGCGCGGAAGTCGACCTGGAACTGCTGCGCCACGGCTTCGTACCCGCCGGCGGTGGCGAGCTGCTGGCGCGGGTACGCCCGGCGCGCTGGCGGCCGCTGCAACTGGAGCATCCCGGCGCGGCGCTGCGGCGCCAGGCGCGGGCGCTGCTCGCCGGGATTCCCGGGCACGTCGGCGAGCGCGAGCTGGAGAGGGTCCGCCAGCGCCTCGGTTGGAGCGACGAAGAACGCCAGTTGGAGTTCCTCGCGGAGGACCAGGGGCCGGGCAACGCCCTGCTGCTGCGGATCGACTGCGAGCACATCTGCGCGACCTTCTGCGCCTTCGGCCAGGCCGGCGTCAGCGCCGAACGGGTGGCGGAACAGGTCGCGACGCAAGCCATCGGCTGGATGGAAAGCGGCTGCGCGGCGGACGAGCACCTCGCCGACCAATTGCTGCTGCCCATGGCCCTGGCCGGCGCCGGCAGCTTCACCACGCCACGGCTGAGCGCCCATCTGCAAAGCAACCGCCGGATTATCGAACGCTTCCTGCCGGTGAGGATCGGCGACCAGGCGCTGGACGGCGGCGGTCATCGCATCGTCATCACATCGGCTTGACGAATTCCTCACCAATGCCGACCTAGACTCGCGCCGGACCTGCCAGCGGGCCCGGCGCGAACCTCCGGGAGTCCCGTCCCGGCGGTCGAGGAGTCCCAGCCATGTCTTCTTCGCGTCTCGGCGTGCTTGTCCTCGCCCTGCTCCTGCTCACCGCCACCCTGCTCGGCGGCTGCGAAAACACCCACCAGCACCTGCTCGCCCAGGGCTACCCGCCCGCCTATGCCGACGGTTTCGACGACGGCTGCGGCAGCGGCCGCCAGGCGGCCGGCTCGATCAGCGGCGAATTCCGCAAGGACGTCCCCCGCTACCTGCGCGAGGCGATCTACGCCAGCGGCTGGGGCGACGGCTTCGAGCAATGCCGGTCGATGGCGCAGAGCGAAGAGCGGCGGCGCTTCGAGGAACGCCAGTGGAACGACCGCGACGACGATTGGCAGCGCGACCGCGACCGCGTGCTGGCCCGGGCCTTGCGCGAGCGCTGAAGCACGCTGCGACAACCATCCGCAGTGCCGATCCCGGTACGCTTGATCCACGTCAAGCCGGGCGCAGCGCCGCTGGCCTCTCCTCACAGGACCGGTTGTAACGCCTGATAAGGAGAAAAAAAGATGCAGTCCTCGCAACTGCTCCCGCTTGGCAGCCTGTTGCTGTCGTTCGCCACGCCCCTCGCCCTGGCCGATGCCCTGCACGACCAGGCCAGCGCGCTGTTCAAACCCATCCCCGAGCAGGTCACCGAGCTGCGCGGCCAGCCCATCAGCGAGCAACAGCGCGAACTCGGCAAGAAACTGTTCTTCGACCCGCGCCTGTCACGCAGCCATGTGCTCAGCTGCAACACCTGCCACAACGTCGGCACCGGCGGCGCCGACAACGTACCGACGTCGGTCGGTCACGGCTGGCAGAAGGGGCCACGCAATTCGCCGACGGTCTTCAACGCCGTGTTCAATGCCGCGCAGTTCTGGGATGGCCGCGCCAAGGACCTGGGGGAGCAGGCCAAGGGCCCCATCCAGAACAGCGTCGAGATGCACAGTACCCCGCAGTTGGTCGAACAGACCCTGGGCAGCATCCCGGAATACGTGGACGCCTTCCGCAAGGCCTTCCCCAAGGCCGGCAAGCCGGTCAGCTTCGACAACATGGCGCTGGCCATCGAGGCCTACGAGGCGACCCTGGTGACTCCGGACTCGCCCTTCGACCTGTATCTCAAGGGCGACGACAAGGCCCTCGACGCGCAGCAGAAGAAAGGCCTCAAGGCGTTCATGGACAGTGGCTGCAGCGCCTGCCACAACGGCATCAACCTGGGCGGCCAGGCCTACTTCCCGTTCGGCCTGGTGAAGAAGCCCGACGCCAGCGTGCTGCCCAGCGGCGACAAGGGCCGCTTCGCCGTGACCAAGACCCAGAGCGACGAGTACGTATTCCGCGCCGCGCCCCTGCGCAACGTCGCCCTCACCGCGCCGTACTTCCACAGCGGCCAGGTCTGGGAGCTCAAGGACGCGGTGGCGATCATGGGCAACGCCCAGCTCGGCAAGCAGTTGGCGCCGGACGACGTGGAGAACATCGTCGCCTTCCTGCACAGCCTGAGCGGCAAGCAGCCGCGCGTCGAATATCCGCTGCTGCCGGCCAGCACGGAGACCACGCCGCGTCCCGCGGAATAACCGGCACAAGGAAAAACGGGGCTCCCCTGGAGCCCCGTTTTTTTCCTCGATGGGACAACCTCAGACCACGCCCTGCGCCAGCATCGCATCGGCGACCTTGACGAAGCCGGCGATGTTCGCCCCCTTCACGTAGTTGACCCGCCCCTGCTCCTCGCCGTACAGCAGGCAGGCATGGTGGATCGACTGCATGATGCCGTGCAGCTTGGTATCCACCTCGCCCTCGCTCCAGCGCAGGCGCATGGCGTTCTGCGACATTTCCAGGCCGCTCACCGCCACTCCGCCGGCGTTCGACGCCTTGCCCGGCGCGTAGAGGATGCCGGCCTCGAGGAACAGGTCGACGGCTTCCAGGGTCGAGGGCATGTTGGCGCCTTCGGCGACACAGACGCAGCCGTTGGCCAGCAGGCGCCGCGCATCCTCGGCATCCAGTTCGTTCTGGGTCGCGCAGGGCAGCGCGATATCGCAGGCCAGGCCCCAGGGCCGGCGCCCTTCGAGGAACTGCAGGGAAAACTGCTCCGCCATCTCGCGGATGCGCCCGCGGCGCACGTTCTTCAGCTCCATCAGGTATTCCCACTGCTCGTCGGAGAGCCCCGCCTCGGCATACAGGGTGCCTTCGGAATCGGACAGCGAGATCACCTTGCCGCCCATTTCCATGACCTTGCGCGCCGCGTACTGGGCGACGTTGCCCGAGCCGGAGATCGCCACCCGCTGGCCGTCGAAGCCGCGGCCACGGTCCTTGAGCATTTCCTGGGCGAAGTAGACGCAGCCGAAGCCGGTCGCCTCCGGGCGGATCAGGCTGCCGCCGTAGCTCAGGCCCTTGCCGGTCAGCACCGAGGTGAACTGGTTGGACAGGCGCTTGTACTGGCCGAACAGGTAGCCGATCTCACGCGCGCCGACGCCGATGTCGCCGGCCGGCACGTCCAGGTCGGCGCCGACGTGGCGGTACAGCTCGCTCATGAACGACTGGCAGAAACGCATCACCTCGGCGTCGCTCTTGCCCTTCGGATCGAAGTCGGAGCCGCCCTTGCCGCCGCCCATGGGCAGAGTGGTCAGGGAGTTCTTGAAGACCTGCTCGAAGGCGAGGAACTTCAGCACCCCGAGGTTGACCGAGGGATGGAAGCGCAGGCCGCCCTTGTAGGGGCCGATGGCGCTGCTCATCTGCACCCGGTAGCCACGGTTGACCCGTACCCGGCCCTGGTCGTCGACCCAGGGTACGCGGAACAGGATCGCCCGCTCGGGTTCGACGATGCGTTCGATGATGCCGGCTTCCAGGTAGTGCGGGTTGGCCTCGAGGAACGGCCAGAGGGAACGCAGCACCTCTTCCACCGCCTGGTGGAATTCGGGCTGATCGGGATCGCGCCGCTTCAGGCGCTCGAGGAAAGCGTCGACGGATTGCGTCATTTTTCTCACCGGTTTCTAGTTTTGTGAACAATTTTTTGCGCGTGACTCTAACAAGCCAGGCGGCACCTAGAAAGTGCGAAATGACGCATTGATGAATCTTTATGGTGCAAAACTGAAACTTTCCGGGTCCGCCAGAATGGCTCGGGCCAGAGCACGCGCCCGGAACCAGGCTGCCTCCCGGGGTGGCCACGCACTGTTGAAGGGCGACGAGGGCACCGTTCGCGTGCATCCCGGCGCCAGATGCGAAAGGGCCTCCCCCTGACGGGGGAGGCCCTTTCTCTGCCTACGGCCGGGTCTAGAAGTCGTAGGTCGCGGACAGGCTGAACACCTGTCCCTTGCTGGTTGCCTTGCCATCCAGGCGTCCGCCGCCGAGGCGATCCTGGTTGACCGTCTTCAACGGCACCTCCTTGACGAACTGCCGCGAGTAGGCCGCGTCGATCGACAACTCCGGCATCGACTGGAAGCGATAGCCGGCGCCCAGGGAGGCGAAGTAGCGATCGCCGTCGGGAATCCGCGGGTCGCGGGTGGCATTGTGGGTCGGCGTCTGGTCGTAGGCGACCCCGGCGCGCATGGTCCACTGGTCGGTCACCTTGTAGTCGCCGCCCACCGCCAGGGTCCAGGTGTTCCGGTAGGTGTAGGGGATGGAGACGATCGTGTTGCCGTGGGACTTGAGGGTCAGGTCCTGGAACGACGACCACTCGGTCCAGGTGGCGCTGGCGCCCAGGCTCAGACGGTCGTTGAACTGGTGTACCCAGTCCAGCGAGGCGTAGGCGGGGATATCCAGGCGCGCCGAGGCGGAAGCGCCCATGCGCAGGTCCAGGCCGGGATAGGCCAGGCCTGGCGTGCCGCCCTCGATGGCGCCCTCGGTCAGCCCACCGTCGTGGTCGTAGAGGTTGTAGTGACCCTTCAGCTTGTTGCGGATCTTCGCGTGGTAGGCGAAGCCCAGGGTGTCGCGGTCGGTCGGCTTCCACACCGCGCCGGCGAAGAAGCCGGGCGATGTGTTGTCCACCTTGACCCGCATCAGCGCGGACGAGTTCGAGGCCGGGAACGGAATCCCGCCCATGCCCGGGGAGTTGGCGGCCGAGGCATAGAGATCGAGGTTCTGACTGACGAAGCCGGAGGTGCGCTGGATGATCACCCCGGCGCCCAGGGAGAAGTTGTCGTTGACCTTGAACGACAGGGAGCCGGTCAGGCCGATCGTCTCGATCTTGGTGTCCACCGCGAAATCGCGGCCTTTCCAGTTCGGGTCCCAGGTGCTGCGCATTCCCATCGGAACGACCTGGCTCAGACCGAAGGCGAAGCGGTCGTTGATCGGTACGACCAGAAAGCCGGTCGGCAGCCACGCGCCGAATCCGGCCTGGCCGCCATCGTTGGTAGCCAGCTCGGGAGTGCCCGGCCCATCCTGGTAGCCGCCGGTCATGGGATTGCCCTGGTAGTCGTAGGCATCGCCGTTGTACTTGATGTCGATATCGGCGTAGTTGATCGTCAACTGGGCGATCCGCTTGTCGATGAAAGCCATGGCCGCCGGGTTGTTGAACGCGGCGCTCGGATCGTTGGGAAACAGCGAGCCGCCTGCCATCGCACGGCCCCAGCCCGCCGTGTTGGTGGTCGGTACCATGAAGCCGCCGGCTTGTGCCTGGGACGTGCCGAACAGTCCGCCGACGATCAGGGCGCAGAGCAATGGCAATGGTTTTCTGGCAAACAGGCAGGAAATATCGTTTTTGTTGTTCAAGGTTTCACCCCTGGTGGCTGCTAGTGCACGGGGCACGATGGTCGGCCTGCTTGAGCGTCCTGGCGGACACCCTCCCCCAGGCCGTTTTCCATGTGCGAACGAGGTTCTGCGCCGCTTCCGGCGGAAACTCCCTCGGACCTGCCGGCCCGCGAAGGACGCCTGGCAGCGGGAGCGCGAAACCGCTGGCGCCGAAGGCGCCAGCGGCAGCCCGGATTACGGGTTGACTACGAAGGCCGGGGTCGGCTGCACACTCAGGCTGTTGATCTTGCAGTTCCCAGCCAGCGACTGATTGCTGGCGCTGAGGGTATTGGTGGCGTTGCTCCAGGAACCGTTGACGGTGCTCGGGCCACAGGTAGAGGAGAGAATCTTGAAGCCGACGCCATCGACCTTGCCGGCGGTGGTGCTGGAGACGGTCAGCTTCCACGGCAGGCCGGTCATCTGCGGCACGCTGCACAGGGTGTTGCTGCCGCTGACGGTGACGCTGTCGATCGAGGCATAGGAACCATCGGCGGCTGTCGTGCCCTTGAAGGTGATGTTGCAGGTCACTGGCAGATTGAGCGACGCCGGCGAGCTCACGCTGATGGTGCCAGGTGCGGTGAAGGCCGAGTTGACCGGGGTGATGGTGGCCGCGCTGGCCATGGACGAAACGCTCAGGCAGAGAGCAAGAGCAGCAAAGGACGGCAGGGACTTGATGGATTTCATTGTTTTGTATCCTTCCAGTGAGTTGGCAACGCTCGCGGTTGCCGAGCCTTGATCATGCGGCAGGATCGTCGCCGACCCGCCCCCACGACCACCTTGTGCCTTCCCGTCCGTTCCACCTGCCAGGCGAACCACACCACCCGCCTTGACCGTGCGTACCGGGATTCGGGAGAAGCTTTACCTCATGAGTCCTATCCGGTGCCGACGCTGACGGTCCCGACGACGAGCCGGGACAGACCGGATATCAGAAAGATCCGATAGGTTTGCCAACTCGCCGCACCTCGGAATGCCCGCCTGGCCGACCTCCGCGAACGCAGGCCTGACAGGGCTGGCAAACACCGCGAGGGGGCAGTGGACCAGTCAACGACGGGGGCCAGAGTACGGTCAGCGCGGCTCTGGAAAAGCCTAGCGAAAGAAGGGGGTTGCCCCTCCGAAGAAAGATCGGTGAATACCGTGGAGGGCGAACGAAGCGTCGTCGCGAAGGAATCCTGATACCTCTGTCAACATCCGCGTCGGGAAGAAACGCACCATGACGGGGCATACCTACCAGAATTTGCAGCTCGCGAAGCGACCCAGCCAACCCAAAGTTAGGTTGCCAACTATCGGTCGGACGAGGACGGCACGCGAACGAGACCCGGCTGCAACTCGAACACCTCCACGCCCTCCGGCGTGGAGCGTCCGATCTTGACCTGTTGCGCCATCACGCTGGCGTCGGGAGCCTGGCGAAAGTCCACGAACAGCCGGTCACCCTCGTGGCGTATCGCCTCCGGCGGCACGACGATGGCCTGTTCGTTGCGATAGGTGGTGACCGTCAGCTTGGCGCTCATTCCCAGACGAATCTTCTGCAACTGGCGGGGATCGAGCGGCGCTACCGATACCGTCACCTCGAACTGCGGGCTGCCTCCCTGTGCCATGCCGGGCAGAGCCTGACCACCGAGGGCGGCGATGACGCCCGCCAGCGTGGTGCCCTCGAAGCCGTCGCCACTGATTTCCACCGCCTGCCCTTCGCGCAACTGGTTGATATCCAGTTCGGAAACCTTCGCAGATACCTTCAGCCGCTCGACGCTGGCCAGGCCGAACAACGCCTGGCCCTGCCCCAGCTTGCTACCGGCCTGCACCGGTTCGCGGCTGCCCTGCTCGCCAGCCAGGCCGGGCGCCGCGACGACAATACCGGCAAAGGGCGCGCGCACCGTACGGCCAGCCAGCTGGGCCTGCAGCGTCTCGTATTTCACGCTGGCGTTGGCCAGGTCCATTTCGGCGATCTGGCGATTCTCGCCCTGCCCCTTGGCGCGGGTCGACTCCACTTCCCGCCGGGCCGCCTCCAGGTCCATGCGCTGCTGGCTGGCCTGTTGTTCGAGATCGTCGAGTTCGTTGCGCGGGACGATCCCGCGCTGGAACAGCTCGCGGGTCTCGCGCAACTTGCGCTCGGTGCTGCTCTGCGCCAGCTGCGCGCTGCGCAGGGCACGACGGACCCGCGCCATGTCCTCGCCACGCTCCCAGTCGCGCAGGTCCTGCAGGGTGCGACGGGCCTTGAGCAACGCCGACTGTGCCTCGCGCACCTGCACGGCGATCTCGCGGGTGTCCATGCGCAGCAGCTCCTGTCCTTCCGCGACCCGCTGTCCCGGCTCCACCAGCAGCGCCTCGACATTGCCGGCGAAGGGCGCCGCCAGGGTCACCACGCGCCCCGGTTCCAGGCGTCCGACCAGGCCGATCTGATGCACCAGCGGGGCCGCCCGTACGGCGACCCAGCGCTCCCCTTCCGTGCGTTTCGCGGTGCCGCCGGCGAGGACCAGCCAGGCCAGCGCCGCGACAACCGCCAGGCCGGCGGCGAGCGGCAATGCGGGCCGGCGCAGGAAGGAAAACCGGTCAGTGGTCATTGAGCGAAATCTCCCAGCTATCCAGGGTCATGCCGACGATCAGGTCGAGCTGCGTCTGCGCATTGAGAAACGAGATCAGGGCATTCAATTGGGTGTTCTCGACGTTGCGCAGGTCGGTCTCGAAGCTCAGCACCTGGAAGTTGCTCGAACGCCCGACGCGCAGCTTTTCCCGCTCGATCTCCAGCTTGCGCCGCGACAAGGCGGTGGCGCGCTGGGCGATCTGGTACTGGCGCCAGCGCGTGCCGAGGTCGCGCACCGCATCGATGACGTTCTGCTCCAGGGTCTGCCGGGCATCCTCGATCAGGATCTTCTGGTTCTCCACGTCGACCTGGGCGCGCACCTCGGCCTGCCGGCGGCTGAGGTCGCCGATGGGAATTTCCACCTGTACCCCGGCGTAGCTGTCCCAGCTGCGTGAATTGTCGCCACCGCCCTCGCTGTAGCGGTCGCGGATCTGGCTGGCGCCGCCCACCAGCGAGACATCCCACAGGCGCTGGTTCTTCGCCAGCACCAGGTTGAGGTCGGCCTGGCGACTGCCGATCAGGCGTTGCAGGTATTCCGGTTGCTGCTGCAGGGCGGTCCTGATCGCCTGCTGGCGGTCGACCTCGATCGGCGTGGCGGCCAGCGCATCGCTGGCGCGGATCTGCGTCGACAGGTCCAGCGCCAGCAGTTGCAGCAGGGCCAGGCGTGCGCTGTCGACCTGGTTGGCGGACTCCTCGACGTTGAGCTCCTGGCTGGCGACGTCGGCCTCGGTCTGCACGATCTCGAATTCGGCCATTCGCCCGGCGCGGATCATCGCCCGGTTGACCTCGAGCAGCTCCTGGGTCCGCGCCAGGGCTTCGCGAGCGATGCGCGCCTGCTCCTGGGCGCGCAGCAGCTCCCGGTAGGCACCGATGACCTGGCTGATGGTCTGCGACACGCTGGCCTTGAGTTGCAGGCGATTGGCGTCTTCGGAGAGACGTGCCAGGCGCAGCGGCGCGGTGGTGACGTCCCAGCCCGCATCGCGCAGCAACGGCTGGACGACGGTCAGGTCGAGGCCATCGCTGCGGTAGCGCCCGGCCTCGTCGGCGGTGCGGAACTGCTTCACCCAGGCCAGGCTGAAGCGAGTGCCATATTCGCCAAGCAGGGTCGCGGTGGGCGAGACATTGCTGGTCCTCGTGCGGTCTTCGGTGGCGCGGTTGGCGCGATAGTCGCCGCGCACCACCAGCTTCGGGTTGAAGGCGTCGGCGGCGACCCGCAGGTCGAACTTCTGCGCGATCCGTTGCAGGTAGGCGCTACGGATTCCACGGTTGTTGCGCAGGCCAAGATAGACCGCGTCGCTCAGGCTGAGGTCGATCACCTGCTCGCTGAGCAGTACCGACCTGCCCTGCTCGCGGGCCATGCTCGGTACGTCCGGACTCAGCGCCGGGTTGACGCTGGCCGCCACCGGAAGAGCGGCGACCAGCCACAGCACGCCCAGGCCCCACCTATTCATCGCGCAGCGCCTCGACCGGTTGCAGGCGAGCCGCCGAGACCGCCGGATAGAGCCCGAAGAACAGCCCCACCAGCAGGGTACTGCCCATCCCCAGCGGCAGGGCCGCGTAGGCCAGAGAGAAGGTCCAGCCGGAGAACCTGGCGTAGAGATACGCAGCCGCCACGCCGAGCACCGCGCCCGACAGCGCGCCCGCGGCGGTCAGGGTCACCGCCTCGATCAGGAACAGGTTGCGGATGTCCCGCTGGCGCGCGCCCAGCGCCATGCGCACGCCGATTTCCCGGCGGCGTTCGGCGACACTCATCAGCATCACGTTCATAACCCCGACGCCGCCGCCGAGCAGGGAGATGATCCCCAGTCCGGCCAGCAGGTAAGTGAAGGTCCGGGTCTGCCGCTTGAGTCCATCGAGCACCTGCTGCGAGACCTGGACCTGCGCCTCGTGACCGGGCAACCGCGCCGTCAGGGCCGCGCCCAGGGCCGCGCCGACGCTATAGACGTCCGCTCCCGGCGAGACCCGCGCCACCACATGGCTGACCTCGGCGGCCGGCTGCAGGCGCGGCATGCCCGGCGCCGGCACGAACAGCGAGTCGTTGGCGGCGAACGGCAAGAGAGCGGCGCTGGCCTGCGGCTGGAGAATGCCGATCACGCGGAACAGATAGTCGTTGACCGTCAGTTGCTCGCCGAGGCGCAGCGGATCGCCGGGCGCCCCCAGGGCCTCGGCGATTGTCGCGCCCACCACCACGTAGGTGTCGTGATCGTCGAAGCGCGAGAGGAAACGTCCTTCGCGCAGCCGTAGCCTGGCGGCGGCTGCGAGCCCGGCGCTGGCGCCGACGATACTGGCGTTGCTGGTGCGTCCGTGAAAGGTCACCGGGGCCGAGTACAGGCCAAGCGCCGCCAGGTGCTCCAGACCGGCCACGTCGCGGAGCAGCGGTTCGGTGTCGAGCGACGCCGGCATCGGCATCGGCGCCTGCGGGGCGAACGGGAACTGCACCACCAGGGTGTCGGTGCCCATGTCCTTGAAGATGCTCATCGCTTCGTCGGTCGCGTTGCTGCCGATGTTCAGCATCGCGATCACCGATGAACAGCCCATGACGATGCCCAGCAACGCCAGCAGCGAGCGGCGCCCCAGCCCGCGAAGACTGGCGAGGGCCTCGTGAAGCAATTGCCGGGGCGACGGGCTGGCGCTCACCGGCAGGCCTCCGCCAGGTCCTCGTGCACCTCGCCATGCCGCACTGTCAGTTGGCGCCCGAGACGGGCGGCCAGGCTGGGATCATGGGTGACCACCACCAGGGTCACCTGGCGCTCGCGGTTGAGCGTGAGAAGCAGCTCCAGCACTTCTTTCGCGGTGCTCGCGTCGAGGTTGCCGGTTGGTTCGTCGGCGAGGATCAGCGCCGGCTCGCCGACCAGCGCGCGAGCGATGGCGACGCGCTGCCGCTGGCCGCCGGAGAGGTCCGCCGGACGATGGCCGGCGCGCTCGGCCAGGCCGACCCGGGCGAGCATCGCCTCGGCCCGCTCCAGTGCCTCGCGGCGCGGCATCCCTCGATAGCTCAGGGGCAGCGCGACGTTGTCCAGCGCGTTCAGCCGCGGCAACAGGTTGAAGCTCTGGAAGACGAAGCCGATCAGGCGGTTGCGGATCGCCGCCAGTCGGTCCCCGTCGACGCTGAAGATGTCGTGCTCGGCGAAGCGGTAGGCGCCGCTGTCCGGGCGGTCGAGCAGGCCGAGGATATTCAGCAGGGTGCTCTTGCCCGAGCCCGACGCGCCGACGATCGCGCAGCTTTCTCCGGGAAAGATGTCCAGGCAGACGTCTTTCAGTATCTGCAGCGGCTGCCCCCCCAGGAGGTAGCCCTTGCCGATCCCCCGCAGGGAGATCAATGGTTCGTGCTTGTTTGTTGTTGGCATTCGCACCCGACCGCTCGCATCCCTTCAAGGCCCGCCCGGTCGTACCGCCGCAAGGCCGGCGATACAGGCCGAACGGCCATACTGCTGATGATGGAGACAGCGCACAAGCCGCCACCACCGGCAACGCTACCCCGAGGCGCCAGCGCCGAGCGAAGGTAGCGGCTGGTCCGCCCGGCCAATGCCGGTACTCGATTCCGCCGGGCTTCGCCATATGGCGCGGCCTCTCCGGGCAGGCGGTATTGAGCGCACGGATCGGCTGCGCAGACCACTAGCAGAGCTGACACCATCGCGGCCGTCGATGCACCCCCATCTTTAGTTAGGTGAAGGCTCAGGCATGCTGCTTGGGAGCCCCCCGGGTACCGCCGATGGAGGTGTCCTGCGCAGTTCCCATGTTCCCCTGCGCATGGCTCGTTGAATTCCAGGCATGAAAAAACCGCCGGCCGGCAACGCCGGCGGGCGGTTTCTCGAAGGCGCGCTTACGCCAGTTTCTTGTAGCGCACGCGGTGCGGCTGGGACGCAGCATCGCCCAGGCGCTTCTTGCGGTCGGCCTCGAACTCGGTGTAGTTGCCTTCGAAGAAGGTCACCTTGCCATCGTCCTCGTAGGAGAGGATGTGGGTGGCGATCCGGTCGAGGAACCAGCGGTCGTGGGAGATCACGATGGCAGCGCCGGGGAAGTCCAGCAGCGCTTCTTCCAGCGCGCGCAAGGTTTCCACGTCGAGGTCGTTGGACGGTTCGTCGAGCAGCAGCACGTTGCCGCCCTGCTTCAGGGTCAGGGCCAGGTGCAGACGGCCACGCTCACCGCCGGAGAGGTCCTTGACGAACTTCTGCTGGTCGGCGCCCTTGAAGTTGAAGCGACCGACATAGCTGCGCGAGGGGACTTCGTAGTTGCCGATCTTGATCTGCTCGAAACCGTCGGAAACCTGCTCCCACACGGTCTTGTTGCCTTCCAGGCTGTCACGGCTCTGGTCGACGCTGGCGATCTGCACGGTCTCGCCGATCTCGATGGTGCCGGAGTCCGGCTGCTCCTTGCCGGTGAGCATGCGGAACAGGGTCGACTTGCCCGCGCCGTTGCCGCCGATCACACCGACGATGGCGCCCTTGGGAATGCTCAGGGACAGGTTGTCGATCAGCACGCGGTCGCCGTAGCCCTTGGTCACGTTGTGCAGTTCGATGACCTTGTCGCCCAGGCGCGGACCGGCCGGGATGTAGATCTCGTTGGTCTCGCTGCGCTTCTGGAATTCCTGCGACTGCAGTTCCTCGAAGCGCTGCAGGCGCGCCTTGGACTTGGCCTGGCGGCCCTTGGCGCCCTGGCGCACCCACTCCAGCTCGGCCTTCATGGCCTTGGCGTGGGAGGCTTCCTGCTTGGCTTCCTGGGCCAGGCGGGCGGCCTTGGATTCCAGCCAGCCGGAGTAGTTGCCTTCGAACGGGATGCCATGGCCACGGTCGAGTTCGAGGATCCAGCCGGCGACGTTGTCGAGGAAGTAGCGGTCGTGGGTGATCGCCACCACGGTGCCGGGGAAGTCGTGCAGGAAATGCTCCAGCCAGGCCACCGAGTCGGCGTCCAGGTGGTTGGTCGGTTCGTCCAGCAGCAGCATGTCGGGAGCCGACAGCAGCAGGCGGCACAGCGCTACGCGGCGCTTTTCGCCGCCGGACAGGTGCTCGACCTTGGCATCCCACGGCGGCAGGCGCAGGGCGTCGGCGGCGACTTCCAGTTGGCGTTCCAGGTTGTGTCCGTCGGATGCCTGGAGGATCGCCTCCAGCTTGGCCTGCTCGGCGGCCAGGGCGTCGAAGTCGGCATCCGGCTCGGCATAGGCGGCATAGACCTCGTCCAGCCGCGCCTGGGCCTGCTTGATCTGGCCGACGGCCTCTTCGACGATGTCGCGCACGGTGGCCTGCGGGTCCAGCTTGGGCTCCTGCGGCAGGTAGCCGACGTTGATCCCCGGCATCGGCCGGGCCTCGCCTTCGATCTCGGTGTCGACGCCGGCCATGATCCGCAGCAGGGTGGACTTGCCCGCGCCGTTCAGGCCGAGCACGCCGATCTTGGCGCCGGGGAAGAACGACAGGGAGATGTCCTTGAGGATTTCACGCTTGGGCGGAACGATCTTGCCGACCCGATGCATGGTGTAGACGTACTGAGCCAAAACGAGCACCTCATGAAGAAAAGGAAAAAAACTCGGCCAAGTATATGACAGACCGAGAGAAAGCTGGCCAGCCACCCCGGTTTTCGTGGGGCGAGGCGCTTTGCCGGCGAATGTTCGCCGTCCGATTCCAGGCCGCTACGGTGACGCTGAGCAGCGTACTGGCCGCCCTTACCGTCTCCGCTACCCTCGTCCTGTCGAAGGCGTTCTGCCTGAGCGAGGCGGCGACCATCGCCCCGTGCGGGATCTGGGTGGGCCTGGCACTGCTCGCGGCCATGGTGCTGCCTCTCAAGACCTGACGCGAAGCAAGGCGTGGGGAGATACAGCCTGCTACAATTGATCCAAATCAGTCTCAAAAGAACAAAAAAAACCTCAAAAATGACACTCGCTCCCAGATCCGCCCAGCTACCCGACTCCCCGCACAAGGACAGTCTCGACCCAGCGCCAACCCCGTCGTCTCAGGACCAGCGCCTGCTCAAGGCCCTGGCCACCGCGATGGTCAATCATCCGCGCGCCACCATGGGAGAACTGGCGGAACTGGCAGGAGTGAGCAGGGCAACCCTGAACCGTCATTGCGGTACCCGCGAAGGTCTCAAGCGGCGCCTGGAAAGCCATGCCAGGAGTACCCTCGAACGCCTCACCCACAGCGCCGCCCTGCAGCGCCTGGAGCCGCGGGAAGCGCTACGCGAGCTGATCCGGGAACACCTCGCCCAGCGCGACCTGCTGGCGCTGCTGATGTTCGAGCAGAACCCGGGACGCCACGCCGGGCATGGGGACGCCAGTTGGCAGTCCTATGTCGAAGCCCTGGACGCCTTCTTCCTGCGCGGCCAGCAGAAGCGTGTGTTCCGTATCGATATCAGCGCGGCGACCTTCAGCGAACTCTTCATCGTCCTGATCTACGGCATGGTCGATGCCGAGCGCCGCGGTCGCGCGGCCAGCGCCGGGTTGTCCGCCACACTCGAGGAGCTGTTCCTGCGTGGCGCGTCGAACCCCGCACAACCTGCCAGCCCTTGAGCGGGCGGCAGTTGCCACCCGCTAGCACCGTTTCCCACACGTTTACCCGCTCAACTCCTGCCGCCTCGATGTACCACCAGGCTCCGTCCCTCGTCCCAGCCTCCGCCGAGCGCGCGGAACAGGTCGACCAGGGCGATCTGCCGCTGGGTGCTGCCGTCGATGAAGGCGATCTCGTTGAGGAAGCTGCTGCGCTGCGCATCGAGGTAGCGCAGGTGGTTGTCGACGCCACTCTCGTAGCGTGCCTTGGCCAGCTTCAGGGCTTCGTTGCTGCTGTTCGCCAGGGCGCGCAGGGCCTTCTCTTCGCGACGCAGGGTATCGCTGGCCGCCAGGGCGTCGGCGACCTCGCGGAAAGCGGTCTGGATGGTCCCCTCGTAGGCAGCCACCGCCGAATCCTTGCGCGCCTCGGCCAGGCTCAGGTTGGCACGGTTGCGCCCGCCATCGAAGATCGGCAGCGTCAGCGTCGGCAGGAAGCTCCAGGAGCGCGAGCCGCCATCGAACAGGCCGGACATTTCCGCGCTGGAGGTGCCGAAGCTGCCGGTCAGGCTGATGCGTGGGAAGAACGCCGCGCGCGCCGCGCCGATATCCGCGTTGCGCGCCCGCAAACGATGTTCGGCGGCAAGGATGTCGGGGCGTCGCTCGATCAGCTCGGACGGCGTGCCGGGAGCGATGTCCTGCAACAGCTTCGGCCGCTGCCCCGGACTCCGCGGAATCGCCTGCGCGGCATCGTCGCTGCCCAGCAGCAACACCAGCGCGTTGAATGCCTGCTGTTTCTGCCGCAGGTTGCGCTCCTGCTCGGCGCGCGCCTGCTCCACCAGGCCAAGGGCTTCCTGGTAGTCCAGCGCGGTGGCGGCGCCGGCCGCGCGGCGCTGGTCGATCAGGGCGAAGGAATACTCGCGGCTGACCAGGGTCTGACGGGTCAGCGCCAGGCGCCGCAGGGCGCCGTCGTAGCTCAGGTAGGCCTGGCTGACCTCGGCGACCAGGGCGATCCGTGCCGCGCGCGCTGCCTCCTCGCTGGCCAGGTACTGTTGCAGGGCTGCGTCGGTCAGGCTCTTGACCCGACCGAAGAGGTCCAGTTCGTACTCCGGCAGGGCCAGCCCGACCTGGTAGCTGCTGGCCACTTCCGAGCGATTGCCGGCGGACAGGTCGGCCGGCTGCCGCTGGCGGTTGCCGGTGGCAGCGGCATTCAGGCCCGGAACCCGGTCGGCGCGCTGGATTCGGTACTGCGCGCGGGCCGCCTCGATATCCAGGAGGGTCTGGCGCAGCGAGCGGTTGTTATCCAGGGCCATGTCCACCAGGCGGCGTAGTTCGGCATCGACGATGAAACTCTTCCAATCCAGCGTGTCGATCGCCGCGCCCTGGCGCTGGGCGGCGGCGCCGCTCCAGCTGTCGGCCACCGGCGCGGCGGGACGTTCGTAGGTCGGCGCCATGGAGCAGGCGCCGAGGGTCAGGGCGATCAGCAGCGCCGATACGCCGAAAGCAGGTTTGCGCATCTCGTTCACTCCCCGGCCGAAGCGGCCTGTTCGATGGGTGCCGGCTTGCTGCGCAGCAGCGACAGCAGCCAGACGAAACAGATAGGTACGAACAGCACGCCGAGGAAGGTGGCGCTGAGCATCCCGCCGATCACTCCGGTGCCGATGGCACGCTGGCTCGCCGCGCCGGCACCGCTGGCCAGGGCCAGGGGTATCACGCCGAGGATGAACGCCATGGAAGTCATGATGATCGGCCGGAAGCGCAGGCGCGCGGCCTCGATGGCGGCGTCGCGCAGGCTATGCCCCTGCTCCCAGAGTTCCTTGGCGAACTCGACGATGAGAATCGCGTTCTTCGCCGAAAGACCGATGATGGTGATCAGGCCGACCTTGAAATACACGTCGTTGGACATACCGCTGACCATCACCGCGAGCACCGCGCCGATGGCGCCGATCGGCACGATCAGCATCACCGACAGCGGGATCGACCAGCTCTCGTAGAGCGCCACCAGCAACAGGAACACCACCAGGATAGCGAGGGCGAACAGGCTGGTGGCCTGCCCGGCGGAGACCTTCTCCTGATAGGACAGGCCGGTCCACTCGTAGCCGATGCCGGCCGGCAGCTGCGCGGCCAGGCGCTCCATTTCCGCCATGGCTTCGCCGGTGCTGAAGCCGGGCGCGGCGTCACCGACGATGCGGATCGACGGGTAGCCGTTATAGCGCACCAATTGCACCGGTCCCTCTTCCCATTTCACGCTGACGAAGGCGCTGAGCGGTACCAGGTTGCCAGCAGCGTTAGGCACGTATAGCTCGAGCACGCTTTCCGGGGTCATCCGGTTGCCCTGTTCGGCCTGGATCACCACCCGCTGTTGGCGCCCCGCATTGGTGAAGTCGTTGATCACCTCCGAGCCGAAGGCAGCGGACAGCGTGCCGCTGATGGTCTCGAAGCTCACCCCCAGGGCGCGGGCCTTCTCCCGGTCGATCAACAGGCGCAGTTGCGGCGCTTCGGCCAGTCCTTCCATCATCGCGTAAAGGAATTTCGGGTTGGTCTGGATCTCACCAAGAAGAGTATCGCGAGCCTGCAGCAGCGCTTCGCGGCCGACCCCGCTACGGTCCATCAGGCGCAATGCGAAGCCGCCGGAGTTACCCAGACCGTTGATCGGTGGCGGCGACACGGCCATGACCGTGCCATCGTCGGGCAGCGCGAAATGCTCGTTCAGCGCGGCGATCTCGGCGGCGGCCGACTGCTCGGCGCCTCGCTCGGACCAGTCCTTGAAGGTCGGGAAGGCCAGCGCGGCATTGTCGCCCTGGCCGGAGAAGCTGAAGCCCGAGATCAGGAACACCGAAGCCACCGCCTCGCGGGACTTGAGGAAGCGCTCGAGTTCCTCGCCGGTGGCATCGGTGCGCACGCGCGAAGCGCCAGGCGGCAGTTGCACGTCGACCACCATGTAGCCGAGGTCTTCCGCCGGCACGAAGGCTTCCGGCAGGCGCAGGTAGAAGTAGCCGAGCATGGCCACCAGGCCGGCGTACACCAGCATGAAGCGTCCGGCGCGCGCCACCAGCTTCGAGTTGAGCAGCGAATAGCGCTCGGTGACGCGGGCGAAGCCACGGTTGAAGGCGCCGAAGAAGCCGCGCTTCTCGTGGTGCCCTTCGGGAATGGGCTTGAGCAGCGTGGCGCACAGCGCCGGGGTGAAGGTCAGGGCGAGGAAGCCGGAGAACAGGATCGAGACCGCCAGCGACACCGAGAACTGCTGGTAGATCACCCCCACCGAACCGGCCATGAAAGCCAGCGGCAGGAACACCGCCGAGAGCACCAGGGTGATGCCGACGATGGCGCCGGACACCTGCTTCATCGCCTTGACCGTGGCCTCGGCCGGGGAAATCCCCTCCTCCGCCATGATCCGCTCGACGTTCTCCACCACCACGATGGCGTCGTCCACCAGGATGCCGATCGCCAGGACCATGCCGAACATGGTCATCATGTTCACCGAGAACCCCAGCAGGTACATCACCATCAGCGTACCCAGCAGGCACACCGGCACCACGATGGACGGGATCAGGGTGTAGCGGACGTTCTGCAGGAACAGGAACATCACCAGGAACACCAGGACCATCGCTTCGATCAGGGTGTGGATCACCTTCTCGATGGCCACGTCGACGAAGCGCGAGGTGTCGTAGGGCACGCTGTACTGCATGTCCTCGGGGAAGAACGCCGACAGTTCGGCGAGACGCTGTTTCACCAGGGTAGCGGTCTGGATCGCGTTGGCCCCGGGCGACAGCTGGATAGCCCCGCCCACGGTGGGCGTGCCGTTCAGTCGCGAGGAAATGTTGTAGCTCTCCTTGCCGAGTTCCAGGCGCGCGACATCGGCGAGCCGGACCAGCGAGCCGTCCTCGTTGGCGCGCAGCACTACCTGGCCGAACTCCTGCGGATCGTCCAGGGTGCCCTTCACCGCCAGGGTCGCCGTCAGCTCCTGCGCGGAACTGCCCGGTGCGCTGCCGAAGGCGCCGGCCGGCACCTGCACGTTCTGCCCGCGGATGGCATTGCTCACGTCGTCGATGGAGAGGCCGAAGCCCACCAGCTTCTGCGGATCGATCCAGACCCGCATGGCCGCCTCGGAAGAGAAGAATTGCAGCTTGCCGACGCCCGGCAGGCGCCGCAGCTCGTTGTTGATATTGCGCGCGGCGTAGTCGCCGAGGGCGGTGGTGTCGCTGCGCTGAGCGCCTTCCTTGTAGCTGAGCGCATAGATCAGCAGGAAACCGGCGCTGGTCTGCTCGACCTGCAGGCCCTGGGTCAGCACCGCCTGCGGCATGCGCGCCTCGGCTTTCTTCAGGCGGTTCTGCACGTCCACCTGGGCCAGGTCCGGATCGGTGCCCGGCTCGAAGGTGACGACGATCTCGGCGCTGCCGTTGGAGTTGTTGGTCGACTCGAAGTAGAGCAGGCCCTTGGCGCCGTTCAGCGACTCCTCGAGCACGCTGGTGACGGAGTCCACCAGCACTTTCGCCGAGGCGCCGGGATAGGTGGCGGTGATGGTGATCTGTGGCGGCGCGACATTGGGGTACTGCGCTACCGGCAATTTGGAAATGACCAGCAGGCCGGCCAGGGAGATGAACAGGGCCACCACCCAGGCGAAGTTCGGCCGCTTGATGAAGAATTCGGACATCGGAAAATCCTCGGGGCGAACCCGCCCTTACTGTTGCGGCACGGACGACTGGGCTTGCGTCTGGGCACCATCCGGCTTCGGCACGATCTTCACCCCCGGCTGCACCGCAGCCAGGCCGCCGACTATGACCCGGTCACCCGGCTCCAGGCCCTCGGTGATCTGCCAGCGCGACCCCTGCATGACGCCGGTACCGACGCTGCGCGCCTCGGCGCGCTCGTCGGCGCCCACCACCATCACCTGGGCGCTGCCGTCGCTGGAGCGGCGCACGGCCCGTTGCGGCACCAGGATCGCCTGGTTGTCGATGCCCTGGGGCGTACGTACGCGCACGTACATGCCCGGCAGCAGGACCCCGTCGGGGTTGGTGAACTTGCCGCGCAGGGCGATCTGGCCGGTGCCGCGATCCACCTCCACGTCGGCGAACTGCAACGCGCCCTGGCGCTGGTAGGGCGTCCCTTCGACGCGCAGGGTCAGCGCCTGGCTGTCGCCTGCGGCCAAGGTGCCTTTCTTCAGGGCGTCGCGCAGGCGCAGGGCCTCGGCCGCGGTCTGGGTGAAATCCGCATAGATCGGATCGAGCTGCTGGATACGCGCCATCAGCGTCGCCTCGCCCTGCCCGACCAGCGCGCCCTCGGTCACCAGCGCGCGGCCGATGCGCCCGGAGATCGGCGCAGTGACCGAGGCGTAGCCGAGGTTCAGGCGCGCGGTCTCCAGGTCGGCCTGGGCCGAGCGGGTCGCCGCCTCGGCGCTGCGCAGGTCGGCGGTGGCGGTATCGAAGTCCTGCTGGCTGACCGCCTGGATCTTCACCAGCGGCTCGTAGCGACGCACCCGCGCCTGCGCCTCGAACAGCACCGCGCGGTTCCGCGCCAGCTCACCCTCGGCGCGCGACACCGCAGCCTTCAGCGGTGCCGGATCGATCTGGAACAGCAGGTCGCCAGCCTTGACGTCGGCGCCCTCCTCGAAGCGCTTCCGCACGACGATGCCGGCCACCCGCGCGCGCACCTCGGCGACCCGCACCGGTTCGATCCGCCCAGGCAGTTCCGAACTCAGCGCCAGGGGCTCGGCCTGCACCGTCAGGACCTCCACCGGCAACACCATTTCGGCGGCCTCCTGTCGCTCTTCCGCCGGCCCACAACCCGCCAACGCGATGGCCATAGCCAACGCCCCGATCCTTCCTATTGCACGCAAATCAGCCATGACCCACCCGACCGTTGATTGAAAACGGATCGAATGGTACTTTTTCGAGCTAATTGAGTCAATATTGTCTCAAATGATCTTTTGACAGCTAATTCCTTTGGACGCGAGGCCAGTTTTCTGCACAATGCGCACAATCAGAAAAACCAACCGGGACCCATCGATGACCCTGATTTCCCATGACGAGCGACTCATCAAGGCGCTGGCAGTCGCTATCGTCGACCGCCCGCGAGCGACGCTGAAGGAACTGGCCGAGGCGGCCGGCGTAAGCAAGGCCACCCTGCACCGCTTCTGCGGCACGCGGGACAACCTGGTGCAGATGCTCGAGGACCACGGAGAGACCGTACTGAACCAGATCATCCAGGCCTGCGACCTGGAGCATGCCGAGCCTCTGGAGGCGTTGCAGCGCCTGATCAAGGAACACCTCACCCACCGCGAGCTGCTGGTATTCCTGGTATTCCAGTACCGCCCGGACTTCCTCGACCCGCACGGCGAAGGCGCACGCTGGCAGTCCTACCTGGAAGCGCTGGACGCCTTCTTCCTGCGCGGACAGCAGAAAGGCGTGTTTCGCATCGACATCACGGCAGCCGTGTTCACCGAACTGTTCATCACCCTGGTCTACGGCATGGTCGATGCGGAACGCCGCGGACGGGCGGCCAGCTCCAATTCCGCGCATACCCTGGAGCAGATGTTCCTCCACGGCGCTTCCAATCCGGCGCGCTCCTGACCCTTGCGCCCGCGGCGGCGCCCCTCTCGTCGCCGCATGGCACGGACCGATCCGCGTGCCGTCGACTTCGGCCGCCCGGAGGCCTGCTCGACACTCGGGAAGATCAGTCGTCACCGGTCCTGCGACAAAGTGCCTCGACAGCCGGAAAGGACCGTGACGCTCGTCGGCGATACTGGCACTTGGCCTTGCTTCCGGGCATCCTAACTGTCTACCGAATCACACCTCCCCCAGGAATTCCGGTCAGTGTCGACCCCCTCGCTAACCCCGTCGCCGCCTCCCGCCGGCGACCCACTGACCGTACCCGACCGACCGGCAGCCAAGGCTGGCCTGCTGTTGCTGGTCCTGTTGATGCTCGGCCTGCTGCTCTGGCAGATGAGCCAGGAGCTGCGCCAGCAGGAACGCTTCGAACACGAGCGAGCCGCGGCCCAGCTCGATCGTCTCAACGACCGCCTGTCCCTGACCCTCGAACTCAAGGCGCGCACCGCCCTCGCCCTGCTCCCGGGCGTGCCCCCCAGCGAGCGTGGCGAGATCCAGAACAGGCTGTTGCCACGCATCAGCGATGCGCTGCCACAGGTCCGCCAGTTGCAATGGGTGGACAGCGCCCCGCAGACGGGCAGCCCGTCGCCGGAAACGACGCTGCCCGAGCAGTTGCGCCAGCACGCCGGCTCCGGCCTCTACCACTATTGCCTCGACCCGCGCGACGGCGAATCCCTCTACCTGACCCTGCGCGAACCCGGCAGCCGCCGCGACAGTGGCTTCTGGCTGTTGCACCTGGCCAGCGACAGCCTCGCCCAGTGGAGTCCCGACCTCCCCACCGGCAACCTGCTCTGGCGCCTGGAAGACCAATACGCCGGGCGGGTGCTCTGGCATACCCCAGGGAGCACGGCGCTGCTCGACGACATGCAGACCCTCGGCGTGGAACCGCTGCGCAACAGCGACTGGCAGCTTCGCGGGCTCTACGACAGCACGCGAGTGCGGCTCGGCCTGCTGCCGGGAATCGGCGGCGAGCTGGCGATCTTCCTCCTACTGGTCGGCGTCACCGTGTACATGCTGCTGCGCCTGCACCGCGAGCAGCAAGGCCTGCGCGCCATGCCCCTGGCCTCGCAGCGCAGCCTGCGCCAGGCGGCCACGGCACTGGCGGCGATCGACGAGCGGGTGCTGGTGACCCGCGCCGACGGCCGCCTCAGCTACCTCAATCCCCAGGCCGAACGCCTCTTCGGCATCAGTTCGGCCCAGGCCCGCCAGCATCACCTGCTGGGCCTGCTGCCGGACCTCGAGCCAGGCTGGCTGACGGACGCCGGTGGCGACGGCGAGACCCGTAGCGAGTTGCTGCCGCTGCGGGTACGCGGCGAGCCGCGGACGTTCACCCTCAGCCGCCATCCGCTGGCCAGCTATCCGGCGCTCGCCGACCAGGCCTGGACCCTCCGCGAGCAGATCCTCCAGGGCGGGCAGGTCTGGGTGTTGCGCGACGTCACCGAGGAACAGCACGCCCTCGGCGTCCTGGAGGAAACCCGGCGGCGCTACCAGGACATCTTCGAAGGGGTCGGCGTGGCCCTCTGCGTGCTCGACCTCTCCGCCCTGCGCCAGGCTCTGGTGGAACAAGGCCTGGACAGCTGCGCCGCACTGCGCGCCTGGCTCGCCGGCGAACCCGGGCGGCAGCAGGCGCTGCTGGAGCGGATCCGCATCACCGAGATCAACGATGTCAGTCGCCGCCTGCTGCAGATCGAGTCCACCGAACAGGCCTGGCAGCGCTTGCTCGACCACGGCCCGCTACAACCGGACAGCCTGCGCCTGCAGGTGATCGAGGCGCTCATCGAACGCCGGCCGGTACTCGAACTGGAAGCCACGCTGCGCTGCGGCAAGAGCACGCCGCGGCACCTGTGGTTGCAACTGCGCCTGCCGGAAAACCCCGGCGAATGGCATGCGGTGACCCTCAGCCTGTCCGACGTCACCAGTCGCAAGGAAGTCGAACTGTCGCTGATCGAGCGCGAGAAGTTCTGGTCGGACGCGGTCCAGGCGGTGCCCGATACCCTCTACATCCACGACCTGCACGCGCGCCGGGTGATCTTCAGCAACCATCACCTGGGCCAGCAACTGGGCTACAACCAGGAAGAACTGGCGCGGATGGGCGAGAACTTCTGGGAAACCCTGCTGCACCCCGACGACCAGGAATACTACTGGCGCATCCGCAACCTGCAGCACGTGGTCGGCGACGGCCTGCTGCTCGACAGCCAGCTGCGCTGGCGCCACCGCGACGGCCGCTGGCACTGGTTCGACATCCGCGAGCAGGCCTTCAGCCGCGACCGCAGCGGTCGCGTGGCGCGCCTGATCGGCGTGGCCAAGGACATCACCTTCACCGTCGAGGCGAACAACGCGCTGCGCGAGAACGGCCGACGCTACCGCATGCTGGCGGAAAACATCAGCGACGTGATCTTCTCCACCGACGCCGAACTCAACGCCAGCTACGTCAGCCCCTCGGTACAGCACGTGTTCGGCTACAGCCCGGAATGGGCGCTGCTCAACGGCCTCCACCAGACCGCCACCAACCCGCGCCAGCTCGGCCGCCTGAACGGCCTGCTGCGCCGCGTGCGACACGCCATCGGCGACCGCCAGAAGCTCGCCGAACTGCGGGAAAACCCTGGCCAGCATCTGTTCGCCCTCGACTGCCTGCGCGCCGACGGACGCAAGATTCCCATCGAACTGCGGATCGTCCTGATGTGGGACGAACACGACCGCTTCGAAGGCCTGCTCGGCATCGCCCGCGACATCAGCCAGCAGCGCCGCGCCGAACGCGAGCTGCGGATGGCGGCGACGGTATTCGAACACTCCACGGCGGCGATCATGGTCACCGACCCGGCCGGCTACATCGTGCAGGTCAACGATTCCTTCTCGCGCCTGACCGGCTACAGCCCGGCCGACGTGCTCGACCAGCAGCCGCGCCTGCTCACCGCCGACCGCCAGGAAGCCAACCAGCTCAAGCACGTGCTCGCCAGCCTGCAGCACAGCGGCAGCTGGGAAGGCGAGATCCTGCAGAAGCGCAAGACCGGCGAGCTCTATCCATCCTGGGTCGGCATCACCGCGGTGCGCGACGAGGAAGGCGACCTGGTCAGCTTCGTCTGCTTCTTCAGCGACATCAGCGAGCGCAAGGCCAGCGAGCGGCGCATCCACCGCCTGGCCTACTACGACGCCCTCACCCACCTGCCCAACCGCACGCTGTTCCAGGACCGTCTGCATACCGCCCTGCAACAGGCCGAGCGCAACGGCCAATGGGTGGTGCTGATGTTCCTCGACCTCGACCGCTTCAAGCCGATCAACGACTCCCTCGGCCACGCCGCCGGCGACCGCATGCTGCAGGAAGTGGCGACCCGCCTGAGCGCCTGCGTCAGCCAGGACGATACCGTGGCGCGCATGGGCGGCGACGAATTCACCCTGCTGCTGCCTTCCCAGGGCGACCGCGAGATCGCCCTGAAACGGGCGATCCAGGTCGCCGAGCTGATCCTCGGCCGTCTGGCCCGGCCGTTCACCCTGGAAGGCCGTGAATTCTTCGTCACCGCCAGCATCGGTGTGGCCTTGTCGCCCCAGGACGGCGCCGAACTGAGCCTGCTGATGAAGAACGCCGACACGGCGATGTACCACGCCAAGGAGATGGGCAAGAACAACTTCCAGTTCTACCAGGCCGAGATGAACGCCCGCGCCCTGGAGCGCCTGGAACTGGAAAGCGACCTGCGCCGCGCCCTGGAACTGGGCGAGTTCGTCCTCCACTACCAGCCGCAGTTCACCGGCGACGGCCGCCGCCTGACCGGGGCCGAGGCCCTGCTGCGCTGGCAGCATCCGCGCCGCGGACTGGTTCCGCCGAGCGAGTTCATTCCGGTGCTGGAGGAGATCGGCCTGGTGGCCCAGGTCGGCGACTGGCTGCTGGCGGAAGCCTGCAAGCAGTTACGCAGCTGGCACAAGGCCAAGGTGCGGGTGCCGAAGGTCTCGGTGAACCTCTCGGCGCGGCAATTCGCCGATGGCCAGTTGGGCGAGCGGATCGCCGCGATCCTCTACGAGACAGGCATCCCGCCGGCCTGCCTGGAGCTGGAACTGACCGAAAGCATCCTGATGAGCGACGTCGCCGAGGCCATGCAGATCCTCTCCGGGCTCAAGCGCCTCGGCCTGGCCATCGCGGTGGACGACTTCGGCACCGGCTACTCCTCGCTGAACTACCTCAAGCAGTTCCCCATCGACGTGCTGAAGATCGACCGCAGCTTCGTCGACGGCCTGCCCCACGGCGAACAGGACGCACAGATCGCCCGGGCGATCATTGCCATGGCCCACAGCCTGAACCTGATGGTGATCGCCGAGGGCGTGGAGAGCCAGGCCCAGTTGGACTTCCTTCGCGAGCACGGCTGCGACGAGGTGCAAGGCTACCTGTTCGGCCGGCCGATGCCCGCCGAGCAGTTCGGCATGCTCTACGCCAGCGACGTGCTGTTCATGTTCAACGAGGGCTGAGCCGCCGTGCGGCGCGCTTGAGCGCCGCTTGTCCGCGACATGATGGCCTTTCATGTGCCAGCACCCGCCGCATGGGTTAGAATGCGCGCCTTTTCCCAGCACCGATCCTTATGAGGACCGCCATGTTCAGCCGTGATTTGACCCTCGCCCGCTACGATGCCGAACTCTTTGCCGCGATGGAGCAGGAAGCCCAGCGCCAGGAAGAGCACATCGAGCTGATCGCCTCCGAGAACTACACCAGCCCGGCGGTGATGGAAGCCCAGGGTTCGGTGCTGACCAACAAGTACGCCGAAGGTTATCCGCACAAGCGCTACTACGGCGGCTGCGAGTACGTCGATATCGTCGAGCAACTGGCCATCGACCGCGCCAAGCAACTGTTCGGCGCCGATTACGCCAACGTCCAGCCGCACGCCGGCTCCCAGGCCAACGCCGCGGTCTACCTGGCCCTGCTGTCGGCCGGCGACACCATCCTCGGCATGAGCCTGGCCCATGGCGGCCACCTGACCCACGGCGCCAGCGTCTCCTCCTCCGGCAAGCTGTACAACGCCGTGCAGTACGGCATCGACGCCAATGGCCTGATCGACTACGACGAAGTCGAGCGCCTGGCCGTGGAGCATAAGCCGAAGATGATCGTCGCCGGCTTCTCCGCCTATTCCCAGGTCCTCGATTTCGCCCGCTTCCGCGCCATCGCCGACAAGGTCGGCGCCTACCTGTTCGTCGACATGGCCCACGTCGCCGGCCTGGTCGCCGCTGGCGTCTACCCGAACCCGGTGCCGTTCGCCGACGTGGTCACCACCACCACCCACAAGACCCTGCGCGGCCCGCGCGGGGGCCTGATCCTGGCGCGCGCCAACGAGGAGATCGAGAAGAAGCTCAACTCCGCGGTATTCCCCGGCGCCCAGGGCGGCCCGCTGATGCACGTGATCGCGGCCAAGGCGGTGTGCTTCAAGGAAGCCCTGCAGCCGGAGTTCAAGACCTACCAGCAGCAGGTCCTGAAGAACGCCCAGAGCATGGCCCAGGTCTTCCTCGACCGCGGTTTCGACGTGGTTTCCGGCGGCACCCAGAACCACCTGTTCCTGCTCTCCCTGATCAAGCAGGACATCACCGGCAAAGACGCCGACGCCGCCCTCGGCCGCGCGTTCATCACCGTGAACAAGAACTCGGTCCCGAACGACCCGCGCTCGCCGTTCGTCACCTCCGGCCTGCGCATCGGTACCCCGGCCGTGACCACCCGCGGCTTCAAGGAAGCCGAGTGCCGCGAGCTGGCCGGCTGGATCTGCGACATCCTCGAGAACATGGGCGACGAGTCCGTGGTCGACGGCGTACGCGAGAAGGTCAAGGCGATCTGCGCCAAGTTCCCGGTCTACGGCAACTAAGCGACAAGGCAAGACGAAAGAGCCCGGCAAATGCCGGGCTTTTTCATTTCCTCCGAGGAAGGAGGCGCCGGGTAGCGTTATCGCCGGTCCTCGACATGGATCACCGCCAAAGCCTCGGCATCCTCGCCCCGCCGGGAGCGGCCGTGCATGCCGACGAGCAGCTCGCCGGCGTCCTCCTCCAGTTCCTCGCGAGGGACGAAGGTAAGGATGTCCGGGTGATGCCCGGTCACCACCCAGCCCCGGCCGTTGTCCAGGGTAATCACGCCGAAGTCGCCCGCCGGCGTGCCGACCTGTACCGCTCCCCACTCGGCCAGCAATGCCCGCGCCTGGGCCGCGAGGTCCGGCTCCGGCTGCGTGAGGATCACGCAAGTGCCCTGGGCGAACAGCACCCAGGATTTGTCCGCGCCACGGATGCAGTCCCGCCAGGCGCCGATCAATGCCTCCCTGTCCATTTCCACGCTCCTTTGGCGTCGATGCGCCTCAGCGGCCTTCGACGATGCGTTCGAAGCCCTCGCGGATACTGTCCTCCGGCAGGTTGTCGCCGATGAACACGATCACGCTCTCGCGCGCCTCGTCGTCCCGCCACTCGCTATCCCAGTCGAAGCCGTAGAGTCGCAGCACGCCCTGGAACACCAGGCGACGCGGCTCGTCGGCGATGTTCAGCACGCCCTTGTAGCGCAGCAGGGAATTGCCATGCCACTGCAACAGGTCGTCCATGAACTCGCTCAGTCTTTCGAGATCGAGCGGCGTGTCGCTGCGCAGTACCAGGGTGCCGATGCGATCGCGGCTGTCCTTGGCTGCCACCGCTCGCAGCGGGCGCAGGCCGATGCCAGGACCGAGGTCGGCGTTGAGGTTGAAGCCACGTACGTCGAGCAGGTGCGCCAGGTCGATGCGGCCGTGCTCGACCACATGCACCAGCGCCCTCCGGTTGATCCGTTGCAGGCGCTGGCCCAGGGCCTCGAAGGTGGCGGCGTCGACCAGGTCGGTCTTGCTCACCAGGATGCGGTCGGCGAAGCCGACCTGGGCCTGGGCGATGGTTTCCTGCAGGTGACGCTCGGCGTTGGCGGCGTCCACCAGGGTGATGATGCCGTCCAGCACGTAGCGCTGGCAGAGTTCCTCGTCGGCGAAGAAGGTCTGCGCCACCGGCGCCGGATCGGCCAGGCCGGTGCACTCGATCACCAGGCGGTCGAAGTCGATCTCGCCGTTGTCGCGGCGCTCCAGCAGGAGGAACAGGGCCTTTTCCAGGTCGGTGTTGATCGAGCAGCAGACGCAGCCGTTGGACAGCGTCATCACCTGCACCGGCTCGACGCCGAGCAACTGGCCGTCGATCGGCGTCTCGCTGTACTCGTTCTCGATCACCGCGATCTTCATGCCGTGCTCGGCCTGCAGCAGGTACTTGAGCAGGGTGGTCTTGCCGGCGCCGAGGAAGCCGGTGAGCACGGTGACGGGGATCGGGGCGTGGTTGTCGTTGGCTACTTCGGACATGCGCAACTTCCAGAAAAGACGCGGGCCACGTCAGACGTGGCCCGCGGAAGGATGGGGATTCAGCAGCAGCGGATCGGCCGACCCTTGCCGCCACCGTAGCGCGCCTCCTGGCGCTCGCGGAAGAACTCCTCGTAGGTCATCACCGGCTTGTCCGGGTGCTTGTTGCGCATGTGCTCGACATAGGTGTCGTAGTCGGGCATGCCGACCAGCATCCGGGCGGCCTGGCCCAGGTATTTGCCCATGCGGCTGAGGTCGTTGAACATGGCGAGTTCCTCGTTAAGGCTCCCCGGCGAACCGGGGAGCGCGGCCGGTCAGGCGTCGGGAATGGGCTCGAACGGGGTTTCCTTGTCGGTCCGCTCGCTCTTGCCCCAGGCCGCGATGCCGACCTTGATGGCGTAGAACAGTACGCTGAACACCACCAGCAGGAACAGCACGGTCAGACCGGCGTTGATGTAGGCGTTCAGCACCACGTGCTGCATCTGGCCGATATCCTTGGCCGGCGCCAGCACCTGGCCAGCATCCAGCGCGGTGGCGTACTTCTCGCCAAGGGCGACGAAGCCGACCGCCGGGTTGCTGTCGAAGATCTTGATCAGGCCCGCGGTGGTGGTGCAGATCAGCAGCCAGGCCGCCGGCAGGATGGTGACCCAGACATACTGCTGGCGCTTCATCTTGATCAGGACCACGGTGGCGAGCATCAGCGCGATGCCGGCGAGCATCTGGTTGGAAATGCCGAACAGCGGCCACAGGGTATTGATCCCGCCGAGCGGGTCGACCACGCCCTGGTACAGCAGCCAGCCCCACAGCGCCACGCAGCCGCCGGTGCCGATGATGTTGGCGGTCCACGACTCGGTCTTCTTCAGCGCCGGCACGAAGTTGCCCAGCAGGTCCTGCAGCATGAAGCGCCCGGCACGGGTGCCGGCGTCCACCGCGGTGAGGATGAACAAGGCCTCGAAGAGGATCGCGAAGTGGTACCAGAAGGCCATGGTGTTCTCGCCCGGCAGCACCTGGTGGAGGATGTGCGCGATCCCCACCGCCAGGGTCGGCGCGCCGCCGGCACGGGCCAGGATGGTGGTCTCGCCGATGTCCTGGGCGGTCTGGGTGAGTTGCTCCGGCGTGATGGCGAAGCCCCAGCTGCTGACGGTCGCGGCCACCGCGTTGACGTCGGCGCCGACCACCGCCGGCGGGCTGTTCATGGCGAAGTAGATGCCCGGCTCGATCACCGAGGCGGCGACCATCGCCATGATCGCCACGAAGGACTCCATCAGCATGCCGCCGTAGCCGATGTAGCGGGCGTCGGGCTCGCGGTTGAGCAGCTTCGGCGTGGTCCCCGAGGAGATCAGCGCGTGGAAGCCGGACACCGCGCCGCAGGCGATGGTGATGAACAGGAACGGGAACAGGCTGCCTTTCCAGACCGGGCCGGTGCCGTCGGTGAACTGGGTCAGGGCCGGCATCTTCAGTTCCGGCATGACGATCAGGATGCCGATCGCCAGGCCGATGATGGTGCCGATCTTGAGGAAGGTCGACAGGTAGTCGCGCGGCGCCAGCAGCAGCCACACCGGCAGTACCGAGGCGACGGCGCCGTAGCCGATCAGCATCCAGGTGATCTGGATTCCACTGAAGGTGAAATGCGGCGCCCATTCCGGACTGGCCGCGACCTGCCCGCCGAGCCAGATCGAACCGAGCAGGAGGAACACCCCGATGATCGAGATCTCGCCGATCCGGCCGGGGCGGATGAAGCGCATGTAGACGCCCATGAACAGCGCGATGGGAATGGTCGCGAGGACGGTGAACATGCCCCAGGGGCTGTCGGCCAGAGCCTTCACCACGATCAGCGCGAGCACCGCGAGGATGATGATCATGATCAGGAAGGCGCCGAACAGCGCGATGGTCCCGGCCACCTGGCCCATTTCCTCCCGCACCAGCTCGCCCAGCGAGCGGCCGTTGCGGCGGCTGGAGATGAACAGAACCATGAAGTCCTGCACCGCGCCGGCGAGGACTACGCCGGCGATCAGCCAGAGGGTGCCGGGCAGGTAGCCCATCTGCGCGGCAAGGACCGGACCGACCAGCGGACCGGCGCCGGCGATGGCGGCGAAGTGGTGGCCGAAGAGGATGTGCTTGTTGGTCGGGACGTAGTCCAGGCCATCGTTGTTGAGTACCGCGGGAGTGGCGCGGTTGGGGTCCAGTTGCATCACCTTGCTGGCGATGAACAGGCTGTAGTAACGGTAGGCAACCAGGTAGATGGCCACCGCCGCCACCACGATCCACAAGGCGTTGATCGCTTCGCCACGACGCAGGGCGACGACGCCCAGGGCCGCGGCGCCCACGATCGCCACCACCAGCCAGGCGAGGTGACGTAGCAGGCTATTGTTATTGTTCATAGTGTTTGGCTTCCGACAGATGGAGGGCGCAGTTCTGCAGCGAAAATTCTAGCCGCGAACCGACCAGGGGTCATACGACCTTAGTCTAGAGCGGTTACCGCACGATGGCGGTAGGCGCAATGTCGCAGGAATCCGCCGGAAAAGTCCATGGCCGACAAGGGCCGGCCAGGCGAAAACACTTCGGCGCGGCCTTGCCCTCTCCGTAGGAAGCGCCCTGGGAAAACGCCGTATGCCCAAGCCGCTCGTCTGCCGTGGCAACGGAGGCGGCAACCTCCGGCGGGCAGGCCGCGCACACGAAAAAGCCCGCCGTAGCGGGCTCTTTCCTGGGCCTGAAATCTCAGGCCGGTTGCTTGGCGTAGCGCGCCAGGGTGCCGTCGCGACTCATCACCGCCAGGGTGTTGCTCAGGACCTGCTCGCCCGTCGCATCCTTGCTCGCGAAGATCTCGCCGAAATGCTGCTGGGTGACCTGGGCGAAGTGCGCCCGGTCCTTGGCTTCCACGCCGAGCAGCACGGCATAGGCGTCGAGCGCTTCGCCCTGGCCCTTGGCCATGTCCTCGGCGATGTTGTCGAGCATCCCGTTCATGGCGAAGATCGAGCGGCCGCCGTAGCCCAGGCGAGCATTGGTGTTGCAACCGTTGGTCCCGGAGGTCATGCCGAAGGTGGCGTTGCCCGAGGTACCGTTGGTGGTGGTGGCCAGCAGGTGCGGGAACAGGCCGCGCTGGCCCTCGAACACCATGTTGCCCCAACCACAGCCATTACCGCCTGCCGCGTCGGCGTGTGCCGTCATGCTGCCCAGGCTCAGCAGCCCCAGAACCAACCCCTTGCTCAAAAGTCGCTTGTCCATGTCTGCGCTCCGCAGTTGTATTTTGGAGAAAAACGCTTTAGCAGCTTTGGCGAGACTTGACGAACTGTCAAACTCGGACACATGCCGCCGATCCAGCCGCACAGGCGGGGACGGACGGCACCGCCGATCGAATTCCGCCACTTCCCCGCCGGCATGGCTTGGCTATAGTGGTATCCAGCAGCGCGCACCGAGGGATCGCGACATGAGTGACCAGCACGACGAACGTCGACGTTTCCACCGGATCGCCTTCGACGCCGACAGCGAGATCCTCCAGGGCGAACGGCGCTGGGAGGTCTTGCTCCACGACGTCTCCCTGCACGGCATCCTGGTCGGCCAGCCGCAGGACTGGAACGGCGACCCGCAACGGCCCTTCGAGGCCCGCCTGTACCTGGGCCTGGATGTACTGATCCGCATGGAGATCAGCCTGGCCTGGGCTCGCGACGGCCTGCTCGGCTTCGAATGCCAGCACATCGACCTCGACTCCATCAGCCACCTGCGCCGCCTGGTGGAACTGAACCTGGGCGACGAGGAACTCCTCGAGCGCGAGCTGGCCCTGCTGGTCAGCGCCCACGACGACTGAGGCGGATCACTCGAAGAGGGCGTCCAGGGCCTGCTCGAGGCGCGTCACGGCGATCACCTGCAATCCCGCCGGCGCCTCCTTCGGCGCGTTGCCGAGGGGTACGATGGCACGCTTGAAACCATGCTTGCCGGCTTCCTTCAGGCGCTCCTGGCCGCTCGGCACCGGACGCACCTCGCCGGACAGCCCGACCTCGCCGAACACCAGCAGGTCGTGCGGCAGCGGGCGGTTGCGCAGGCTGGACATCACCGCCGCCATCAACGCCAGGTCGGAGGCGGTTTCCAGCACCTTGACCCCACCCACCACGTTGAGGAACACGTCCTGGTCGTAGGTCGGGATCCCGCCGTGCCGGTGCAGCACCGCCAGCAGCATCGCCAGGCGGTTCTGGTCGAGGCCCAGGGTCACCCGCCGCGGATTCGCCAGGTGACTGGTGTCGACCAGCGCCTGGACCTCCACCAGCATCGGCCGCGAGCCTTCCCAGGTGGCCATCACCACGCTGCCGGGCACCGCTTCCTGGGCCCGCGTGAGGAAGATCGCCGAAGGGTTGCTCACTTCCTTCAGGCCTTTGTCGGTCATGCCGAACACTCCCAGTTCGTTGACCGCGCCGAAGCGGTTCTTCACTGCCCGCAGCAGGCGCAGGCGGCCGTCTGACTCGCCTTCGAAATACAGTACGGTGTCGACCATGTGTTCGAGCACCCGCGGGCCGGCCAGGGCGCCTTCCTTGGTCACGTGGCCGACCAGGAAGATCGCCGTGCCGCTCTGCTTGGCATAGCGCACCAGCATCGCGGCGCTTTCGCGGACCTGGGCAACGCCGCCCGGCGCCGATTGCAACTGCTCGGTGAAGATGGTCTGGATCGAGTCGATCACCATCACCCGCGGCTGCTCCTGGCGCGCGGTGGCGATGATGGTCTCGATGCTGGTCTCGGTCATCACCTTGAGCTTGTCTTCCGGCAACGACAGGCGCCGCGCGCGCATCGCCACCTGCTGCTGGGATTCCTCGCCGGTGACGTACAGCGCCGGGACGCGGCTGGCCAGGTTGCAAAGGGTCTGCAGGAGAATGGTCGACTTGCCGATGCCGGGATCGCCGCCGATCAGCACCACCGACCCGTCCACCAGGCCGCCGCCGAGAACCCGGTCCAGTTCGGTGGAACCGGTCGTGAAGCGCGGCATCTCCTCGACGCTGACCTCCGCCAGGGTCTTCAGGTTGGCCTGCTGGCCGGCCCAGCCGCCGCGCCCGGAGCCGCTCGGCGCGGCCTCGACGACGGTCTCCACCAGGGTGTTCCAGGCCCCGCAGTCCGCGCACTGGCCGGCCCATTTCGGGAAGGTCGCGCCACACTCGGTGCAGCCGTACATGCGCTTGGCCTTGGCCATGGGAACTCCTCTCGCGGGCAAAGCGCAGATGATAGCCGCTGGCTTGATTCCGATCAGCCTCGATCGACCGCGCTTCGCGCGACACTGATGGCCGGACAAGGAGACTTCCATGCGCACACTGCTGTTCCTGCACCTGCTGGGTGCCGCGATCTGGGTCGGCGGCCACCTGGTCCTGGCCCTCGGCATCCTCCCCGGCGCCCTGCGCCGCCGCGATCCCCAGGCGATCCGCGCCTTCGAGCAGGTCTACGAGCGGATCGGCATCCCCGCCCTGCTGCTGCAGGTGGTCAGCGGCCTGTGGCTGGCCAGCCTGTGGCTGCCGTTCGACCACTGGTTCGGCGCCACGCCGGTGGCCCGTGCCCTGCAGCTCAAGCTGCTGCTCCTGGCGGCGACCGCCGCCCTGGGCGTGCATGCGCGCCTGCGCCTGATCCCGAACCTGGACGCCGAGAGCCTGCCGAAGCTGGGCTGGCACATCGCCGCGATCACCCTGGTGGGCCTGTGTTTCGTCGCGGTCGGACAGAGTTTCCGTTTCGGCGGCGCCTTCTGAGCATGCCCTCTTTCATACCGTTGTCGTGAATGAATCAATGGCCTTTTCCGTTGGCCTTCCTCAGCCTCTCGGCGATTTCGTCCTTGAGTTGCACCCGTTGCTGCTTCAACCCCTGCAGCGCCAGGTCGTCGAGGGGTTCGCGACCGCCCTCGACCTCGTAGATGCGCTTGTCGAGGCTCTCATAGTCCGTCGCCAGGCGAGTGAAGTGGGCGTCGTTGCCATGAAGTTGCTTCAGTTCGGCATGAAAATCCGGAAACTCCCGGGAAAGCGGATGTTGCTCGAGCGGCATGACGGACCTCCTCTGACGTTGTATACGACACCTCCAGACTAGCCCAGCAGGCCTCCTCCGAACATTGCCCCCGATCACTTCGCCGCCGCAGTGCCGTTCAGTTCGCCGCGTCGCAGGCTTTCCACGCTGTTGCCCAGCGCATCGCGGGCGCCAAGGTCGGCACCGCGCGCCGACAGCGCCTGGAGCAGCTCCTCGCGCTTGAACAGCGCCGCGTACATGGCCGCGGTCTGCCCTGCGCCGTTGCGCTGGTCGGGGCTGCATTGCGCGCCGATCAGGCGCCGGGCGATGCGGACCTCGCCCTTGAAGATGGCGCCCATCAGGGCGGTGTTGCCGCGCGCATCCTGGACGCAGGGGTCGGCACCGGCCTCCAGCAATTGTTCCACCGCTCCGCCATGGCCGTGGTAGGCGGCCAGGATCAGCGCGGTATAGCCCTTGGCATCCTGCACATCGAGGTCGAAGCCGGCCTCGACGAATTCCTTCAGCATGGCCTGGTCACCGCGTCGGGCGGCATCGAAGAAGTAGTCGCGCAACCGCGCTTCGACCTCGACCCCATGCACCTCGCCAGCCTGCGCGGCCAGCGCCGCGAGCAGCAAGCCTGCCAGAATCCAACCTCGCATCGTCGTCATCTCCCGCCAAACCGATAGAGGAAGGGCGGCCTGGATGGCCGCCCCGGTTGCGATCAATCCTGGAGCTTCGCCGCCAGTTGCCGGACGCGCTGCAGATCGGCCCCGGCCACCTTGGCCAGGCCCGTACCGTAGTCGCTGTCAGCCTTGTAGAAGTAGGAAAGCATGATGTACTTGCTCTCGTCGTCGGTGATCGCCAACGCCCCGCCGAGACTGGCGATCAGGTCGGCCTGGTCCTTCTTGCCGTAGGAGCGGAACAGCTCGCCGGTCTGCTTGAAGTTCTGCTCGCGCTGGATCTTCGCCTGCTGGGTGGTGCCGCTCAGCGGGGTCCGCACGTAGCGGGCGCTGGCCTGCTCCTCGCGCGGATCGAGCCGGCTCGGCTGGTAGTTCACCCCGCTGGTACTGTGTCCGGCGTTCAGCGCGCCGTCCTGGTTGACGGTATTGACCTCGCTGCGCGGGCGGTTGACCGGCAGGCCCAGGCCGTTGGCGCCGACCCGGTACATCTGGGTGTCGGCGTAGGCGAACAGCCGTCCCTGGAGCAGGCGATCCTCGGAAGGCTCGATGCCCGGCACCAGGTTCGACGGTGCCATGGCGACCTGTTCGGTTTCCTGGAAGAAGTTGTCGACGTTGCGGTTCAGCACCATCTGGCCGATCTTGCGCTCGGGAATGCCCGGCCAGATCTTGGTCGCGTCCAGCGGATCGAAGTCGAATTTCGCCAGGTCCTCGGGCTTGAGCACCTGGATGTACAGGTCCCATTTCGGGAAGTCGCCCTTCCGGATCGCGCTCACCAGGTCATTGGTCATGTGGCTGTAGTCGCGACCCTGGACTTCCGCCACCTGTTTCGGATCGAGGTTCTTCTGGCCCTGCAGGCTCTTCCAGTGGAACTTCACGTAGTGCACTTCGCCCCTGGCGTTGACCAGCTTGTAGGCATGCACGCTGTTGCCGTCCATTTCCCGGTAGCTGGCCGGGGTGCCCTCGTTGGAATACAGCAGGGTCAGGGTGCGGGTCGCCTCCGGCACGTGGGAGAAGAAATCGAAGCGTCGCGAGTCGTCGTCGAGGTTGCTGCGCGGGTCCGGCTTGAAGGCATGGACCATGTCCGGGAACTTGATCGCATCGCGGATGAAGAAGGTCGGGAAGTTGTTGCCCACCAGGTCCCAATTGCCGTCTGCGGTATAGAACTTGGTGGCGAAACCGCGTGGATCGCGCAGGGTTTCCGGGGAGTGGTTGCCGTGCACCACCGCGGAGAAGCGCACGAATACCGGGGTCTTCTCGCCCTTGCGGAAGACCTTGGCCATGCTCAGGTCGCTGATATCGGCGCTGGCGACGAACTCGCCATGGGCGCCGGTGCCGCGGGCATGCACCACGCGTTCGGGAATGCGCTCGCGGTCGAAACGTTGCAGCTTCTGCAGCAGTTGCACGTCCTGCAGCAGCACCGAACCGTTGGGCCCGGCGGTCTGCGAGTTCTGGTTGTCGCCCACTGGCGCACCGTTGTCACGGGTCAGGGTCGCGGCCTGCACGGACAGCGACAGGAGGCTGGCGGTCAGGCTTGCCGCCACCAGCAGGCGGCCAGGACGGAAGGCGTTCAGGGAAGGGTTCATGGAAGAGCTCCTAATGGCTTGTCAGGCGTCTTGTTGCGCCCGACCAAGGTAAGGAGCGCCGCCGGCGACGCTAAATTGAAAAACCTCACCGCGCCGATTAGGAATATCAATGCACCCATGAATCGCAAAAAGAAATAAAAAAGACCGCCAGCCGAAGAACGCCCGCGCTGATGCACCAGGCACTCCCAGTCCGCTCGCCGGTAAACGAGTTCACCTTCTTATTTGCATGCGAAGTTAGGTCGGAGATCCTCGCCACTCCAACTTCAACTTCCGCCATCTGCATGGCGCAGTTCCAAGTTGCCGAAGTTGCTTTGTCTTCTTTCTTGGCGAATTCCTGAAAATCGACATGAGTGTAATGTTTTTCCTCTAAACTTCGTTTCTCCCCACAAGACCCGACGCAAACGTATGCCTTGCGAATTTTCGCGTTGCCGGGGGGAACCAAAACACCAATCTTCCAGCCTGAGCAACTTGCCGAAGGCTGCATTAGACTGCCTTTACCTATTAGCGAAATACAGGGAGTGAACCCATGGGTCTTCTGAGTGAATTCAAAGCCTTTGCCGTCAAGGGCAATGTCGTGGATATGGCTGTCGGTATCATCATCGGCGCGGCCTTCGGCAAGATCGTCTCGTCCTTCGTGGGCGATGTGATCATGCCGCCGATCGGACTGCTGATCGGCGGAGTCGACTTCTCCGACCTGGCGATAACGTTGAAGGCCGCCGAAGGCGACGTGCCGGCGGTGGTGCTGGCCTATGGCAAGTTCATTCAGACCGTACTCGACTTCGTCATCGTGGCCTTCGCCATCTTCATGGGGGTCAAGGCGATCAACCGCCTCAAGCGCGAAGAAGCCGTCGCGCCGTCCGAACCGCCAGTGCCGAGTGCCGAGGAAACCCTGCTGACCGAGATCCGCGACCTGCTGAAAGCCCAGCAGAACAAGTCGTGATCGCGTCGGCGGAACAATGAAAAAGGGCCCGAACGGGCCCTTTTTCATTGCCGGACAACAGGCCGGGCGGCGGCGCTATCCGCCGCTACTCCGCGGGCACGCACCTACCAGTAGTTCTCCACCGCCACCTGCCCCGGGCGCCGGGTCAGACTGAGGTTCATGCCGCGAGCCTTCAGCACGGCGCGGGTGTCCTCGATCATCTGCGGGTTGCCGCAGAGCATCACCCGCGAATGCTCCGGGGTCAGTTCCAGGTCGGCGGCACGCTCCAGATCGCCGTTCTCGATCAGCGTGGTGATACGTCCGTTCAGGCAACCGGGTACCTGCTCGCGGGTCACCACCGGGATGAACTGCAGCTTGTGGGCATGCTCGGCCAGGTATTCGCGCTCGGCGAGGCCGGCGATCAGCTCGCGGTAGGCCAGCTCCTTGCTCTCACGCACGCTGTAGACCAGCTTGATGCTTTCGAAGCGCTCCCAGACCTCGAAGTCCTGCAGGATCGAGACGAACGGCGCCACACCGGTACCGGTGGCCAGCAGCCAAAGGTCACGACCATCCACGAAGCGGTCGAGGGTGAGGAAGCCGAAGGCCTGGCGATCGACCAGCAACTGGTCGCCCTCGCGCAGGCGGCTGAGTTCGCTGGTGAACTCGCCGTCCGGGACGACGATGGAAAAGAAGTCGAGGAATTCGTCATGAGGCGCCGAAACCATCGAGTAGGCGCGCCAGACGATGCTGCCGCTGGGCTTGTACACGCCGAGCCGGGCGAATTGCCCGGCGCGGAACCGGAATCCCGCGTCGCGGCTGGTACGCAGGGTGAACAGGTTGGGAGTCAGAGGCTGCACGTCGAGCAGCGTCTGGCGGGTGAATTTCTCTTCGCTGGCGGTCATGGTCCGCTCCGGATACCGATACTCCCCTAGTGTCCCGCAAAGCACCCGGCAGAAACACCCGCAAGGCTTGTGGCTATCCCCGCTGACGGGGATAGCCAGCGGCCGATCAGCGCTTGCGGTTGACCACCTGGGCCGCACGCAGCACGTCGCTGCCGATCTGCGCCTCGTAGTTCTTCCACAGCGGCTTCATGGCGTTGCGCCAGGCCTCGTGCTCTTCCGCGCTGAGGCTGACCAGACGGCTCTTGCCGGCGGCCAGCAGGTGCTCGCGCTCCTTCTGGTTGAGCACTTCGGCTTCCTTGTTCACCACCAGGGTGACCTCGTCGACGATGCTCTCCAGTTCGGTGCGGGTCTGGTAGGGGATGCTGGTCCAGAATGCCGAGCTGGTGATCAGCATGTAGCTGAGCGCACCGTGATTGGTCTCGGTGATGTACGGCTGCACGCTGTCGATCTTCTGTCCGGCGAGGTTCGACCAGGTGTTCTCGGTGCCCTGCACGCTGCCGGCCTGCATGGCCTTGAGGGTCTCGGCGTAGGACAACTGCTTGGCGGTGGCGCCGAGCATGGCGAACTGCGCTTCCAGCACCGACGACGGCTGGATACGGAAGACCAGGCCCTTGGCATCGTCCGGCCGGTGCAGCTCGCGAGTGGCGGAAAGCTGCTTCATGCCGTTGTTCCAGTAGGCCAGGCCATAGATACCGTGCTTGGCCATGGAGCGCAGCAGTTCGCGGCTCTTGTCGCGCTTCTGGAAACGCTTCAGGGCCTCCAGGTCATCGAACAGGAACGGCAGGTCGAACACCTGGAGTTGCTTGGTATAGGGCTCGAACTTGGACAGTGAGGTGGCCAGCATCTGCACCTTGTTGGCGCGCAGGGCCTCGATCTCGTCGGCGTCGCCGAACAGCGTCGAGTTGGGGTAGACCTCGACCTTGACCTTGCCCGGCAGACGCTCCTCGGCAAGCTTCTTGAACAACAGCGCCCCCTTGCCCTTGGGCGTGTCGTCGGAGACCACATGGGAGAACTTGATCACGATCGGGCCGGCGTCCTCGGCATGGGCGACGGCGGAAACGGCGAACAGTGCGGCGAGCGCCACACCGACAAACGGCTTGAACATCGATGTACCTGTGCGATGGCAACGACGAGCCCCGCGACGGCTCGCACGGGTCTCGTTCGGAAAACGGGTTGGGTGACGGTCGCCGCTCGAAGTGGCGAAGGCGCCCGTCCAGGCGCTACCGGGTCATGACAGGCGCTATCGAAGCCCTAGCCCGGTTATTATTGGCGTGCCCGGCTGGATGACTCGTCGGTAAGGAAACGACTAACCAGAGCCGGGTAAAGAATTTTTCGGCATATCCGTGTGCCGCACAAGCTGGAGAACTCCAACCAGCTCTCAGTTTCGACAGATTGTTAATTGACGAGCGGGATTCGCCCCGCCGGGAACCCGATGCCTCTATTCGCCACCCCCTTCGCCCAGCTCGATCTGGTCCGCCAGCCCGAGCAGGACGGCGAGCCCCTCCAGGCGTTCGACGCCGCCGACGAATACCTGCTCAACCAGTTGCACGAACGGGGCGTGACGGCGCAATGCCGGGTGCTGGTCCTCAACGACGCCTTCGGCGCCCTCGCCGCGAGCCTGGCGCCGCACGTCCAGGTCACCAGCAGCGGCGATTCGCACCTGGGCTTCCTTGCCCTGCGCAAGAACCTCGCGCGCAACGGCCTCGACCTGGGCTCGGTGCGCTTCGTCCCGGCCAGCGAAACCGCCGTGGGGCCCTTCGATCACGTGTTGGTCAAGGTGCCGAAGACCCTCGCGTTGCTGGAGGAGCAACTGATCCGCCTGCACGGCCAACTGGCACCGGGCGCGCAGGTCGTCGCCGCGGGGATGGTCAAGCACTTGCCACGCGCCGCCGGCGACCTGCTGGAACGCTACATCGGCCCGATGCACGCTTCGCTGGCGGTGAAGAAGGCCCGCCTGCTGATCGCCGAGGCAGCGGAGCGCCCGCAACCGCGCTCGCCCTATCCGACCCGCTATCACCTGGAGCAGCCGCCGCTGACGCTGCTCAACCACGCCAACGTATTCTGCCGAGAAGGTCTCGACATCGGCACCCGCGCCTTCCTCCCGCACCTGCCGCGCAGCCTCGGCGCGCTACGCGCCGCCGACCTGGGCTGCGGCAACGGGGTGCTCGGCATCGCCTACGCGCTGCTCAACCCGCAGGCCGAGCTGACCCTGGTGGATGAGTCGTACATGGCCGTGCAGTCGGCACGGGAAAACTGGCAAGCAGCGCTGGGCGAGCGGCCGGCGACGTTCCGCGCCGACGATGGCCTGGCCGGCCAGGCGGCGGGCTCGCTGGACCTGGTCCTGTGCAACCCACCGTTCCACCAGCAGCAGGTGGTCGGCGACTTCCTCGCCTGGCGCATGTTTCTCCAGGCTCGCGATGCCCTGGCGGCGGGCGGCGAACTGTGGATCGTCGGCAACCGCCACCTGGGCTACCACGCCAAGCTCAAGCGGCTGTTCCGCGGGGTCGAGCAGGTCGCGGCGAATCCGAAGTTCGTGATCCTGAAAGCGGGAAAATAGTCAGCCGAGCGCCGCCGGGGTGTCCACGTCGCGGAGTACGCCCGGATCGTCGCACGGTACCTCGCGCCAGGCCGGACGATGGGCCAGCAGCACGCGGCGCGCGCCCTGGTCGCCGTCCAGTTGTGCAAGCGCGTCCCAGAAAGCGCGGCCGAACAGCACCGGATGGCCGCGCTGGCCGTCGTACAGGGGAAACACGATGGCTTCGGGAGTGGCCATCGCGGCCAGACGCTCGAGGGTATCGGCGGCGATCCAGGGCATGTCGCCGAGCAGGACGGCGATGGCCCGGGCCGGGCTGTTCCTCGCCGCCGCGACGCCGGCGGCCAGGCTGTGGCCCATGCCCGACGAGGCGTCGAGGCTGTGGACAAGCCGCTGTTGCGCCGGCAGGCCCAGGCTCGCCGGGGTCTCTCCGGCACGCACCACCACCCGCACCTCGGCGAACGCCTCGCGCGCCCGCGCCACGCTGGCCGCCAGCAGGGTCGTGCCATCAGCCAGGCGCGCCAGGCGCTTGTCGCTGCCGAAACGGCGCCCCTGCCCGGCCGCCAGGACCAGGCACAGCACCTCGTCGGCGGCGACCATCAGAGCCGCTCGCGGGGAATGCCGTTGCGGATGCGAAGAATGTCCGCCAGCACCGCCAGGGCGATTTCCGCCGGCGTCTTGCTCCCCAGGTTGAGGCCGATCGGCGCGTGGATCCGCGCCAGTTCGGCATCGCCCAGGCCGCCGATGCGCCGCAGGCGCTCGAAGCGTTTCTCCGAGGTCGCCCACGATCCCATCACGCCGATATAGAAGGCTTCGGTACGCACCGCCTCGAGCATCGCCAGGTCGTCGATCTTCGGATCGTGGGTCAACGCCACCACCGCCGTATCGGCGTGGCAACCGCCGTCGGCGATGAACAGCGAGGGCAGCTCGCGACGGATCTCGATCCCCTCCAGCACCACGCCGCGCAAGGCTTCTTCGCGCGGGTCGCAGAGGATCACCTCGAAGCCCAGGCCCTTGCCGAACTCGGCGCAGGCATGGGCGACGCTGGAATAGCCGGCCAGCAACAGGCGCTGGGCGGCACCGACGCGCAGGCGCACGCGCTCACCGTCGCGTTCCGCCCGTGGGCCGTGGCTGGAATCGTCGCGCAGGCTGCGCGCGCCGCTGCCCAGCTCGACCTCGCGGAGCAGGCGGCGCTGGCCGAGCAACGCCGACTCCAGCTCGCGCAGATGGGCCTGGACGTCGCAGTCCGGCGCCAGGTTTTCCACCAGTACGTCGAGGATGCCGCCGCAGGGCAGGCGCACGTTCGAGTTCGGGTCGTCACCCTCGCCGTAGCGCACGATCACCGCGGGATCGGGGAAACCGCCTGCGGCGACCCGTTCGAGGAAATCATCCTCGACGCAGCCGCCGGACAGCGAGCCGATCCAGTGGCCGTTGGCGTTCACCGCCAGCAGCGATCCCGGCGCACGGGGCGCCGAGCCGTAGGTCGTGAGCACGGTACAGAACCACACCCGTTCGCCGCCCACGGACCACTTCAGCGCCTGGCGGACTACCTGTAGATCGAGGTGTTGCACGATTCACTTCACCTTGACGGTATGCACCGAAGCGCTCTCCGTCTTCAATTGCGCGACCTGTTGGGGACCGAGGTCACCGGGCAATCCGCCCCAGGTCTGGCGCAGGTAGTTGAGCAGGTCCGTGAGTTGCTCGTCGTCGAGTTTCCCGGCGAAACCGGGCATCGGTTGCATGCGTTCGAAGCCGGTGAACTGCTGTTCGACGATGCCGTCTTCGATCACTCGCAACAGATTACGCGGGTCTTGCAGGCGCAGGGTAGTGTTGCCGTTCATCGCCACCGCGATATGCGGCTTGCCCTCGCCTTCGCCGCCGTGGCAGCCGGCGCAGACGTTGAGGTACTGCTGGCGACCGCGCTTGCCGCTGTCGTTCAGCTGCGCCTCGGGTAGCGCCTGGACCACCTTGGCCGGCGGCTGGTCGCCGAGCAGGTAGGCGGCCATGGCCGCCAGGTCGCCGTCGTCGAGGTGCTGGGTGCTGTGGTGCACCACCGGGAACATCTCGTTGAACATGCTGCCCTGGGCGCTCATGCCGTGCTTGAGGAAGCTCGCCAGGTCCGGCTGGGTCCAACCGCGCGCGGCAAGGTCGCCGGGCAGCAGGCTGGGCGCCAGGTAGCCGTTGAGCAGGCCGCCGCTCAGGCGCTTGTCCTGCTCCAGGGCGCCGGCCAGGTTGCGCGGGGTATGGCACTCGCCGCAGTGGCCGAGCACCTCGACCATGTACTGCCCGCGTTTCCAGGCCTCGCTGCGCCCTTCCTCCGGCTGCAAGCGCACGCTCTTGCCGTAGAGCAGGTTCCAGCCGGCCAGGCCCATGCGCACGTTGAACGGGAAGCTCAGGCTGGTCTGCGGCGCCGGCCGGGCGATCGGTTCCTGGGCCATCAGGTAGGCGTAGATGGCGTCGGCATCCTCGCGCTCGATCAGGTGATAGGAGGTGTAGGGCATCGCCGGATAGAGGTAGGCGCCGTCCTTGCGCTTGCCCTCGGTAAGAGCGGCGAAGAACTCGTCGACGCTGTAGGCGCCGATGCCGTGTTCCTTGTCCGGGGTGATGTTGGTGCCGTAGATGGTGCCGAACGGCGACTGGATCGGCAGTCCGCCGGCGAACGGCGCGCCGCCCTCGGCGGTATGGCAGGCCATGCAGTCGGCGGCGCGGGCGAGGTATTCGCCGCGCTTGACCAGCGCCGCGTCGGCGCCGGCGGCGGAGGCCAGGAACGGCGACAGCGCGGCCAGCGCCAGGGCGAGGCCGGAAAGGGTGCGCTTCATCCTCAAGCCTCCTTGACCAGGCCGAGTTCGTCGAGCACGTCGCGGGTGGCGCTGTAGTAGCGCACGTAGCCGGTGCAACGGCAGATGTGATGGCCGAGGCTGTCCTCGATCGCCTGCTCCAGCTCGCTGCGCTTGATCGGCTGGCGCTGGGCTTTTTCCACCAGCACGGTGGCGGCGTTGACGAAGCCCGGCGCGCAATAGCTGCACTGGAAGGCGAACTGGTCGACGAACTTCTGCTGGATCGGGTTCAGCTCGCGGATGTCGCCGTTCTCGTCGCGCTGGGCATGGCCCTCGATGGTGCGAACCTTCTTGCCGTCGAAGTAGTGCGCGCCGGTGATGCAGGTGCGTACTTCCTCGCTGGTGCCGTCCGGATTGTCGACGATCACCACGCAGGCATGGCAGATGCCCTGGCCACAGCCCAGGCGCGAGCCGGTGAGGTTCTGGTATTCGTGCAGGTAGTCGATCATCGGCAGGTCTTCGGCGACCTCCACCGGACCGACGGCTTGACCGTTGAGGGTCATCTGGAGCTTGCGGTTAGCCATGGAGGGCCTCCTTGATGCGGGCGGGAGTGATGGGCAGGTCGCGGACGCGCTTGCCGGTGGCGTGCGCCACGGCGTTGGCGATGGCGCCGACCACCGGGATCATCACCACCTCGGCGATGCCCTTGGCCGGATCGGTCGGTGACAGCGGCGGGAGGATCTCCGCCGTCTGGTTCCACACCGCCACGTCCTTCGCCCGCGGCAACCGGTAGCGGTTGAAGTTCCAGTCCCCTTCCGCGGGGCCGCCCTCGTAGAGCGGCATTTCCTCCAGCAGCGCATGGCCGATACCCATGGCGATGCCGCCCTCCAGCTGGCCCTTGACCAGCTCTGGCACCAGCACCCGGCCGCACTCGATCCAGGAATGGTGGTCGAGCACCTGCACCTCGCCGCTGCCCTTGTTCACCTTCAGCTCGACCAGGGTCGCCACCGGACTGTAGTAGGTGACCATCGCGTTGTTCAGCTGGGTCGCCGGATAAGCCGGATTCTGCCGGTCGAGCAGGTGGAAGCCGGCGCTGTTCATCATCGCCTTCTTCACTCCCGGCGCGCCGTCGCCGTACTTCACCGCCATGGCGTCGAGCGGCAGGCGTTCGCGCACGCCATCGATGACGAAGTCCGCCTCGGCCCAGCTCCAGCGGTTGAAGCCGTGGACGCTGACACCGGTGACCAGGCCCATCTCGTGGGCCTTCTTCGCCAGCTCGGCGAAGGGAATCGGCGCCAGGCCGTTGCCGGTCAACTGGCCGTCGACCCATACCGCGTTTTCGCGGCGCACCACATAGGGATTGGCCTGGCCGCCGAACGGACCGCTGCGCCACAGCGCCAGGGCCGCCGGCCACAGGCCGTGGTTGAACAGTACGCGCGCGGCTTCGCGGGTGGCGTGGCTGAAATAGAACGCCGAGTTGGTCGCCGACGACGGCGAGGCCAGCTTGCCGACCCAGCGCGGATCGCGTAGCGCGGCGTCCTGCTCGGCCTGGCTCATCAGGTAGGGATTGCCCTTGGTGGTGAGCCGCAGCTCGGGCCATTCGGTCTCGGCGGTCTTCACCTCGTCCGCCGGACGGCCGAGGAAGTCGCCGACCACGAAGGCCTGCGAGGTGGACATCCCGGTACCGATCTCGGTGCCGATGTGGCGCAGGCTGATGCGCCCGTCGGCGCTGAACTCGATGCTCGCCATCGGCGCCTCGGCACCGGTGCCGAAGTCCTTCTGGCAAATGGCGAAGCCGACCCCATACCAGTTGTCCGGGTCCTCCGCGTCGAAGCGCTTCTTGCGTGCGTCGCGGTCCTTCCACACCTCGTGGGCAGCGGCCTTGTCGAGGATCTCGTGCAGGCGCAGGGCACCGGCCGGGACCGCGCCCTGGGTGTTCTTCATGCCCGAGCGCAGAGCGTTGCGACGACGCAGGTCGATGGCGTCGACGCCCAGCCGGCCAGCGATCTCGTCGACCATCATCTCGGTCGCGGCCATGGTCTGCAGGGTACCGTAGCCGCGCATCGAGCCGGCCTCCACGCCGCGCGAATGATAGGCGGTGACCGCCAGGTCGTTCTGCGGCATGTAGTAGATCGACTGCGCGGCGGTGGCGCCCACCGCCGCCACCGAGGCGCTGTAGTTGGCGCGACCGCCGCCGTCGGCGCTCATGTCGGCGCGGAAGATGCGGAAGCCGAGGTCGTTCCTGTCTACCGCCAGTTGGTAGCGGATGTCGAACGGGTGGCGCTTGATGCCGCTCTGGAACTGCTCGTAGCGGTCATTGGCCAGGCGCACCGGCACACCCTCGCCATACAGCGCGGCGAGCGCGGCATAGAAGACGAAGATGTTGTTGTCCTTGGAGCCGTAGCCGACGGTATAGCCCGGATGGATGTTGAGCTTCTCCAGGGCGAAGCGCGACGGCTTGATCATGTGCACGCTTTCGTAGGCGACTTCGAACGGGCACTGGGTGGCGACCACGAAGTGCAAGGTCTTGCTGGCCGCGTCGTACCAGCCGTTGCCGTTGTCCGGCTCCAATGCCGCCGGCTCGATCGATGGGGTCTTGTAGCGCTCGTCGAAGACCAGCCAGTCCTGCGGCGGGTTTTCCAGTTGCTCGGCCATGCGCTTGGCATGGAACAACCCCTGCTCGGTGAGGTCGCCGTGCAGCTTCGGCTCGCGGGTCCATACCGGTTTGCGGTTGAGGATGGTGGGGAACAGCATCGAGTCCTTCAGGCTGGAGAACTCGTCGTCCTCGTAGGGCGTCTTGCCGCCGACCCGGACGAAGCGATAGCTGCCGTAGGGATCGCCCTGGTACAGCGGGGCCTGGGCGCCATAGCGGATCGCCTTGTCGTTGAACTTGAGCTTGAGCTTGGCCCGGCGGAAGCGCTCGAAGTCGTTCCAGATCAGGATCGCCACCGGATGGCCGATGAACATCGGCACCTTGCCCGGCGGCAGGAGCGGATCGGGCGAATGCGCCTCGGGGAAGACGATGCCGTCCTTCTCCAGGTCGGCGGCGGTGACGATACGGTCCGGCTGCAATTCGGCGCCCAGCCAGGAAAGGTCGTGGCCTTCGTAGATGCGGTCGGCGCGAACGGTCTTCAGCAACATGGCGTGGCCTTGCTGCTGCGGCCAGCCGGGCATGTCCCTGGCGCGGATATCGCGGGCGAACACCTTGTTGCCGCAGACCTTGGACAAGGCGTCGTTACGGAAACGGACCTGGCCGTTGCCCGCCATCCAGCGCTGGGCGGAAACGGTCACCTGGTTCTCGAACAAGGCAGCGAACGCCTGGCTGCCGAGCGGCGCCAGGGTGACACCCACGCCGGCGATCAACCCGCCCTGGAGAAAGGCGCGCCGGGATATATCACGGTTGGACATGCAAGTTCCTCTGGGTGGTACGGTTCCCACCCATGTCGTTATTCAGGCTTGAACAGCTCGTCCGGACGGACGAAGTGGAGCACGCAGGCGGAAAAACCTGACTCAGGAGTTAATTTTAGCGACAAGTCGCACCCGAGGAAAAGTCCCGTCTACCGCTGGAAGGCCCCATGGACACTCGACTTTGGTCGCCTGCCAGGCCGGCTCCAACCTTTTCGTGCGCTTCTCTGAATCTTCGATTTCGGCAATGGCAACAGCCAAGAGGTAACCACATGTTACTCTCCGCCCTCCTCTCGAAACGCCCGACCCCAGCATGTCCAGCCAACCCAGCTCCCTGCTCCGCCATCGTCCCTTCCTCGCCTTCTGGCTGGCCCGCGTCTGCACCGCCAGCGGCTTCCAGATGCTCACCGTGGCCATCGGCTGGCACATCTACGAACTGACCGGCAATGTCCTCGACCTGGGCCTGGTAGGCCTGGTCGAATTCCTCCCGCGGGTACTGTTCATGCTCCACACCGGGCATGTTGCCGACCGCTACGACCGACGCAGGATCGCCGCCCTCTGCCAGGCCGGCCAGGCCCTGGTGGCGGTGGCACTGGTGCTCGGCGCGGCTTCGGGAGAGATCACCCGCAACATGATCTTCGTCCTCGCCTTCGCCCTCGGTACCGCCCGCGCCTTCGAAATGCCGACCACCCAGGCGCTGCTGCCGAACCTGGTACCGGCCGGGCTGTTCCCGCGCGCGGTGGCCGCTTCGGCTTCGGCGATGCAGGCGGCGACCATTGCCGCCCCGGCCCTCGGCGGCCTGCTCTATGCGTTCGGTGCCTCCTGGGTCTACGTGCCGACCGCGACTCTCTACGTCCTCGCCTGCGTCCTGACGCTCAGCCTGCCGGTACGCAACCAGCCGCTCACCCAGGGCAAGGCCACCCTCGACTCGCTGCTCGCCGGCATCCGTTTCATCCGCAGCCGACCGGACATCTTCGGCGCAATCTCCCTCGACCTGTTCGCCGTGCTCCTCGGCGGCGCCACCGCCCTGCTCCCGGTGTTCGCCAAGGACATCCTGCTCACCGGGCCCTGGGGCCTCGGCCTGCTGCGCTCGGCTCCAGCGGTGGGCGCCCTGGCGATGTCGTTCTGGCTGGCGCACTTCAGCATCGAACGCAACGTCGGGCGGATCATGTTCCTCTCCGTGGGCATCTTCGGCCTGGCAACCATCGCCTTCGGCCTGTCGAAATCGTTCTGGCTGTCCCTCGGCGTGCTGGTGGTACTCGGCGCCGCGGACATGGTCAGCATGGTCATCCGCGGCGCCTTCGTGCAGCTCGAGACCCCCGACGAGATGCGCGGCCGGGTCAGCGCGGTGAACGGCCTGTTCATCGGCGCCTCGAACCAGCTCGGCGAGTTCGAGTCCGGGCTCACCGCACACTGGTTCGGCACGGTACCGGCAGTGGTCCTCGGCGGGATCGGCACCCTGGTGGTCACCGGAGCATGGATGAAGCTGTTCCCTAGCCTGGCGCAACGCGACCGCCTGCACTGAGGCCAATGCCGTCGCGCGTCGCTGCCCCGACAGCGGCGTATCGGCGATAACGCCTGGGGCGTTATCCGTCCTCCCCATGGAACACCGCACCTTCTCGGCAATAAGAAAGCCCGGCATCGAGCCGGGCTTTTCTCGCACCTTGCGGCGTGATCCGCGGTGTCAGGCGGGGCGCCGCATCTCCCGATGCAGGCGGTCGACGGTGCGCTCGCTACCGTTGTCGGCCAGGCGCAGATCGACGCGCCCCATGTCCTTGTGCAGACGGTCGACGGTCTGTTCGCTGCCGTTCTCGGCCAGGCGCGCCTCGCGGCTGGTCATGTCGCGGTGCAAGCGATCGATGGTCTGCTCGCTGCCGCTTTCGGCGACCCGGCGTTCTTCCTGGACGCGCGGCGCCTGGGTCTTGCGCAGGCGCTCGAGGGTACGGTCGGAACCGTCGGAGGCGATCAGTTGTTGGGCACCGCGCAGGGCGATGGATTCGACCCGCGGTGCGGCGAAGGCGGCATTGGCGGTCAGGGTAGCAAGGGCGATGGCGAGGATCAGCGGGCGTTTCATGGCAGTGGCTCCAGGTATTCGTTACGTGGGGCCATTCTCTGTTCGGGAAACTCGATTGGAAAACGAAGCGCGCCAATAGTATTCATCGACGTTTGAAATAGTGCGAACAACCGCTCTAGCACAGCAGTTACAGCAAGAATACGCCTCTCCGACCGACCTCGACACGGATTGACGGCATCGATATGAAGAATCGAAGAAATCGAAAGTTTGAGAAAAACACTCGGAATTGAGCACGGACCTCCCTCTCCGCAGAACCGGAGAGGGGCTCCGTCAGCAGCCTCCGGAACGGAGGCCGGCAGGGTTCAGAAGCGCGCCACCACGTTGAACAGGACCCGCGTCTCGCGCTTCCCATCGCGCTGGTCGGCTGGCTCGCCGATGACCTGGCGGGCAATCTCCGGGTTGAACGACAACTGGTCGGTGAGGTTGAAGCGCACCCCGGCACCGATCGAGCCGAGCTTCTGCTGCTCGTCATCGTCCACGTCGAGGTTGTAGGTCTTGCCCCAGTCGTAGAAAGCGTAGGCCTGGTAGCTGCGCAGCCAGCTATAGCCCACCGCCTGGCCATAGCGCGGTTCGAGCTTCAGGGCGAAGCCACGGTCACCGGTGATGTTGCCCGGGGCGAAGCCGCGACCGATCCCGCTGCCGCCAACGCCGAAGCGCTCGCTCGGCAGCAACGGGTCGAAGCTGTACTGCCATTGCAACTCGCCATACACCGACCAGGGTCCGCCGAGCCCTTGCAGACGCCCGATGTTGCCGTTGAGATAGACGAAACGTCCGTCGGCCACTTCGCGGGAACGACGTTCATCGTCCTTCTTGGTCGCGCCCCACATGTCCAGGCCGATGTTGTTGCGCACCTCCGCCAGGTTGATGCCCATCCAGCGGTCGACCCAGTCATAGGTCAGGCGTTGCTGGAACACCCGCACATGGTCACGACCGGGGTTCGAGGCGTCGCTGGCGAAGTCGCGCAGGCGGGTCTCGGTATCCTTCCACTGCAACGCCAGGCCGCCGCTCAGGTTCTGCGAGCGCGAGCGGATGAAGGGATGGTTGTAGGAAATGCTGCCTTCGGTGCTCTTGCTGACGCTGTCGAAGGGGAATACCGAGTCCGGGATGTCCGGGTTGACCTTCGAATAGGAACCCATGATCTGCAGGGTATCGCCGGCGAACATGCCGCCCAGCGGCAACGTGCCGCGCAACTGGATGTAGCGGGTGGCATCGCTGAACGGCGAGATCGCACCGAGCACGTCGATCTGCTCGTAGAAGCCCAGGCGGGAGAACTCGGTGGCGCCGAAGGCCAGGGTGGTCGGGTCGGTGTAGTGCGAACCGCGGTTGTCGAGGCTGACGAAGCCTTCGTATCGCTGCTGCTGCAAGGCCACGTCGAGGTTCGACGAGCCCAGCGCCTGACCCGGGCTGAGCACGCTCTGCACGTTGACCCCCGGCAGGTCGCCGACCAGCAGCAGGCCGCGCTCCAGGGTATCGGCATCCAGCGGACGTTTTTCGGTCAGCGGTGCGAGCAGTTCCTCCACCCGCACCCGCGGCCCATCGACGGTTCCCTTGATCTGCACGTGTTCGAGGTAACCCTCGATCACCTGCAGGCGTACCTTGCCGCCCTCGATGCTCTGCTCCGGCACCACTACCTGGGTCAACAGGTAGCCGTCCTGGCGGTACTTGGCGGTGAGGCGGTTGGCCAGGTCGACCAGTTCGGCCAGGGACACCTGCTTGCCGAGCATATGCTGGTAATAGGACTCGAGCACCGCCTTGTCATAGCGGGTGTTGCCTTCGATGCGTATCTCGCGCAGTTCGAAGCGGATCTGTTCGCTGCCTTGCGGCGCGACCTGCTTGGGCACCACCAGCGGCGCCTCGGGCTTGGCCTGCGGCTCGCTGCGGGGCTTGAAGCGTTCATCGAGCTGGGATGGCTGTACAGTCCCTGGCAACTCCACGGCGGCGGCGGAAGCTGCCAGCATCCCGCAGCCACAGAGCGTCACCCAGCGAAGCGTCCATTGCGAAGGTTTCATCATTCACCTCGGGCAGATGACGCACTACCGCCCGGAGACGATAGTGCGCATTGCGAAAAGGGTTAGAAATTCAGAGGCTTGTTGAAGCAGCTCCAGTAGTCGGCCAGGTAGCTCTGGTTCGAGCAACCCGCCCCACTCTCGGCCTCTGCCCTGAGCGGACGATCGGTGAACTGCCCCACCCGCTTGGCGCTGGCGTCCTCCGCCGGACCCGCGGCGGTAGCCGGCAGCAGGTTAGGATCGCTGACGTCCATGCCCAGAGCGTAGGCGCGCAAGAACGGGTTTTCGAGGAACGGGTTTTCCAGCGTGGTGGTGCGGTAGACCGCATCCCCGGGGGTATCCGGATCGCGCCCCTTCTGCAGTTCGCGCAAGTCGGAGAGCGCTGCCAGTTGCCCCAGGTCGCCCGGCGTGACCGGCAGCGGCAGGATGCTCAGCAGGTTGCCCTGGTAGTTGAGCTGGTAGTTGCCGCTGGTGAGGGCAAGCCCACCCTGGAGGATGTCGTACTGGCCTACGGCTTCGCCGCCCACCCGACCGAGCCCGCCGGCGAGCACCTGACCGGCGCTATCGCCATTCTTCAGGCCGGAAACCTGATAGGTCAGCGCCGGGTCGGCGGTGCCGACCTGCTTGCTCTTGGCATCGGCGAATACGTTGAGCAGCGCCTTGGTGATGGTCAGGTCATTACCCTGGTAGGCCAGGTCATAGTTGCCACTGGTCAGCACCAGGCCGCCCTGGTTGATGCCATACACACCCACGTTCTCGCCTGCGTCGCGGTTCAGCCCGCCGGTCAGGATCGAGCCGGCGCTGTCACCGTTCTTCAGGCCGCTGACCTG
>NZ_KV813345.1:0-938 GCF_001813645.1 Pseudomonas sp. HMSC063H08
GAGAAACCGATACCGGGCACCACGTTGGCCGGCGTGAAAGCGGCCTGCTCGACCTCGGCGAAGTAGTTGTCCGGGTTACGGTTCAGCTCGAAGAAGCCCACTTCGATCAACGGGTAGTCACCGTGGGGCCAGACCTTGGTCAGGTCGAACGGGTTGTAGCGATAGGTGGCCGCTTCCTTCTCGGGCATGATCTGCACGTACATCTTCCAGCGCGGGAAGTCGCCTTTCTCGATGCTCTCGTACAAGTCGCGCTGCGAACTCTCGCGGTCCTGGGCGATCACTTCGGCGGCCTCGGCGTTGGTCAGGTTCTCGATGCCCTGTTGGGTCTTGAAGTGGAACTTGACCCAGAAGCGCTCGTTGTTCGCATTGATGAAGCTGAAGGTATGGCTGCCGAAACCATGGATGTGCCGATAGCTCTTCGGCAGGCCGCGGTCGCTGAAGTCGATGGTCAACTGATGCAGCGACTCGGGGAGGTGAGAGAAAAAGTCCCACTTGAAGGTCGCATTGCGCAGGTTGGTGCGCGGGTCACGCTTCACCACGTGGTTGAGATCGGGGAACTTGAGCGGGTCGCGCAGATAGAACACCGGGGTGTTGTTGCCGACCAGGTCCCAGTTGCCCTGCTCGGTGTAGAAACGCATGGAGAAGCCGCGGATGTCTCGCTCGGCATCCGCCGCGCCACGCTCACCGGCGACGGTGGAGAAGCGCAGGAACATATCGGTCTTCTTGCCGACCTGGGAGAAGATCTTCGCCCGGGTGTAGGGGGTGATGTCATGGGTGACGGTGAAGGTGCCGTAGGCCGCGGAGCCTTTCGCATGCATGCGGCGCTCGGGGATCACTTCGCGATCGAAGTGGGCGAGCTTCTCGAGGAACCACACGTCCTGCAGCAACATCGGGCCACGCGGACCGGCGGTCTGCACGTTCTGGTTATCGACCACCGG
>NZ_KV813346.1:0-51190 GCF_001813645.1 Pseudomonas sp. HMSC063H08
TGCTTTTGCGCGCGGAAAAAGGCGTGCTTCCTGTTCACCTTGCCAAACCCCTCCTGGCATGTCCTCTTTCGCGTCTAGCGTAGCGAGAGTCCGGGCGGATCCGCATGGCGCTGGCGCTCTTGCGTTCGCCGTACCGATCCCGATCCGCGAGTTAGAGCCTCGCTTCGAGGAGAAAGACAAAAGATGGCTTCCGATGAAGGGAATCGCTTGATTTACTGTATGAATAAACAGTATCTTGAGCGCTCCCCCCTTCGTGGCCATCCCTGTTGGCCATCCCAAGGCAGCTCGTCTCTCGAGCTGCCTTTTTCTTTGTCTCAATGGAAATCCCGGCTGCGGACGTCCAGGCCGGTGAGTAGAGGGGTCAGGTCATGCAGGCGCCCGGCGATGACGTGGCGCACCTCGCCGGAGGACTCCAGGATGCCCTCCACCTGTAGCAGCCGGGACTCGAGGAATGGCCGCCTCTGCCGTTCGGCAAGGTCGTGTCGGACCACCACGTTGACCATGCCGAACTCGTCTTCCAGGGTGATGAAGGTGATGCCGCTGGCGGTCTGTGGGCGCTGCCGGCCGACCACCAGGCCGGCGACCCGTATCGGTCGCCCATGTCCCAGTTTCGCCAGTTCGCGGGAGTCGCGGCAGCGGCGGGCCTTGAGCTGTCCACGCAAGAGTTTCAGCGGATGCGGGCCGAGGGTGGTGCCGAGGAGAGCGTAATCGCTCAGCAGTTCCTCGCCGCGCGAAGGCAGTGGCAGGCTGACCGTGCTCTCTTCGATGACGGTCCCTTCGGCGAACAGCGGCAATTGCGGCTCGACGCTGGCGACGGCCCAGCGCGCCTTGTGCCGGTGTCCGGCGAGACCGCGCAGGGCGCCGGCATCGGCCAGCAACTCCAGGGCCCGGGCGTCGAGCCTGGCGCGTCGGCCGAGATCGTGCACGTCGAGGAACGGCTCGGCCTCCCGGACCTGCTCGATACGCCTGGCATCCTCCTCGCGAAAGCCTCGGATCATCCGCAGGCCAAGGCGTATGGCCGGTTGCGCCTGGCCAAACGACTCCAGGCTGCAATCCCAACCGCTGTGGCGGACATCCACCGGGCGTGTCTGCAGGGCGTGACGGCGGGCGTCCTGGAGCAACTGGTCGGGGCTGTAGAAGCCCATCGGCCAACTGTTGATCAAGGCGCAGGCGAAGGCCGCCGGCTCGTGACGTTTCAACCAACTGCTGGCGTAGGTGAGCAGGGCGAAGCTGGCGGCGTGGGATTCAGGGAAACCGTAGCTGCCGAAGCCTTTGATCTGCTCGAAGATGCGCGCTGCGAAGTCGGCCTCGTAGCCGTTGGCGAGCATGCCTCGGGTCAGCCGCTCGCGGTGGTGTTCCAGGCCGCCATGACGCTTCCAGGCGGCCATCGAGCGACGCAGTTCGTCCGCCTCGCCCGGCGTGTAGTCGGCGGCGACGATCGCCAGTTCCATGACCTGTTCCTGGAACAACGGGACGCCCAGGGTTCGTTCGAAGACTTCCTCCAGTTCGGCTGACGGATAGGCCACCGGCTCTTCTCCGTTTCGCCGGCGCAGGTAAGGATGCACCATGTCGCCCTGGATCGGCCCTGGGCGGACGATGGCGACCTGGATCACCAGGTCGTAGAACTTCTGCGGGCGCAGGCGTGGCAGCATGGCCATCTGGGCGCGCGACTCGATCTGGAACACGCCGATGGTATCGGCGCGGCTGATCATTTCGTAGGTAGCCGGGTCTTCGCTCGGGATACTGGCGATGCTCAACCGCTTGCCGCCGCGCAGCGCGTGGATCAGGTCGAAGCTGCGGCGCAGGGCGCTGAGCATGCCCAGGGCGAGGACGTCGACCTTGAGCAGGCCGACCGCGTCGAGATCGTCCTTGTCCCACTGGATCACCGTGCGTTCGGCCATGCTGGCATTCTCCACCGGGACCAGGGTGTCCAATGGCTGCTCGGAGATGACGAAGCCGCCGGGGTGCTGCGAGAGGTGGCGCGGAAAACCGATCAACTCGCCGGTCAGGGCCAGCACCCGGCGCAGGATCGGACTCTGCGGATCGAAGCCGGCCTCTTCCAGGCGTTCGGCGCTGGGGGCCTGGTCGCTCCAGCGGCCGCAGCAGTTGGCCAGGACGTCGACCTGCTCGGGCGGCAGACCCAGGGCCTTGGCTACGTCGCGCACCGCGCCGGCGCCGTGGTAGGTGCTGACCACCGCGGTCAGCGCCGCGCGCTGGCGTCCGTAGCGTGTGAAAACGTACTGGATGACCTCCTCGCGGCGCTCGTGTTCGAAATCCACGTCGATGTCCGGTGGTTCGTTGCGCTCGCGGGAAAGGAAGCGCTCGAACAGCAGGTTGGTCCGGTCCGGGTCCAACTCAGTGATGCCGAGGGCGAAGCACACTGCTGAATTGGCCGCCGAGCCGCGGCCCTGGCAAAGGATTTCTCGGCCCCGGGCGAAGGCGACGATGTCCTGCACGGTGAGGAAATAGCTTTCATAGCCCAGTTCGGCGATCAGCTCGAGTTCTCTCTCGATCTGCTTGCGGACCTTGGCGCTCGCGCCGTTCGGCCAGCGCCTGGCGATGCCCTGTTCGGTGAGATGGCGGAGCCATGACGCCGGGTCGTGTCCGGCCGGTACCAATTCGCGTGGATACTGGTATTTCAGCTGTTCCAGATCGAACCGGCAGCGTTCGGCGATCTTCAGGGTTTCCGCCAGCAGGGCTTGCGGGTAGATACCCTGCAGGGCCTCCAGGGTACGCAGGTGGCGTTCCCCGTTGGGGAAGAGATAGGCGCCGGCCTCGCTGACCGGCAGATGGTTGCGGATCGCTGTCATGCAGTCCTGCAGGGCTCGCCTGCCGCGGGCGTGCATGTGGACGTCGCCGCAGGCCACGGGCGGTAGCCGGAGATGCGAGGCGAGCGCGAGCAGTTTGTCCAGGCGGGCATCGTCATCGGCGCCGCGATGCAACTCGACGCCCAGCCAAAGGCGCTGGGGGAAGCGTTCGCGGAGCCAGGCAGCCTGCTCGTCCTCATGGTCGTTCGGCAACCAGATCGCCAACAGGCCGGCGAGCGGCTGTTGCAGGTCTTCGCGCAGCAGCCGGTAGTGGCCCTTGTCGGCTTGTCGCCGGCCGCGGGTGATGAGGCGACAGAGGTTCTGGTAGCCCTCCAGGTCCTCCGCCAGGAGGACCAGCTTGGGCCCCTGTTCGAGGCGGATTTCGCTGCCGACGATCAGTTGTACCTGATGCTCCCGCGCCGCCTGCCAGGCCCGCACGATACCGGCCAGGCTGCATTCGTCGGTGATCGCCAGGGCCCGATAGCCCAGGCGCGCTGCACGGGCGAAGAGTTCCGCGGCGCTGGAGGCGCCGCGCTGGAAACTGAAGTTGGACAGGCAATGCAGTTCGGCGTAGGCGCTCATGCGAACCAGCCATGCAGCCACAGCGGCCCTTCGCTGCCCACCTCGCGATAGACCCAGGCACGTTGTCCGCTGCGGGTTTCCACCAGGTAATAGTCGCGGCGGATGTCTTCGCCATCCCACCAGCCCGACTCGATCCGCTCCGGGCCGGCCAGCACGGTGGGCAAGGCCTCGCCGAGGGGGCGTGGCTCCGCCAGCAGCCAGCCGGGTCGGAGGCCGCAGGCTGCCGGCGATTGCGCCCTGTCGCAGCTGTGCGGCCGCCAGCTTCGCTCCGGACGGTGTTCGGCGACGGCGCTCAGGCCCTGTACCGCCTCGTCGCCCAGCCGCGCGCGCAGGCGTTCCCGCAACTGTTCCCAGCCGAGATACTGCTGTGGGCGCTCGTCGAACAGTTCGCGGTGCTGCGGCGTGAAAGGAGGCAGCTCGCGGGCCTCCAGGCGCACGGCATGCACGGGGGCGGGCAGTTGCAGCTGTTCGAGACGGCCGCGGGTCAGTTCGAAGAGCATGGCCGCCTCGCGTTCGGCGCTGAGCAGGCCGACCGTGACCTGGCTGTCGGCGCGCCCGTGATGCTCCAGATGCAGGGTGAAGCGCTGCACGCCGCTGTCGCGTCCGGCGAGAAAGGCGGCGAGATCGGCGCTCAGCCGTCGCAGGGGGAAGAGCAGGGCCTGGTGCGATTCCACGTCGAAATTGAGTTCGATGCGCAGGTCGAAGGTGTCCGGCGGCCGGTAGTGCTCCAGCGCCAGCGGGCTGCGGCCGCAGAGGCGGTCGATGTGCAACAGCAGTTCGGCCGGGAAGCGACGGGCCAGGGCGGCGCGCGGCAACTCGAGGACCTGGCGCAGATGGCGCAGTCCCATGCGTCCGAGGGCGACGGCCAGCTCCCGCGAGAGTCCCAGGCGGTCCAGCGGAAGGGCGGACAACTGGCGTTGCAGCGCTGTCTCGTCCTCGATGGCCAGGCCGTCGTGGCTGTTCGCCAGGACCCTCGCCGCCACCGGGTTCGGCGCCAGGCACAGGCGATGGCGGAAGCCCAGCGCCGTGAGTTCCTTGCGCAAGCGGGCCTCGAAGCGTGGCCAGGGGCCGAACAGGGCAAGGCTGGACTGCACTTCCAGCAGCAGCGCGCGCGGATAGTGCAGGCTGACCTGCGAGCTGAAACCGTAGGCCCAGGCGGCGAGGAAGGCCTGCCAGCGCTCCACGGCGGCGAGGTCGTATTCCGCCGTGGCGAAGTCCCGGCTCAGGGCCTGGGCGGCGATCAGCGATTGACCGGGCCTCAGGCCGAGCGCGCGTGCCGCTGGGTTGACCGCCTGCAACTGCCGGCGCTGCGCTGGGCCGCCGAGCAGCGCCAGCGGTGCGTCGGGATTGTTCCGTTGACGCAGCGCGCTGTCCATGGCCAGTTGCGGCAGGAGAATGCAAGCCCAGAGCATGGCCGCCTCATTGCCAGGCGCTGGCTGGCAGGGCGGTCGCCGGCGCGAGGCCGCCCCGGCACTTGAGGATGCGCAGGCGTGGGGGGCGGGTTTCGATGCACAGGCGTAGCGCTGCCGGCGAAGGGTTGACCGCTTCGCGCAGGGGACGATAGGCGAAACCCAGGGCCTGGCCGCTTTCGGCGGCGACCTGGAGGCGGCGCAGGGCGCTGTCGTCGGCCTGCTGCGGCCAGCACAGCACAGCGGCGCAACTGCCCGAGCGCAGGCACTGTTCGGCAGCCCACAAGGCGTCGCGTCCGCTGGCCTGCAAGAGGACCAGGTGGCGCAGGTCGACCGCGGCGGCCAGCCAGGCCTGCGGATAGGGTACGTAGGGTGCGCCGACCAGTACGACGCGACGTTGCGCCTGGGTCAGGCGAGCGAGGGTCGGCATCAGTAGTTGCAGTTCGCCGACACCGTCGCGGGCATGGAGGATTTCGCTCAGGGCATGCTCCGGCCAACCGCCGCCGGGCAGCAGTGCGTCCAGGCGCGCATGCCCGGTGGGCAGGGAAGCGCCGGCCGGCACGGCGGACTGGCCTTTCCAGATCCTACGTGCGTCGAGCAGCGCACTCAGCGCTATGCCATTGCCTCGTCCGGCGACGGCTGCGGGTGGGGTGATGTCGGCTACGGATGAAAGGGAGGCCAAGGAAATAACCCGAATACTGTATGTAAATACAGTATTTGCTGTAGTCCTTTTCTGGTCAATGGCAGTCGGTCGGCATCCTTTCATGTGACATTGAGATTCAATAACGAATATAATTGAGAATCGTTATTGATCCTGGGCATGCTATGTCGGCCCAGTGCGTTCCGTCCCTCGAAAGGAATTCCCCTATGGATACCCTGGCCCCTGAATCCACTCGGCAAAACCTGCGTTCGCAACGCCTCAACCTGCTGACCAACGAGCCGCACCAGCGCCTGGAGAGCCTGGTGAAGAGCAAGGAACCCTTCGCCAGCCGGGACAATTTCGCCCGCTTCGTCGCCGCCCAGTACCTCTTCCAGCATGACCTGGAGCTGCTTTATCGCAACGAAGCGCTGGCCCGCCTGTTCCCCGGCCTGGCTTCCCGCGCCCGCGACGACGCCGCTCGTGCAGACCTGGCGGACCTCGGCCATCCGGTGCCGGAGGGCGACCAGAGCGTGCGCGAGGCCGACCTGAGCCTGGCCGAGGCACTGGGCTGGCTGTTCGTTTCCGAAGGTTCGAAGCTGGGCGCTGCGTTCCTGTTCAAAAAAGCCGCCGCGCTCGAACTCGACGAGAACTTCGGCGCCCGCCATCTGGCCGAGCCGGAAGGCGGCCGCGCGCAAGGCTGGAAGAGCTTCGTGGCGATCCTCGACGGCATCGAGCTGAACGAGGAAGAAGAGCGCCTGGCCGCCAAGGGCGCCAGCGATGCCTTCAATCGTTTCGGCGACCTGCTGGAGCGTACCTTCGCCTGAGGGGCGTTCCTTGTCCTTTGATCGGCGGCCAACCTCGCCGACGACGATTGCCCCGGCCTGGTTGCCGGGGTTTTCTGTCTTGCGCCGCCGGCCAGGAGCGCGGACCTGCGGAGGTCCTTAGCGAGGCGGCCGCTGCGCTTCCACTGAGTTGCCGAACGAGGTGCCCAGGCGAATGCGCGTCGCCGATTGGTTGTACAGGCCGAGCTGGTTTGGCGGACGCCGGACGATGGCGGCGGAATCCAGCTCCTGTTCGCGGCGGGCCCTGGCCGCGCTGTCAGGATCGGCCATCTGCTGGCTCAGGCATTCATAGGACAAAGCCTGGTAGCCGTTGACCTCGGTGTTGATGCAGTTCGCCGGCGGCGTCGGCTCGTCGGCCAGGGTGGCGTTCATGGCCAGGCCCAGGATCAGGGCCGGCAGAACCTGCGATGAACGGTGCATGGCGATTCTCCCGCGCTGGGATGGTGGTTTCCCGCTTATACGGCAATCGGTGAAAACATGTCACCGCAGGTACCGTCACACCACAGTCACACAGTGCCATCAGGATGTCCCTCCTGGGTGATGGCCATCTGGCCTGAACCGGGTAGTTCGGACTGGAATCCGTTGATGTCGATCCTCGGGGTGGCAAGGTCGTGCGCAGTGTCGTTGCTCGGTCTCGGCATGCTGCTGCCGGCGTCCGGCGCCGTGCCGGGCGATGGCGGCAGGCCGCCGTTGCGCCTGGCGGTGCACGCGTTCGATATTCCTCCGCAGAGCCTGGCATCGGCGCTGGTGACCTACAGCGGGGTGACGGGAATGGCGGTTCTGGTGGATGGCGAGCTGGCCCGTGGACGGCGCTCGGCCCGCTTGCAGGGGCGCTTCACCGCCAGCGACGCCCTGACCCGACTGCTCGGCGGAACCGGCCTGATGGCGCGCTACACCAGCCAGGAAGCGTTCACCCTGCTGCCGGCGCAGGCCGTCAGGAATGCTGCGCCGCTGCCGGCAGAGATGCCGAAGGTCGAGCAGCCGCTGGATCGGCGCTACGCGGGAGCGGTCCAGGCGGCGCTGGAAGAACAGTTGTGCCGCTCGCCGCGCACTCGTCCGGGTACCTATCGCGCGGTGCTGCAACTCTGGATCGGTCGCTTCGGCGAGGTTCGCCACAGTCGCCTGCTCGGCTCGACCGGCGACCCGCAGCGGGACAGCGCCCTGGTGGAAAGCCTGCGCGGCGTGCGGGTGATGCAGGCGACGCCCGCTACGCTGGCCCAGCCGCTGACCATCCTGTTGCTGCCGAAGACGACGGGCAAGGCCATGGAATGCAAGCTGACGGAGGGAGTGGGAGGGTCATGAGCGATTCGCGGCAAAGCGCGATGGTGAAGCTGTTCCTCGCCTCCTACGACGACTTCAAGGCGCGCCTGAAACGGCGCCTGGGCTCCGAGGACCTGGCGTGCGACGTGCTGCACGAAACCTACCTGAGAGTCGACCGGCTGGATGATGCCCTGGAGGTCAAGAAGCCTCAGGCCTACCTGTTCCGTATTGCCCTGAACATTGCCGCCGACCGCCGCGAGGGCGACGCCCGCCTGCTCACCGGGGAGGAGGTGGCGGAGCTGTTGCAGGTGGCCGACGAAGGCCTCGACCCGGAGCGCATCGTCGGCGGTCATGCCGAGATCCGTCGCCTGCTGGAGGCGCTCTGCGAACTGCCGGCGCGGCGTCGGCAGATTCTCATCGCCTCGCGCCTGGAAGAGACGCCGCATGCGGAAATCTCCCGTCGCTTCGGCATTTCCACCCGCACCGTGGAGAAGGAACTCAAGGCCGCCCTGTGGTTCTGCGCGGAGCGCCTGGAAAGAAAAGTCATCCAGAGGTTCGGTCCCGGGGCCGGAAAACCGTCATAAGCATAAGCAGGTGGAAAACCGCCGCCATATCCATCCCATGAGCCATTCCGGTGTCCGTACAGCACAGTCATGACAGCCTCAGACTCCGCCGCCGATGAAACCGGCGACCTTCGCCACGAAGCGCACGCCTGGGTGATCAGCCTGACCTCCGGACGCGTCACCCAGGGCGACGCGCGGGCCTTCCGCCAGTGGTGTGCGCGCAGCCCGCAACACCTGCGAGCGTTCGTCGAGGCGCGCGATCTCTGGCAGGCACTCGGCAGTGCCGCCGCTCTGCCGCTGGAGCCGCCGGCCGTGGCGCAGATCGCGCCGAGGCGTTTCGGTCGTCGCTGGTTCGTCGGCGGTGCGCTGGCCGCCTCGGTGGCGTTGTTCGTCTTGCGCCCGTCGCTGCTCGACCATGGCCTGGGCGGCGCCGACTATGTCACGGCGGTCGGCGAGCAACGCCAGGTGCAGGTGAGCGGCGAGACGCGGATCGAGATGAACACCCGCACCCGCCTGAACGTGCGGCTCAATCAAGAGCAGCAGGAAACCATCGAACTGCTCGGCGGCGAGGCCGAGATCATCGCCAGCCACCCGCCGCAGAGCAGCCTGCGGGTGATGGCCGGGAGCGCCTGGCTGAGCGCCAGCCGGGCCCGCTTCAATGTGCGCAGCAGCGGTGACGTTTGCGTGGTGACCTGCCTGGAGGGCAGCGTGCGGCTCGAACACCTCGGCCAGCGCCTGGACCTCCAGGCCGGCCAGCAACTGACCTTCGACGAGCGACGCAACGGTCCGCCGGTGCCTTTCGACGTTGCCGAGGTGATGGCCTGGCGCGAGCGCATGCTGGTGTTCAACGACGTACCGTTGGCCACGGTGATCGACGAAATCAACCGCTACCGTCCCGGCATGCTCCTGCTGCTGGACAAGGCCCTTGGCCGACGCCGGGTCCAGGCCCGTTTCAGCCTCGACCAACTGGCCGACGTGGCGACCCTGATCCGCGATGCCTATGGCATCGAGGTCACCCGCCTGCCGGGCGGGGTGGTGCTGCTCGGCTGAGCCACCGCTTCATTGCAGGGCCACCACCCGTCGATAGCGCTCCACGCCGTTGCGGGTGACCCGCGCCAGGCTGATCTCCAGTCCGCTGGCGCGGACTTTGCTGCGTGCCGGCAGGCGCGTCCAGCCCTTTCCCGGCACCCAGGCACGGATCTCGAACCGACTCACGTCGTCCAGCACAGCCACCCGCTCCGCCAGCGGCGGCAACGGCAGGCGGTCGCCGCTGGGCGAGGCGGCGCGGTAGAGGACCTTGCCCTGTCGCCACCAGCGCACGCGCTGCAGCGGCGCGCCTGGCTCGGTACTGGCGCGGACGATGTCCAGGCGCAATGGGATCTCGCTCAGGCGCTTCAGTGCGAGTCCGGGCGGCAGGCTGTCGCCGGCCCGGATCGGCTCGTCGCCGCTGGGCAGGCCGGTCTCCTCCCGGATGGCGCTGTGCAGGGCGATGTCGCGCTCCAGCTGGTTCAGCGCGCGCAGTAGCGCGGCGCCCTGCTCGGTGCTGTCCTCCAGGTGCGCGCTGGCCCGGGCGATGCTGTCCAGGCCGCGCCAGGCCATCAGGCTGACGATGGCCATGAGCATGATCGCGACCATCACCTCGATCAGGGTGAAGCCGGCTTGCCGGCGCCGCGTCGTCGCGCGTTCAGTGTACCCGGACATGGCCGTTCGCCTCGCGCAGCACGGTGACGCTGTGTTGGCCGTCGGAGAGCGTTATCCGCAACGGCGCGCCGATCCATTCGGCGTCCAGCAACACCGGTCGCGGCGGGCGCACGCTGACCCGCAGCGGCGCGGCCTGCCAGTCGCGCGCGCGCAATTCGGTGTCGGCGGCGAAGGCGTCGGTCTTGCCGCGATAGGCCTGCGGGCTGAAGCGATAGCCCTTGGCGCTGGGCTGCCAGAGGATCGGCGTACCGCGTACCCGTGCTTCGCCCTGGGCTATTTCCAGCAACCGCGCCAGGCGCGCGGCATCCTGGCGCAGCAGGCCCGTCGGGTCGGGGCGGGCGCTCAGGCTGATGGCCGCCGTGGCGATGCCGACGATTACCAGCACCACCATCAGTTCGATCAGGGTGAAACCGCCTTGCCGGGGTCGCCTCACCGGATGCCGCTCCGCGAAGAGAGAGGTTTCCAGAGTGCCCGACGAAGATGATCGGCGTGTGAAACATAACGGAGAGAATTCCGCGCTAGGCTGGTGCCGGGGCGCCGTTCGTGGCGCCCGTCGCCCATACGCCAGGAGAGCCCCGCCATGCCGGCCATGCCCCGTATCGATCCGCCCCGCCTGGTCCAGTTCGCCGCCGTGCTGGCGATCCTCGCCGGCCTGCTGTTCTGGGGCTATCTGTTGCTGGCGCCGATTCCCGGCGTGGTCCAGGCCGAGGTCGCCGCCGTTCCGCCGCCCAGCGGCGAGGACGCCGCTCAACGCTGGTTCGCGGCGCCTTCCGGTGAGGTCGAGGTGCAACTGGCGGGATTGATCAGCGGTGGTCCCGCGGCGATCGCCATCCTCTCGGTGAACGGCGCGCCGGCCCAGGCCTATCGCGAGGGCGAGGTCCTGGCACGTGCGGCGAAGGTGCGGCGGATCGAGGCCGACGCGGTGCTCATCGAGCAGAACGGCGAGGTTCGCCGGGTGGCCATGCAGCGGCTCGCCGAACCGCCGCCGCTGGCTACCCTCAAGCGCGGTTGAGATCACCGGGAGCGGCTCAGCAGGGTGTTCAGGCGCGCCAGCGGCACCGCCTGTTCGCGCTGCGTGCGCACACGGATTTCCACCCACAGTAGCGCGGGGTCGTCGGTGGCCTCGACGCGTTGTTCGCAGTACAACCGCAGGCGGCCCTGGGAGCATTCGAAATCGCTGTTTCCCGGAGCCGCGCCGACGCCCAGGCGTAGCTCGGCGAGCCGGCTCTCCGCTGCCAGCAGGGCCAGCGACTTGTCGCGCAACAGACCATTGCCGTCGGTCATCAGGCCCACCGCGCGGATCGCCGCGGCCAGGGCGATGGCGACGATGGCCAGCGCGACCAGCACTTCGATCAGGGTGAAACCGCGGGAAGACAGGCGCGTGGACATCGCGGAAAGGTCGGCGAAAGGGGACTTCCAGGCTAGCCGGGAAATCTGACCGATCCCTGACAAAAGCTCGGGAGGGCGCTCCCGCGAGCCATCCCCGGCGCCTGCCGGAAAGCCCGGCTCCAGGGCCTTGCGGGCGCCTCCGGAAGAGCGGCGCACCCGAGGATTTTCAATATCGTTGACATATCTTCCTGAAACAATCCGCGGCGAATCGAACCATGCCGAGGAGTGTCGAGATGGATGTCGTGCAGTTCAGCTCCAGCCCGAAAGGACATCGGGGACAGCGGGGCTTCACCCTGATCGAGATCATGGTGGTGGTGGTGATCCTCGGCATCCTCGCCGCGATGGTGGTACCCAAGGTGCTCGACCGTCCCGACCAGGCCCGTGCCACCGCGGCGCGCCAGGACATCTCCGGGCTGATGCAGGCGCTCAAGCTCTACCGCCTCGACCAGGGCCGCTATCCGAGCCAGGCGCAGGGCTTGAAGGTGCTCGCGGAGCGTCCTGCCGATGCCTCGGCGAGCAACTGGCGCTCGTACCTGGAGCGCCTGCCCAACGACCCCTGGGGCAAGCCCTACCAGTACCTGAATCCCGGCGTGAACGGCGAGATCGACGTGTTCTCCCTCGGCGCCGACGGGCAGCCGGGCGGCGAGGGCATCAACGCCGACATCGGCTCCTGGCAGCTCTGAGCGCGCCATGAACGGTCATCGCCAGCGCGGCATGGCGATCATCAGCGCGCTGCTGATCGTCACCGTGGTTGCGGTCATAGCCGCCGGCCTGATCGCCCGCCAGAGCGCATTCATCCGCGCCCTGGAAAGCGAGCAGCTACGCATCCAGGCCGGCTGGATGCTGCGCGGCGGCCTGGAATGGAGCCGCCAGTTGCTGCTCGAGGACAGCCGCCGCGACCCGCTGACCCGCCTCGACCAGCGCTGGGCGCAACCGATGCGTGGCTTGCGTCTGAGCAGCGCCGAATTGCCGTTCAACGGCCAACTGGAAGACGAGCAGGGCAAGTTCAACCTGCGCAACCTGTTGGTCGACCAGCGCCCCGATCTCCAGGAGCGAGCGAACTTCGAACGCCTCGCCGGTCTGCTCGGCGTGCGCCCGAAGGAGACGCGGCTGATCGTCGAGCGGGTACTCGATTCCTATGCACGGCTGCCCGCCGAAGCGCCGCCGGCCGAGACGCAACCCGCAGGCTTCGACAGCGGCCGCGAGACTTCGCCGGGCGCCGTGTTGCGTGCGCTTCCGGCGCGCATGCCGGCGCTCAGGCGTCTCGACGACCTGGCCCGGCTGGGCATTCCGCCGGCGACCCTGGAACGCCTGCGGCCCTACGTCACCATCCTGCCCGAAACCACCTGGATCAACGGCAACACCGCGCGCGCCGAAGTGCTCGCCGCCTGTGTCCCCGGCCTCGGGCTGGACCAGGCGCGGCGGGTGCTCGGCGAGCGCGACCGGGGCCGCTGGTTCCTCAATCGCGGCGACTTCGTCAACCGCCTGAACATGCCGCAATTGCAGGCGCAGTCGGTGAAGGTCGGGATCACCAGCGACTGGTTCCTGCTCACCGCCTATGCTCGGCGCGACCGGCAAGAGGTGCGCCTGCAAGCCCTGGTGCAGCGCAAGGCCGGTGAAAGCACGGCGGTCAACTGGGTGAGGGTGGGCTCATGAAAGCCACCTGGCGTTGCCTGCTGCCGCCGCTGAGCGAGTTCGCCGAGGCGGCGCCGCTGCCTTGCCTGCGCCTGGATGCGCGCGGCGCGGTGCAGGAACGAATCGAGGCCTCGCTCGCGGAACTGGCGCGGCGACGCCAGGGGTTGCCGGTGGCGCTGTTCCTGCATCCGCGCGATTGCCGCCTGGTCAGTCTCGAACTGCCGGCGCTGCCTGCGGCGAAGCTCGCCGCCGCGGTGAACTGCGCGGCCGAGGCGCTGGTCCTCGGCGATCCGGCGCAGCTACGCCTGGCCCACGGCCCGCGCGGCGCCGACGGGCGCCTGACCTTGGGGTGGTTGGAGGCGTCGGCGCTGGCCTCGCTGGAGCAGGCCGTGCAGCGGCTGCGGCTCGACGTGCGGGAGGTGCAGGCCGCGCCGTTCCTCCTGCCGTTGCGCGATGACGGTTGGGTGGCCGGCGAGTGGGACGGCCATCTGCTGTTGCGCCGCTCGCTGAGCGACGCTGCGGTCCATCCCTTGCCGGAGCAGGGCCTCGCTGAGGTCCCGCAGGAGTTGCGACTGTTCTGGCTGGGCGAGCGTCCGGCGTGGCGCTCCGCAGCCCTGGAGCGGGCCGAGATGCTGGACGAAGCGCTGCGCTGGAGCGGGCCCGCCAGTCCGTGGGGATTGGCGCTGAAAGCGCCGGCGACGAGCGCCGGCAACGGCACCTGGAAGATGCCCCTGTTCTGCGCTGCCCTGGCCTTGCTGGTGTGGGTCGCCGGTCTGAACCTGTACGCCGGGCAACTGGCCGGGCAGGGCCAGTCCTTGCAACGGCAGAGCAGTCAACGCGTGCAGCAGGCCTTCCCGGAACTGCCGGTGGTGCTCGATCCGTTGCGCCAGGCTCGCGAGCGACGCGACGCCTATCTGGCCGGCAAGGCCGATGGCGATGCCGTACCGGGGCTGGCCGCGCTGCTGCATGGCGCCGGCGAGGCGATGCCGTTCCTCGCCGGACGCCTGCAACGACTGGACTACCACGCCGGCGAACTGGACCTGGAGCTGCTGCCGGGACCGCCAGGCGGCGATGCCGCTGCCTGGCAGGGCGAGTTGGGCAAGCACGGGTTGCAGGCCGATGCCTCCGACAAGGGCTGGCAGGTGCGCGCCATGGAAGCGCCGCCAGCGCCGGCCGCTGGCGCGGCAGACAGTGGCACTGCCGAGGCGGCTGCCGATGAAGATGAATAAGCGCCTGGCGGGCCTACTGAATACCCCGGCGCAGCGCTGGAGTCCCCTGCTGCTGCGGCTGCAGGCCTACTGGCGGCAACTGGCGCCGCGCGAGCGCAAGATTCTCGCCGGCGGTGGCCTGGCGCTATGCCTGGCGCTGACCTGGCAAGTGTTCGTCGATCCGCCGCTGGCGCGGATCGAGCATTGGCAAGCCGAGCTGCCGCGCCTGCGTGCGCAGGCCGCGGCGGTGGACGGCGTGTTGCGCGAGGTCGAGGCGTTGCGCGGTCCGACCCTGAGCGGTACGGCGGACGCCGAGGCGATCCGTCGCAGCCTGCGCGATCAGGGACTCGACGGTTTCCAACTGGACGCCCCGCAACCGGGCCAATGGCAACTGGACTTCGCCAGCGTGTCCGGCGAGGCCTTGCTGCGCTGGCTGGCGCGCAGTCCGGCGGCGTTGCGCCTGAGCGTCAGCGAGGCGCAGGTGACGCGTCTCGACGCTCCTTCCGAGGAGCGCTCTGGCTCTTCGAGCGAGCCGTCCGGCGGGCTGGTGTCCGCCTCGATCCATTTGCAGTCGTCTTCCGCTCCCAAGGATTCCCCATGAGGCAATCAGCTTTCCACCATGCCCGGCGTCGTTGGCCTGTACTGGGCGTGGCGCTGGGCGCGCTGCTGGTCGCGGCGTGTAGCGAGACGCCGAAGGTCCCCGGCGTGCCCCCGGCCGACGAGGAAGTCGGCCGGCCGCTGAGCAGTGTCCGCTCCGGTGCGCCGTTGCGCAGCGCCGACGTCCGCGAGCGGCCCCAGGCCGAGCAGGCCCGCCGCGCGCTGAGTGCCGGACGCGGCGTGGCGCGCTCCGGTGCCGTGGCTCCGGTCTCAGCGACAGCGGCCGAACTCGGCGAGCAGCCGGTCAGCCTGAATTTCGTCGATACCGAGGTGGAAGCGGTGGTGCGCGCGCTGTCGCGCGCCACCGGCCGGCAGTTCCTGGTCGACCCGCGGGTGAAGGGCAAGCTGACCCTGGTTTCCGAAGGCCAGGTGCCGGCGCGCACCGCCTACCGCATGCTCACCAGCGCCCTGCGCATGCAGGGCTTCAGCGTGGTCGACGTCGACGGGGTCAGCCAGGTGGTGCCGGAGGCCGACGCCAAGCTGCTCGGCGGGCCGGTCTACGGCGCCGACCGGCCGGCGGCCAACGGCATGGTCACGCGGACCTTCCGCCTGCGCTACGAGAACGCGGTGAACCTGATCCCGGTGCTGCGCCCGATCGTCGCGCAGAACAACCCGATCAATGCCTATCCGGGGAACAACACCGTGGTGGTCACCGACTACGCGGAAAACCTCGACCGGGTCGCCGGGATCATCGCCAGCATCGACATCCCCAGCGCCAGCGACACCGACGTGATGCCGATCCAGAACGGCATCGCGGTGGACATCGCCAGCACCGTCTCCGAACTGCTCGACAGCCAGGGCAGCGGCGGCGCCGAGCAGGGCCAGAAGACCGTGGTGCTCGCCGACCCACGCTCCAACAGCATCGTGATCCGCTCGCCGAGCCCCGAGCGCACGCAATTGGCGCGCGACCTGATCGGCAAGCTGGACAGCGTGCAAAGCAATCCCGGCAACCTCCATGTGGTCTACTTGCGCAACGCCCAGGCGACCCGCCTGGCCCAGGCCCTGCGCGGGCTGATCACCGGCGACAGCGGCGGCGAGGGCAACGAGGGCGACCAGCAGCGCGCGCGCCTGAGCGGCGGCGGCATGCTCGGTGGCGGCAACAGCGGTACTGGTAGCCAGGGCCTGGGGAGCAGCGGCAATACCACGGGCAGCGGTTCCAGCGGGTTGGGCGGCAGCAACCGCAGCGGCGGCGCCTATGGTGCGATGGGCAGCGGCCAGGGCGGCGCCGGACCCGGTGCGATGGGCGAGGAGAACTCGGCGTTCTCCGCCGGCGGGGTCACCGTACAGGCCGACGCCACCACCAACACCCTGCTGATTTCCGCACCCGAGCCGTTGTACCGCAACCTCCGCGAAGTCATCGACCTGCTCGACCAGCGCCGCGCCCAGGTGGTGATCGAAAGCCTGATCGTCGAGGTCAGCGAAGACGACTCCAGCGAGTTCGGCATCCAGTGGCAGGCCGGCAACCTCGGCGGCAACGGCGTGTTCGGCGGGGTCAACTTCGGCCAGTCGGCGCTGAACACGGCCGGCAAGAACACCATCGACGTGTTGCCCAAGGGGCTCAACATCGGCCTGGTGGATGGCACCGTGGACATCCCCGGGATCGGCAAGATCCTCGACCTCAAGGTGCTCGCCCGGGCGCTGAAGAGCCGCGGCGGCACCAACGTCCTGTCGACCCCGAACCTGCTGACCCTGGACAACGAGTCGGCGAGCATCATGGTCGGCCAGACCATACCCTTCGTCAGCGGCCAGTACGTCACCGACGGCGGCGGTACCAGCAACAACCCGTTCCAGACCATCCAGCGCGAGGACGTCGGCCTGAAGCTGAACATCCGTCCGCAGATCTCCGAGGGCGGCACGGTCAAGCTCGACGTCTACCAGGAGGTCAGCAGCGTCGACGAGCGCGCCAGCACCGCCGCCGGGGTGGTCACCAACAAGCGCGCGATCGATACCAGCATCCTCCTCGACGACGGCCAGATCATGGTCCTCGGCGGCCTGTTGCAGGACAACGTGCAGGACAACACCGACGGCGTTCCCGGACTCTCCAGCCTCCCCGGCGTCGGCTCGCTGTTCCGCTACCAGAAGCGCTCGCGGACCAAGACCAACCTGATGGTCTTCCTGCGTCCCTACATCGTCCGCGACGCCGCCGCCGGGCGCAGCATCACCCTCAACCGCTACGACTTCATCCGCCGCGCCCAGCAGCGCGTGCAGCCGCGCCACGACTGGAGCGTCGGCGACATGCAGGCTCCGGTGCTGCCGCCGGCGCAGCAGGGCATCCCGCAGGCCGCCTACGACTTGCGCCCGAGTCCGCGGCCGCTGCGCGCGGTACCGCTGGGCGAGGCGGCGCCGCTATGAGCCTGCTGCCCTACGCCTGGGCCAAGGCGCAGCGCGCCTTGCTGCGGCCGGGCGAGCATGGCGCGACCCTGCTGGTCAGCCCGCGCACGCCCGGCTGGGCGATCAGCGAGGTGCGCCAGCGGCATGCGCTGGCCAGCCTGGAGAGCGTCCGCGACGACGAACTCGACACCCTGCTGGCCAGCGCCTACTCCGATACCGGCAGCGCCGCGGCGGTGGTCGGCGCGGCGGAGAGCGAGGTCGACCTCGACCGCCTGATGGACGATATCCCCGAGGTCACTGACCTGCTCGACACCCAGGATGGCGCGCCAGTGATCCGCATGATCAACGCGCTGCTGACCCAGGCGGCGCGCGATGAGGCCAGCGACATCCACATCGAGCCCTTCGAGACCCATTCGGTGGTGCGCTACCGCGTCGACGGCGCCCTGCGCGACGTGGTTGCGCCGCGCAAGGCGCTGCACGCGGCGCTGGTGTCGCGGATCAAGATCATGGCGCAGCTGGATATCGCCGAGAAACGCCTGCCCCAGGATGGCCGCATCGCCTTGCGGGTAGCCGGGCGGCCGATCGACATTCGCGTCTCCACCGTGCCCACCGGCCACGGCGAACGGGTGGTGATGCGCCTGCTCGACAAGCAGGCCGGGCGCCTGAGGCTGGAGATCCTGGGCATGGCTCCCGGCGTGCTGGCGCCGCTGGACAACCTGATCCGCCAGCCGCACGGCATCGTGCTGGTCACCGGGCCCACCGGCAGCGGCAAGACCACCACCCTCTACGCCGCCCTGGCGCGGCTCGACGCCAGCACCAGCAACATCCTCACCGTCGAGGACCCGGTGGAGTACGATCTGCCGGGGATCAGCCAGATCCAGGTCAACGCGCGCATCGACATGACCTTCGCCGTAGCCCTGCGGGCGATCCTCCGGCAGGACCCGGACATCATCATGATCGGCGAGATCCGCGACCTGGAGACCGCGCAGATCGCCGTGCAGGCCTCGCTCACCGGACATCTGGTGCTGGCCACGCTGCACACCAACGACGCGGTGTCGGCGGTGACCCGGCTGGTGGACATGGGCGTCGAGCCGTTCCTGCTCGCCTCGTCGATGCTTGGCGTACTCGCCCAGCGCCTGGTGCGGCGCCTGTGCACGCATTGCCGGGTCGAAGAGGACGGCGGCTGGCGCGCGGTCGGCTGCCCGGCCTGCAACCAGACCGGCTACAGCGGGCGCACCGGCATCCACGAACTGTTCGTGATCGACGACGAGATCCGCCGCCTGGTCCACCAGGGCCGCGCCGAGCAGGATCTCCGCGAAGCCGCCCGCGCCGCCGGCATGCGCAGCATGCGCGAGGACGGCGAGCGCTGGATCGCCAGCGGCTCCACCACCCTGGAGGAAATCCTCCGCGTGACCCGGGACGCCTGATGCAGACCTTCCGCTACGAAGCCGCCGACGCCCAGGGCCGGATCGAGACCGGCACCCTGGAGGCGGACAGCCAGCGTGGCGCCCTCGGCCAACTGCGCGCCCGTGGCCTGACCCCGCTGGAGGTCCGCGAACAGGCTGGCGGCGGGGCCGGGCAAGGGGCGGGCGCGCTGTTCGCCCCGCGCCTGTCCGACGGCGACCTGGCCTGGGCCACCCGCCAGCTGGCCAGCCTGCTGGCCGCCAGCCTGCCGCTGGAGGCGGCGCTGAGCGCCACCCTCGACCAGGCCGAGCGCAAGCACATCGCCCAGACCCTGAGCGCCGTGCGCAGCGACGTGCGCGGCGGCATGCGCCTGGCCGACGCCCTTGCCGCACGGCCGCGGGACTTCCCGGAAATCTACCGGGCGCTGGTGGCGGCGGGCGAGGAGTCCGGCGACCTGGCCCAGGTGATGGAGCGCCTGGCCGACTACATCGAGGAACGCAACGCCCTGCGCGGCAAGATCCTCACCGCGTTCATCTACCCGGCGGTGGTCGGCATGGTCTCCATCGGCATCGTCATCTTCCTCCTCGGCTACGTGGTGCCGCAGGTGGTCAGCGCCTTCTCCCAGGCGCGCCAGGACCTGCCGGCGCTGACCCGGGCGATGCTCCAGGCCAGCGACTTCGTGCGCGCCTGGGGCTGGCTCTGCGCCGGCGCCATCGGTGGCGCTTACTGGGGCTGGCGCTTGTACCTGCGCGACCCGCAGGCGCGGCTCGGCTGGCACCGGCGAGTGCTGCGCCTGCCTCTGCTCGGACGCTTCGTGCTCGGGGTGAATACCGCGCGCTTCGCCTCCACCCTGGCGATCCTCGGCAGCGCCGGCGTACCGCTGCTGCGCGCGCTCGATGCGGCGCGCCAGACGCTGGCCAACGACTGCCTCGCGCAGGCGGTGGAGGAGGCCACCGCGCAGGTTCGCGAAGGTGTCTCGCTGGCCTCGGCGCTGCGCACGCGGCAGGTGTTCCCGCCGATCCTCACCCACCTGATCGCCAGCGGCGAGAAGACCGGTGCGCTGCCGCCGATGCTCGACCGCGCGGCGCAGACCCTGTCGCGCGACATCGAGCGCCGCGCCATGGGCATGACCGCGTTGCTCGAGCCGCTGATGATCGTGGTCATGGGCGGGGTGGTGCTGACCATCGTGATGGCGGTGCTGATGCCGATCATCGAGATGAACCAACTGGTCCAGTAGTCCGTGCCTGAACAAGCCCTTCCCGTGCTGGGCGATTAACCGCTCGCGGCTATCCGCCGTGGGGATGGGGCGTCTCAGCAGTATTCCGAAGAGAGGTATCGGCGGATAACGCCGCTGGCGTAATCCGCCCTACGGGAGGGGCCTGTGCAAGCAGGCCTTCCTCTCGCTGTCATCAACCCGTGTGGCCTCTCGCCAGGGCTCGGGTGCATGTTTCAGCGAGGTTGCCCCGAGGGCGCGCCATGGCCGTCGCGGGCCGGCCGCCGGGAGGCGCTCGCGGAACCTCGCAGGTCCCGCGAAAAGGCCCGGCGCAGAGCCTGCGAACACCCGAGGAAAGGCTGCGAAAACAATTCGATGCTCCCGAGATTTTTTCCCCGATCTGTCACCGGAACTTGCGAGTTTTATCCCCAGCGGCCCCTTCGACCGGCTAGGGATGCAAAGCCCGGCAAGCACGGCGCCGCCTCATGCAAGACGACTTCCTCAACGTACCAACACCACGATGAAAGGAGATTCTTCATGTTCAAGCGCTCTCTGATCGCTGCCTCGCTGAGCGTGGCCGCCCTCGTATCCGCCCAAGCCATGGCCGACATCAACGGCGGTGGCGCCACCCTGCCGCAACAGCTGTACCAGGAGCCCGGCGTCCTGACCGCCGGCTTTGCCGCCTACATCGGCGTAGGCAGTGGCAACGGCAAGGCGGCCTTCCTGAACAACGACTACACCAAGTTCGTCGCCGGCACCACCAACAAGAACGTGCATTGGGCTGGTAGCGACTCCAAACTGAGCAAGACCAACGAAACCAACCCCTATCTGAGCGCCCATGGCTCCGCCTGGGGTCCGCTGATCCAGGTGCCGTCGGTAGCCACTTCGGTCGCTCTGCCGTTCAACAAGTCAGGTAGCAACGCCGTCAACTTCGCAGACGTGAACACCCTTTGCGGTGTCTTCTCCGGCCGTCTGACCGATTGGAGTCAGATTCCTGGCTCGGGCCGTAGCGGCGCCATCACAGTGGTCTACCGTTCCGAGAGCAGCGGCACCACCGAACTGTTCACCCGCTTCCTCAACGCCTCCTGCTCCAGCACCCTCGAAGGTGGCACCTTCGCCATCACCACCAGCTTCGGTAGCAGCTTCTCCGGCGGCCTGCCGGCTGGCGCCGTATCGGCCCAGGGCAGCCAGGCCGTGATGAATGCGCTCAACGCCGCCCAAGGCCGCATCACCTACATGAGCCCGGACTTCGCCGCGCCGACCCTGGCCGGTCTCGACGACGCCACCAAGGTCGCCCAGGTTCGCGGCGTATCCCCGGCGCCGGCCAACGTTTCGGCGGCCATCGGCGCCGTTACTCCGCCGACTACTGCCCAGCGTTCCGATCCGAACAACTGGGTACCGGTCTTCGCTGCCACCGCCAACCCCAACGACCCGAGCGTGCGTCCGTATCCGACCAGCGGCTACCCGATCCTCGGCTTCACCAACCTGATCTTCAGCCAGTGCTACGCCAACGCCACCCAGACCCAGCAGGTGCGCGACTTCTTCACCCGTCACTACGGCGCCACCGCCAACAACGACACCGCGATCACCAACCATCGCTTCGTGCCGCTGCCGGCTTCCTGGAAGCTTGCCGTACGCCAGTCGTTCCTGACCTCCACCAACAACTTGTACATCGGCCATTCCAACGTCTGCAACGGCATCGGCCGTCCGCTCTAAGACGCTCCAGCCCACGGGCGATAGCGGAGACCGGCGGTGCGCAAGCACTGCCGGTTTCTTTTTTTCCGGCGCTTAGCCGCTTTCCATGAACTTTCCGTGACAAGACTTCGGCCCGCCCTGTTGCGGGCTGTCTTTCTATCAGGAATGCGCGTTGGCAAGCCGACGCGTCGAGTTGAACACGCCCAAGGAATCTCGCGTCATGCCGTCTCGTCCGTTCGTGCCGTCGTCCCCCGTCACCGTTTCGCTCGATGGCGGCTTGCCGCGGCTGAAACCGCTGGCACAGATCATCGCCTTGCTCATGGTTGCAGGTGGCGCCCAGGCTTCCCAGCCGTTCAGCGCCGCCTGGTTCGCCGCCAAGGGCGCCCAGCAGAGCGCCGGGGCGGCGCGTCCGGGCGCGCAGTTGCCGGGCATGACGCCACCGCCGCTGGCCCAGCAGCAGAAGGTCAACCAGCAGTTGCAGCGTTCGCTGCAAAACCTCAACAACACCGTGGCGGCCATCGCCGCGCAGCAGGCCGCCCAGGCGGCGGGACGCCAGGCTGCGCTGGCGGCGCCGACGGACATCCCGGACGGCCTGGGCGAGGGCGGCCTGAAAGTGGACGCTTCCCTGCCTTTCGAGCAGGCCTGGCAGAACGCCAAGGCGCCAGTGCAGTCGCAGGCCGACGGGCGTACCACGGTGACGGTAGAGCAGACCGCGGATCGGGCGATCCTCAACTGGGAAACCTTCAACATCGGCCGGCAGACCACCCTGCAGTTCGACCAGCAGAGCAACTGGGCGGTGCTCAACCGGGTCAACGACCCGAGCGCCCGGCCGAGCCAGATCCAGGGCCAGATCAAGGCCGACGGCACGGTGATGGTGGCCAACCGCAACGGTGTGGTGTTCAGCGGCAGCAGCCAGGTCAACGTACGCAACCTGGTGGCTGCCGCCGCCAGCATCAGCGACAGCCAGTTCCGCGAACGCGGCCTGTATTTCGACGCCAACGGCAGCCAGCCGAGCTTCACCGACGCCGCCGGCGCGGTGCGGGTGGAGCAGGGCGCCTTGCTGCAGACCGCCAATCCGGCCAGCTCCACCGCGGCGGGCGGCTACGTGCTGTTGCTCGGCAGCGAGGTGGAGAACGCCGGGCAGATCGTCACGCCCAAGGGCCAGACCACCCTGGCGGCGGGCGACAGCTTCTACATTCGCCGTGGCGTCGGCACCGATGGCAACCTGCGCTCCACCACCCGCGGCAATGAAGTGGCCACCTCCCTGGCCGCTGACAGCGCCGCCGGCCGGGTGGTCAACCAGGGGCTGATCCAGGCCGCCACCGGCGACATCACCCTGACCGGGCGCCAGGTCCGCCAGGAGGGCGTCGCCCTGTCCAGTAGCTCAACCGACGTGCGCGGCACCATCCACCTGCTCAACTCGGCCAGCGACGCCAGGGGCAGCGTGGTCCTGGGCGAGGGCAGCACCACCGCGGTGCTGGTCGACGCCAGCGGCGCCGGCGCCCTCGACAGCCAGCGCGATGCCGCCCAGCAGGCGCTGGATGGCACCACGCCGACCAACAACGTGATCGGTCGTTTCGACAACCTCAGCCGGGTCGCCGATCGCAGCGAGCAGTCGCGGGTCGAGATCATCAGCGGCGGTAGCGTGGATTTCCAGGGCGGCTCGCTGACCCTGGCCAGCGGCGGCCAGGTGGCGGTCAGCGCGGCGGGCCGGAGCCTGCTGCGCGACGGCGCGCAGGTGGACGTCGCCGGCGCCGTCGGGGTGAAGGTGGCGATGGAAAGCAACAACATCCAGATCAATGTCCAGGGCAACGAGCAGCGCGACGCGCCGGTCAACCGCGACGGCGGCGGACTGGCCAGCAATGATGTCTGGGTCGATGCCCGCGAACTGGTCCTGGTTCCGGCCGGCACCAACGGCTACGCCACCGATCGCTGGTATACCGCCGGCGGCCTGCTGGAACTGGGTGGCTACCTTGGCACGCGCAACCATTCGGCCGGCGAGTGGATGGCCCAGGGCGGCACCCTGACCTTCACCGGCGGCGAACTGGTGAGCCAGCCCGGCTCGACGGTCAACCTCTCCGGCGGGACCCTCGATGTGCAGGGCGGCCTGATCCGGCAGACCTGGCTCAAGGGCAGCGACGGACGTCTCTACGAAATCTCCCGCGCCCCCGGCGACCTGCTCTACGAGGGCATCTACCGCGGCTATGAGGACAGCAGCCCGCGCTGGGGGCAGACGCGCTATTTCTACAATCCGCTGATCGCCCCGCAAAGCCGTTACGAGAGCGGCTACATGGTCGGCCGCGATGCTGGCCGCCTGGTGGTCGGCACCGCTTCGGCGGTGCTCGAGGGCGACCTGCTCGGCAAGGTATTCCAGGGCGAGCGCCAGGTGCGCGCGCCGCAGCCGGGGGCGGATGGCTACCAGCAGGCGCAGAACGCAGTGGCGCGCGGCGCCGAGCTGATCGTGGGCAGCTATACCCCGCGCTACGAAAGTGCCAGCGGCAACGTGCTGTACAACCTTGCGCCGACCCTGCAGCAGGTGCGCCTGGCCGATGGCGGCGAGCCGCTGGCGGCGAACCTGGACCTGGATACCGCGCTGGCCGAGGAACAGCGGGGCGTCCTCCTGCTCGACAGCGAACGGCTGTCGGGTTTCGAGTTGGGGGCGCTGCGCGTGGCCGCCCGTGAGCGGATCGCGGTGGACAATGCCCTGCAGGTCGGCGATGGCGGCGAGATCGTCCTGTACGCGCCCGAGGTCGAGGTGAACGCCGACCTCACGGCGCGCGCCGGCAGTTTGCGCCTGGGCAACGTGCTGGAGCAGGTGGAGGTGGCCCGTGGCGAGCGGATCGATACCTATCTCACCCCCGCCGCCGGCCAACGTGCCGCCCTGACCCTGGGCGATGGCGTGACGCTGGATGCGCGTGGCCTCTGGAGCAACCAGATGCAGGGCGGCGTGGATGCCGACCGAGCTTATCTCGACGGCGGGCGGATTTCCCTGCGTAGCAGCGGCGACCTGTCGCTGGGCGATGGCAGCCGGATCGACGTGTCGTCCGGGGCCGCGCTGCTCGCCGATGGCAAACAGGTGGGCGGCAAGGGCGGCGACCTGACGCTGTCGGCCAACACCGGCTCGGCGGCAGGTGACGGCCGCCTGCAACTGGGCGGTGAACTGGCCGGCCATGGCGTCGCCGGCGCCGGCACCCTGAGCGTCCAGGCGCCGCGGGTGAGCATTGGCGCGGCGGCGCAGGACGGCACCCTGGCGTTGGCCGCCGGGTTCTTCGACAAGGGCTTCGCCAGTTATCAGGTGATCGGCGAGCAGGGACTGGAAGTGGCGGAAGGCGCACAGGTGAAGGTGCTGCGTCCGCTGTACCGTTTCCGCGACGACGCCATCAGCGTCGCCAGCGGCGCCGACCCGCTGCTCGCGCTGGAGCCTTGGCTGACGCCGCTATACGAGGAGCGGCCGGCCGACGGCGAACTGCGCCAGCGTCCCGGCGCCAGCCTGTTCCTGCAGGCCGGCAGCCGCCAGAGTGGTGCCGGGCAGGTGGCCGACAGCGTCCTCGACATCGGTCATGGCAGCCTGCTGGAGGTCGATCCCGGCCAGCGCATCGAGCTGCGCAGCGTCGGCCAGTTGAACGTCGATGGTCGCCTGAACGCCTGGGGCGGCTCGATCGAACTGGGCAGCGTGGCGTTGCCCGATCCGGTGCGCGACCAGGTCGAGAGCGTCGGCCACCAGCGCGCCATCCGCGTTGGCGAGGAGGGTGTGCTCGATGTCGCCGCACGCGCTGCGACCGCGCTGGACTTCCAGGGGCGGCGCTACGGCCAGGTGGTCGATGGTGGCAGCATCGTCATCGGCGGCACGGTCGAACATGCCAGCGGCAAGGCCGATGCCGCCGAACTGTTCATCGACCTGCGCCCGGGAAGCCTGCTGGATGCCTCCGGCACCCAGGCGCTTCTGGACGTGCCCGGAGTCGGCCAGACCCGGGTCAGCAGCGCCGGCGGCAGTATCTCCCTGGCGTCGGCCAATGGCTTGTACCTGGATGGCGACCTGCGCGCCTTCGCCGGCGGGGAAGGTGCCGCCGCCGGCAGCCTGACGCTGGCGCTGGCCACGCCGAACTACCTGACCAGCCTGGCGACCGACCAGGTGCTGCGCCCGCGCGAGCTGATCGTCGGCCAGCAGCGCGAAGCCGCCGGGGAAGGGCGAGACTATGCCTACGGCCATGGCCGCCTGGCGGCGAGCCAGGTACAGGATGGCGGGTTCGGTGACCTGACCCTGTTCAGCGACGGCCTGCTGAGTTTCGCCGGCGATCTGGAGCTGTCCCTGGCGCAACGTTTGCGCCTCTACAGCGGGGCATTGGGGCTTGGCGAAGGCGCCGCCGGCGATAGCCGGGTCAGGTTGTCGGCACCGTCCCTGCTGTTGGCGGGAGCATTCGTCAACGAAGCGGCGGAGAACAACGAAACCCAGCCGCTGTCGACCGGCCTGTTCGAGGTTTCCAGGCAACCTAGCGAGGCGCTCTTCGAAGCCAGCGCGCAGGTGCTGGATATCCGCGACAGCCTGGTCTTCGGCTCGCGTGGCAGTTTCCGCGACGCCAGTGGCGGGACGCAGACGATTGACCGGCGTGGCTTCGACCGGGTCGAGCTGTCCAGCACGGGCGACATGCGTTTGCTGGCGGGGAACGCGACGCCCGTAGAGCGCATCAACACCCAGGTGCTCAGTGGCGGCGATCTGCTCATCCGCGCTGCGCAGCTCTATCCGGGCACCGGGGCGGGCGCGCGGATTCTCGCCGGCTACGGCTACCAGGCCGATGGCGCCGCTGCGGCGTTCGACCCGGCGCGCAGCTTGCGTATCGAGCGCAGCGACGCGACGACGCCAGAGCAGCCCCTGGCGGTCTTCGGTCGCTTGTCGCTGGGGGCGGCGAGCGTCGTTCAGGGCGGCGTCGTGCGCGCTCCGTTGGGCTATCTGGAAATCGGCCAGAACGCCGACAAGGTCGAGTTGTTGTCTGGCAGCCTGACCTCGGTCAGCGGCGCCGGCCTGACCTTGCCCTACGGCGGCACGGTAGACGGCCAGGTCTGGCGCTATGCCGGGGAGGAAATCGCCCTGACCGGCGTCGGCGGTAGCTTCAACGAGAGGGGGATAATGGATACCGGGGTCGACCTGGGTGGCCGCTCCGTACGGGTGGTGTCCGGAGCGACGCTGGATCTTTCCGGCGGCGGCGAACTGCTCGGCGCCGGTTTCGTTTCCGGCCGCGGTGGCTCCACCGATGCGCGCTACAACCCGCTGGTGCGTTTCGACGAGGAGGGCCGCTTCGACCTGCCGGGATTGGCCGACAATCCGATCTACGCCATTGTGCCCGGGGTTCAGCGCATCGCGCCGGTGGCCGCCGAAGGCGGCGCCGTCGACCCGCTGGTCGGCCAGCAGATCAGCATCGGTAGCGGCGTGCCCGGCCTGTCGGCGGGAACCTACACCCTGTTGCCGTCGACCTACGCCCTGCTGCCCGGCGCGTACCGGGTCGAACTCAACGGCCAGGCCGGGCTGGGACGGGCAGCGCCCACCCAGCTCATGCGCAGCGGCTCCTGGTCGCTGGCCGGGCAGTTGTCCCTCGTCGGCACCGGGGTGCGCGACGAACTGTTCCGCCAGGTGCTGCTGACCCCGGCGGATGTGCTGCGGCGCCATTCGCAGTACAACGAAACGAGTTACAGCGACTTCGCCATGGCCGATGCTGCTCGCCGTGGCATCCCGCGGCCGATGCTGCCGGTGGATGCGCGCAGCCTGCGCCTTGACCTGCTCGCCGGTGGCGGTGCCGATGCGCTGGCGTTCGACGGCACCGGGCTGTTCCAGGCCGCCAGAGGCGGCTATGGCGGTAGTCTGGTGGTATTGGGCAACAACCAGCGGATCGAGATCGTCGGCGCCGGCGCGCAGGCCAGCGAGGGGTTCCAGGGCGTGACGCTGCGGGCCGACGATCTCAACGCCTTCGGTGCGGCGCGCATGGTGATCGGCTCGACGCCAGCAGTGCTCTACGGGCAAGGCGGCAATTACGTCACCTTCGACATCACCGATGGCGCGCAAAGCATCGTCCTGCGCAATGGCGCCGAACTGGCCGCACCCGAGGTGTTCCTCCTGGCGAATCGGCCGGGGGAGGCGATCAGCCTTGAACAAGGTGCCGCCATTGTCACCCTAGGGCGGGGGGCTGCTGCCTACGATGCACGGGATGGCTTCCTGTATGCGTCGGGAGGGCGTTCCATGCTCGCCCTGTCGAACGGCGTGCTGAACGTCTTGCCACCGGAAGCCGGAACGCCGGACAGTGGTCCCGGCGACATCCTGCTTGGCGTTCCCGCTGCCGATGGTGTGGCCGGCGAAACCCGGCTGTATTCCGAGGGCAGTCTGGTCGCGGCCACCGACAAGCGCTTCGTGCTCGACGGCAGCGTGCGTTACGGCACCCGCAACCTGACCCTGGCGGCGGGCGGCTTCAATGTCGGCGAGCAGGCGCTGCTGGCCGAACTGGCCGAGCGCGGTGTGCTGCCGACCGGGTTGGCGCTCGACCAGCAAGTGCTCGACCGCCTGCTGCAGGGTGATGCGTCGGAGGGCGCGCCGCCCCTGGAGACGCTGGTGCTGAACGCCCGCGACGCGTTCAACTTCTACGGCGACGTCAGCCTCGATTCCTACGATCCGAGCAGCGGTCGCTCCCGCTTGTCGCGCCTGGTGCTGGGCACCCCGGCGATCTATGGCTACGGCGACAGCGACAGCGTCGCCTCGATCCGCACCTCCAACCTGATCTGGAACGGCGCGCAGACGCCGGCCGCCGGGGTCATCACCGGCGGCGCCGGCAGTGGCCAGGGCACGCTGGACATCCGCAGCGAACGCCTGGAGTTCGGCTACGGTCCCTTCAGCCAGCCCAGCGCCATCGACAGTTACCAGCGCCTGGCGCTGGGCTTCGCCACGGTCAACCTGGCGGCCAGCGAGCGGATCACCGCCAACCACAAGGGTAGCCTCGCGGTCTACCAGAGCCAGGGCGAGTATCGGGCTGGTAGCGGCTACGCATACAGCGGCGGCGATCTCAACCTGATCACACCCTTGCTCACCGGCGAGGCCGGCTCGCGCAACAGCCTGCTGGCGGGTGGTGCGTTGCGGGTCAGCGCGGGGGGCGGCGGCGCGGCATCCACCCCGGTCGAACTGGCCAACGGCGCACTGGGCGCCGAACTGGCCCTGGAGGGCGCCAGCCTCCTGCTGGACACCCGCGTCGGCCTGCCCAGCGGCAAGTTGAGCCTGACCGCGCAGGAGGACCTGGAACTGGGCGCCGGCGCCCAGCTCGACCTAGCCGGGCGCGCGCTGCGTTTCGACGACGTGATCCGCTACAGCTGGGGTGGCGAAGTCAACCTGCTGAGCCACGGCGGCAATATCCGCCAGGCCGGCGCTTCGCGCATCGACCTGTCGGCGAGCAACAACCAGGCCGGTAGCCTGACGGCGGTGGCGCTGGACAGCGCGGCCGGCGTGGTCGACCTACAAGGGCAGATCCTGGCGGCGAGCAGCGGCGAATACGACGCTGGCGGCACCCTGGTGCCATACGCCGCGGGCAGCGTCGAGATCCGTGCCCAGCGGCTGGGCGAGGACGGTACGCCAGACAGCCGGTTCGCCGCTCTCAACCAGCGCCTGAATGCCGGTCAGGTGTTCGGTGCGCGCAGTTTCCAGATCAAGCAGGGCGACCTGAACATCGGCAACGACGTCAGGGCCTCGACGATCGAGGTGTCGCTGGATGGTGGCCATCTGAGCGTGAACGGCGTGCTTGACGCCAGCGGCGAGCAGGTCGGCAGTATCCGCCTGGCCGCCAAGCAGGGCCTGAGCATCGGTGGCGAGGCGCTGCTCGATGCCCATGGGCGGCGGCTGCGGGTGGACAGCTACGGCAAGATCATCGATTCGCCGAACCGCGCGCTGATCGAGCTGAACGCCGGAGACGGGCTGCTCAGCCTCGGCGCCGGTGCCCGTATCGACCTGCGCCACGGCACCGAGGCGGCAGCGGGAAGCGCGCCCGGGCAGAACGACGGCGTCGCCCGCGGCACCCTCGACCTGTACGCGCCGCGTCTGGGCGGGGCGACGGCGGGCGATATCGCCATCGACGCCGGGGGGCCGCTGCAGATCCTCGGTGCCCGCGCCATCACCCTCAGCGCCGTGCAGCGCTACGACGACGCGCCGGTCGCCGCGCTGCCGGCGAGCAACGGCCGGCCGTACCAGGAGATCACCCAGGCCTACCTGGATGGCAAGCACCAGCAGAGCGAACTGTTCATGCAGGCGGCGTTGGCCAATAGCGCCCTGCTCGACGGCAAGCTGGCCGGTTTGAACAATGCCGCCTACGCGGAAGCTTTCCACCTGCGCCCCGGGCTGGAGATCGTCAGCGCCACGGCCGATGGCGATCTGGTGGTGCAAGGCGACCTGGACCTGTCGGGCCATCGCTACGCCAGCCTCAACCCGCGGACGGCGAAAACCTCGGTATACGGCTCCGGCGAGGCCGGTTCGCTGGCGATCCGCGCCGGCGGCGACCTGAACATCTACGGCAGCGTCACCGACGGTTTCGCCCCGCCGCCGGAAACCGACGACGATCAGGGCTGGTTGCTGCTAGCCGGCCAGGATCACCTGGGCGGCGATCGGGTGGTGCCGACGGCTGGCGTGCGGCTGGACGACGACAGCTTCTTCCCGGCCGGCAAGACGCTCAACTTCGAACTGCCGATCAAGGCCATGACCCTGGCCGCCGGTACCCGGCTGCCGGTCGAGGCGGTGCTCAGCCAGCCGCTGCAACTGCCGGCGGGGACGGTGCTCGAGGGGGCGTTGCTGGATGCCGCCGGCAACCTGCTCCGGCCGGCCGGCAGTCTGCTCGGCGAGGCTCTGGACCTGCCCGCCGGCACCCGCCTCGGCGCCGGCAGCCGTCTGCCGCTGGCGACGCCCGTGACGGGGATGACCTGGCCGGGCGGCGTGCCGCTGCCCGGCCGCGCCACGCTGGCCAGCGGCGAAGTCGACGGCGTGCGCCTGGCCGGTGGACTGGCCTTGCGCGCCGGGGCCTTTTTGCCGGCCGGCAGCGATATCCGCCTGCCCGATGGCGCCGCGTCGGTGGACGTACGCCCGGCCGGTGCGGTTTCGCACAATTGGGCCATCGCGCCGATGCTGGCGGCCGGCTCGCAGTCCTGGAGCGTGCGCCTGGTGGCTGGCGCCGATCTGCAGGCGGCCGATCCGCGGCTGACCGATCCGCGTTCCAGCGGGCAGATGCGCCTCGCCGATACGCACTACGGCATGCGGCGCATACCGGCGGCGGGTGGTGGGCTGGTATGGACCCAGGAAGGGGTGGATAACTGGGGCGATCCTAGCCTCAAGCCCGGTGATCCACTGGACCCGGAGGCTTTGGGCTACCCGACCATCTGCGACGATTTCCCGACCTGGTGCGCCGCGAGTTCGGGCGGCATGGTGTGGACCGAGGAAGGGGTGGCAGGATGGGGCGACCCCGGCATCAAGCCGGGCGACCCACTGGACCCGGAGGCCTTGGGCTACCCGACCATCTGTGACGATTTCCCGACCTGGTGCGCTGCGTCCAGCGACGACTATGCGCTGGAAGCCGAACCCTACGCTTCGCGCTTCAGCGTGCTGCGCACCGGCACTGGCGATCTCGACCTGTTCGCCGCCGGCAACCTGCGTATGGATTCGCCATTCGGAGTCTACACCGCCGGTACCGCGAGCGCGGTCGATTCCAGCTACAACCTGGCGCGTGCCAGGGACGGCGGCAGCGTTCTGCGCGATCCGGCGCTGGGCGGTTACGAGCAATGGGTGGACGGCGGCGAACAGAGCCTCTACAGCGCTTGGTACCCGACCCTGGGCGGCAACCTGACGCTGGCGGTCGGTGGCGATCTGCGCGGCGATGTGCTGGGTCGGTTGTCCGGCGCCGTACCCAACGCCGGCTACGACTCGGCGGCCGTCGGCAACTGGCTCTGGCGCCAGGGCAGCGGTTCGACCGCCGGTACGGCCGACCGCACCGCCTGGTGGATCAATTTCGGCACCTATGCGCGCCAGCCGGGCGGCGATGGAGCGGCTGCCGCCACGCAGCAGGTGGGCTTCACCGGCATCGGCACCCTGGGCGGTGGCGATCTGAGCCTGAAGGTAGCGGGCGATGCGGGCGTCATCGAGGCGCGCACGTCCAGCGTTCCGCAGGAAACGTCGCAGCGCAGCCAGGGGCTGGTGCTGGCGGTGGGCGGTAGCGGCCGGGTAGGCGCCGATGGCCAACTGACCCTGAGCGGCGGCGGAGACATGGACGTACGTATCGGCGGTGCGCTCAACCCGTTGACGCCCTTCGATCAGGGCAGTTCACTGTACGGCGCGATGGTCAACCTGCGCGGCAATGCTCAGGTCCGGGCGACGAGCCTGGGTGGTATCGATCTGATCTATGGTCGTCTGGATAGCGATCAGGTTCCGGGCGAACGGCGCGCCTACGATCCCTTCGTCTCGACCCTCGGCCTGGCCAACGGCGGGCCGACGCTGGTGCCGGGCGACGCCACCTTCAGCCTGAACAGCCTGGGTGACCTGGTGCTGCAAGGGGTGGTCGATCCCGGGCGGACGCCGTTGATGAACGGCACCCCCTATACCAGCGCCAGCGGTGTCGAGGGTTACGGCCTGAGCGGTTTCTCGTTGTGGACCGAACGCACGGCGATCGACCTGACATCGGCGGGAGGCAACCTGACCCCGGTTTCCCAAGGCAGGACGGAACAGGACACCGATTCCGCGCTGGTCTATCCGGCGAAGCTGTCGGCCGTGGCGCTGACCGGCAGCCTCTATTATGGCAACGCGACACTCCGCGAAAACGCTCGCAGCGACAGGACCGCGCTGGTCCTGGCGCCGTCGAGTCAGGGCCGTCTCGACCTGCTGGCCGGCGACTCCATCTACGCCGGCGGCTACAGCATCAGCCGTTCCGGCGCCAGCACCGGCAGCCTGGCCACGCCGCTGAATCCGAGCTACCAGGGCTATACCGGGATCACGCGGCAGGTCGACAACCTGTCCAGCGACGGCAGCCGCGCCGACACGAACCACTTCCCGTTGTTCGCCTTCGGCGCCAACAGCGTCTCCGGCGAATGGGGGGCGGCGCTGGAACCGTCGCGCTTCTACGCCCTTGCGGGTGATCTGGTCGGTGTCGACAGTGGCCGGCTGCTGCGCTACACCGGGACCAGCGATGTGCGTTTCGGCCAGTTGCGTTACGAGGGGCATGGTGCGGTGCGCATGATCGCCGGCCGTGACATCGTCAGCAGCGGCACCAGGTTGGGCTCCGAGCGGACCGCGAGCGACAACATGGGGGTCTACGCCAGCAGCGGCAATCTGTTCGTCAATACCTCGGCTACCGACGTGTCGCTGGTGCAGGCGGGGCGCGACATCCTCTACGGCAACTTCAACGTCGCGGGACCGGGCAGCCTGGAGATCAGCGCCGGACGCAACCTGCTGATGAACGACGAGGTGGCGGTCACCAGCCTGGGGGCGGTCGCCGCGGGCGACACGCGCTCCGGCGCCAGCATCGTCCTGCAGGCGGGCGCCAGCCAGGCGGACTACTCCGGCTTCCTCCGGCGTTACCTGGAGCTCGACAACCTGGCGCAGGCAGGAACGCCCCTGGCGGAACAGCCCGGCAAGGTGGTACGGACCTACGAAAACGAATTGATCGAATGGTTGAGCGGGCGTTATGGCTTCAGCGGCGACGCCCAGCAGGCGCGGGAGTTCCTCGCCGGCCTCTCGGCGGAGCAGCAGCGGATCTTCGCCCGCGAGGTGTACTTCGCCGAGCTCAAGGCCGGCGGCCGCGAGTACAACGAGGTCGGCGGAGTGCGCCAGGGCAGCTACCTGCGCGGGCGCAACGCGATCGCCGCGCTGTTCCCCGACCGCGATCCGGCGGGCAATCCGATCAGCTACGAAGGCGATATCGTCATGTACGGCGGTGCCGGCGTGCATACCAACTTCGGTGGCGACATCCAGTTGCTCACCCCGGGTGGGCAGCAGGTATTCGGTATCGAAGGTGAGGCGCCGCCGTCCACCGCCGGTGTGGTGACCCAGGGCGTTGGCAATATCCGTTCCTACGCCCTTAGCAGCATCCTGCTCGGCCAGAGCCGGGTGATGACCACCTTCGGTGGCGATATCCAGATCTGGTCGGCCGAGGGCGACATCAACGCCGGGCGCGGCAGCAAGACCACCGTGGTGTACACCCCGCCGCGGCGCATCTACGACGCCTGGGGCAACGTCAGCCTGTCGCCGCAGGTGCCCAGCACCGGCGCCGGTATCGCCACCCTCAACCCGATTCCCGAAGTGGCGCCGGGCGACATCGACCTGATCGCCCCGCTCGGCACCATCGATGCCGGCGAGGCGGGCATCCGGGTCTCCGGCAACGTCAACGTGGCGGCGCTGCAGGTGGTCAACGCGGCGAACATCCAGACCCAGGGCCAGTCCAGCGGCATTCCGCTGGTGGCTTCGGTGAATACCGGTGCGTTGACCTCCGCCAGCGCCGCGGCGAGTTCCGCGACCCAGGCGGCGGAGGACGTCAGTCGCCAGCAGCAGGCCGCCGCGCGGCAGCGCATGCCGTCGGTGATCACGGTGCAGGTGCTCGGGTTCGGCAACGAGCGCCTGGAGCCTTCGCGCGACGGCGCCAGTCGTTCGCCGGGCTACAACCCGGACAGCGCCGTGCAGGTGCTCGGCGCCGGAGCCCTCGGCGAACAGGCGCGCAGCCAATTGACCGATGAAGAGCGCGGCAACCTGATCCTGTAAGGCACCGCCGCGGAGGCACGATACCCGCCAGGCCCTCCCCACGGAGGGCCTTTTTTTCGGCGAACTTCCGAGGTGCTGGTCGATTCTCGGGTGAATGCCCGTTCGTCCCCGCCGGCGGCGCGCGAACGGCCGGTCGCATGAAGTTTTCATGACAAAAGTTCGGTGGTGCGGCGGGGTTGCCGTCAAACAGGTGTGAATGAGGAAAACGGAATTCAGTGGTGAAAGGCAGGGACGGGAACGAAAGGAATCGGCCATTTCCCGGTTGCGCTGACCGGTTGCTGGAAATGAGCGTGTCGTTCGAGCAAGACGCGTTCCGCTCTGAAACAAGAGAACAGTATCCGCTAACGGCCGTGGTCACACCGGTGAATACGGCGAAGGACGGTGAGTATTGATGGAAAGTTACTCGAAAGTCGGTATGCAGGAACTTGACCAGCGCCTATCGAAGATCGTCGAAGCCGCACGCAAGAAACCGGTATCGGTTTATCGATATGGGGCGCCATGGGTCTGGATAGTGTCCCAGGAAGATTGGCAGGGTGCGCTCAAGGAAGTGTCCAGCTATATACCGCCGGGACATTCCCTGGCGTTGCTGAAACCGCAAATAGAAAGTCTCCTTGGCGAAGAGGCGAAAGTCCTCTCGGCGCTCGCCCGCGAACATGGCATGCAGTTGGCCCCGGAGCCGCTGATCCATGCGCTGCTGCTGCAACTGCTGTACGCGATTCCCAGCGAGCAGCAGTTGTACGAGCAATTGAACTACAACCTGCTGTATCGCTGGTTCGTCGGCCTGGAAATGAAGCAGAAGATCTGGAGTTTTCCGGTTTTCGTCGGCGATATAACCGTCCTGCTGAACAGCGCGGAGGCGGTAAGGATAATAGGCAGGATTATCGGGGAAGTGATTTCCGGGGATCTCATGCAGATGCCGGAATTCTCCCTGAACTTCGCCTTGTTGCATACATGGCAAGCGCGCCATGGCGGAGCGCGACGGCTGAATATCTAGCGCGAAAGTGAAAATAGAGAAGAACGAAATTTCATAAGGGCGGGGCGCTGTTTTTAACAGGTTGTTCATGCGTCATCGCTAGTTTGTTGTCTTTCATAGAACTGTTCGATGAACGGACTTGTTGCATTAGAACAATAAGTCCCGATGGAACTTCGGGGGACCGTGTGAAGCGTTCGCTGTTCAATTGTGCGCACCCGTTTCGCCAGCGCTGGTCGATCGGTTGCCTGGCTGTCGCATTGTCGTGCGCTTCGCTGGCCGACGAGGCCCCTCCCGCCGCGGCGGGAGCCGAGCCCCAGCGTCTGGTGGACATCAACGAGTACGTGGTACGCGGCAACACCGTGCTGGACAACCGCGCCATCGAGGCGGCGGTGTATCCCTTCCTTGGACCGCAGCGCAGCCTGGGCGACATCGAGGGGGCGCGCGATGCGCTGCAGGCCGCCTACCAGGAGAAGGGCTACCAGTCGGTCTACGTCGAGCTGCCGGAGCAGCAGGTGAGCGGCGGGGTGGTCTACCTGCAGGTCACCGAGACCACTGTCGGTCGCGTCCGGGTGGTTGGTGCCAAGCACTATTCGCCGGTGGAGTTGCGCGAGGAAGTGCCGGCCCTGGAGGAGGGCAAGGTACCCGACTTCGCCCAGGTCCAGCGCGAGCTGGCGCAGGTCAACCGCACCCCCGGCCGCCAGGTGCTGCCGATGGTGCGCGAGGGCCAGCGGCCCGGCACCATGGACGTCGACCTGCAGGTGGAAGACAAGAATCCCTGGCACGCCAGCATCGGCCTGAACAACGACTACAGCGCCGACACCCGTCACTTGCGCTCGGTGGTTTCGCTGGGCTACGACAACCTCTGGCAACTCGGCCACGCCATCTCGCTGACCTATTTCACCGCGCCGCAGGACCAGGACAACGCCAAGGTCTGGTCCGGCTCCTACACCGCGCCGCTGAGCCAGCGCTGGAGCGTGCAGCTGTCCGGCTACCAGTCCGACAGCGACGTGGCCACGGTGGGCAGCATGAATGTGGTCGGCCAGGGCCATTCCTATGGCGTCGCGGCGATCTACAGCCTGCCGGTCACCGGCCTCTGGTCGCACTCGTTCTCCTTCGGCGTCGACTTCAAGGACTTCGAGGAACAGACCCGGATCGGCGGCAACAACGACAGGGTGCCGATCAAGTACGCCCCGCTGACCCTCAGCTACAACGGCTTCCGCTACACCGAACGTTCCCAGTTGGCCCTCGGCCTGAGCCTGGTGGCCGGTACCGGCAGTCTCCTCGGCTACGGCGACGACGACGAGGAATTCGACCGCAAGCGTTATCGCGCCAAGTCCGGCTTCGGTGTGCTCAAGGGCGATCTCAACCACACCCTGACCTTCGGCGGCGACTGGCAGGTGGCGACCAAGGCGGCCTTCCAGCTCGCCTCCGGGCCGCTGATCTCCAACGAACAGTTCGCTGCCGGCGGTGCCACCAGCGTGCGTGGCTACCTGGCGGCGGAGAACACCGCCGACGACGGCTACCTGCTCTCCCAGGAATGGCGTACGCCGTCCCTCGGACGCTTCCTCGGCAAGCGCGCCGGCAGCTATGTCAACGACTGGCGCTTCTACGTGTTCGCCGAGGGCGCGCAACTGCGCCTGCAGGATGCGCTGCCCGAGCAGGACGACGACTTCAGCCTGGCCAGCGTCGGCATCGGCACCCGCGCGCAACTCGCCGACTGGCTGTCCGGCAGCCTCGACTGGGCCTTCCCGCTGCTGGAAGGGACGAACACCGACAAACACGACTCGCGCCTGCATTTCAGCGTGCAGGCGAGCTTCTGACGCTGACCCCGGAGTAACCCCACATGTATCGCTTATTGCTGACATCGCTGATCTGCCTGGGCCTGCTGGCCCCGGCCAGCGCCAGTGCCTGGTGGCAGGACGACTGGCAGTACCGCAAGCAGGTCTCGGTCGATACCACCCCGCAAGGCGCGGCGATCAACGACAGTCTCGGTCGCCTGCCGCTGCTGGTGCGCCTGCATACCGGCAACTTCACCTTCGACGGGGTCAACGAGAACGGCTCGGACATCCGCTTCGTCGCCGCCGACGACAAGACCGTGCTGCGCCACCAGGTCGAGAGCTTCGACCCGCTGATGGGCATGGCCCTGATCTGGGTCGACGTGCCGCGGGTGGAGGGTGGCCAGCGCCAGGACATCTGGATGTACTACGGCAACGCCAAGGCGCCGGAGAGCGGCAACGGCCAGTCGGTGTTCGACCCGGACTACACCCTGGTCTATCACTTCGACGGTGCGCCGGGCACTCCGCCGCGGGACTCCACCGCCTACGCCAACAATGCGCAGACCGCCGCCGGCAGTCCGGTGGAGGGCGTCATCGGTCGCTCCGCGCAACTGCTGGGCCAGCCGCTGCTGCTGCCGGCCAGCCCATCGCTGGCGGTGAGCGCCGGTGGCACCTTCAGCTTCAGCGGCTGGGTGCGTCCCGACCAACTGGCCGGCGAACAGGTCCTGCTGTCGCGCCGCGAAGGTGGCAACGCCCTGTTGGTCGGCCTGGCCCAGGGCGCGCCCTTCGTCGAGCTGAACGGTCAGCGCGCTGCCGCCAGCCAGGCCCTGGCGCAGGGGCAATGGCAGCACCTGGCGCTGGTCGCCGACGGTACCCGGCTGGCGCTGTATCTCGGCGGTCGCGAAGTCGCCAGCCTGGCGGCGGCGCTGCCGGCGTTCAGCGGCGCGATCGCCATCGGCGCGGAAGGCCAGGCCGCGCCTGCGGCCGCCACCGAGGCGGCAAGCGGGGAAGGTGAGGCGAGCGCCGCGGCGCCGACCCTGCAACCCTTCCAGGGCGCCATCGACGAGTTGCGCCTGTCGAAGATCGCCCGCCCGGCGGCGCTGCTCCTCGCCGACGCCACCGCCCAGGGCGCCGAGTCGCGCCTGGTGGCCTACGGGGTCGACGAGAAGCAGTCCGGCTTCGGCTTCGGCAAGCTCGGCTTCCTGCTCAACGCAGTGCCGCTGGATGCCTGGGTGATCATCGCGATCCTGGCGCTGATGATGGTCCAGTCGTGGGTCATCATGTACCGCAAGAACCAGAACGTCGGCCGCGTCAGTCGCGCCAACGGGCTGTTCCGCGAGCGCTTCGCCGAGGTCGGCACGCGCCTGGAACTGCTCGCCGACGACCGCGAGCTGGCTGCCCGCCTGCAACACTCCTCGCTGTGGCGCCTGTACCAGGTGGCGGTGAAGGAGATCCGCACCCGCCGCGAGCAGGGCGCCGACACCTCTTCCGTCTCCGCGGCCACCATCGAGGCGATCCGCGCCTCCATGGACGGCGTGCGCACCAAGGAGAACCAGCAGCTCGGCTCGCGCCTGTCGAGCCTGTCCAACGCCATCGCCGGCGGCCCCTACATCGGCCTGCTCGGCACCGTGCTGGGGATCATGGTGGTGTTCCTCGGCACCGCCATGGCCGGCGACGTCAACATCAATGCCATCGCCCCGGGCATGGCCGCCGCCCTGCTGGCCACGGCCATGGGCCTGTTCGTCGCGATCCCCGCGTTGTTCGGCTACAACCGCCTGGTCACGCGGAACAAGGAAGTCAGCGCGGACATGCGGGTGTTCGTCGACGAGTTCGTCACCCGCCTCGCCGAGGTGCATGGCGAAAGCCAGCTCAGCGAAGTGGCCCATCGTCGCAACGGCCAGCCGTTGCCGGCCTGAGGAGAACGCCATGGCTTCCGTGAACAGCAGCCACGACGATGACGACGACGGCGCCGTCGACAGCATCAACATCACCCCGCTGGTGGACGTGCTGATGGTGGTGCTGGTGATGTTCATCCTCACCGCCACCGCCCAGGTCGCCGGGATCCAGATCAACCTGCCGAAGGCCAGTGCCACCGTGGCGCTGTCGCAGCCCAAGACCAAGGCGATCTCGGTGAACGACGCCGGCCAGGTGTTCCTCGACGCCTACCCGGTGACCCTGCCCGAGCTCGAGGACCGCCTGCGTACGGAGAAGGCCCTCAACCCCGACTTCCCGGTAGTGGTCCGCGGCGACGCCACGGTGCAGTACCAGAAGGTCATCGAGGTCCTCGACCTGCTGCGCCGCCTGGAGCTGTCCCAGGTCGGCCTGGTCACCGGCAAACCGACCTGAGGCCCGGGATGAACATGTCCGCCGATCCCAAGCACACCCCCGAGCCGAAAAATGCCGCGCCGCTGTCCATCGACGGCCGCCCGGCGAACCCGACCCTGCGCTACCTCAAGTGGGGCCTCGGCGCGCTGCTGCTCGCCGGCCTCGCCTGGCTGGTCTGGGAGTGGGCCAACGACATGAGCGGCGTGCGCCGCGAGGCGCCCAAGGTGCCGGCGATCATCCCGCTGCCGCCACCGCCTCCGCCGCCGCCGGAAAAACCGCCGGAACCGGAGCAGCCGGTGGAAGAGGAAAAGATCGTCGAGCCGGAACCGCAACCCGAACTGGAGGAGGTCAAGCCGCAGGAGGAAGCGCCGCCGTCGCCGGCCGACGACCTGGCCGACCCGATGCAGATGGATGGCGACGCCCAGTCCGGCTCCGACGCTTTCAACATCGGCGCCGGCAAGGGCGGCGGGATGGCCGGTTCCGGCGGCGGTCGCGCCGGCAACGCCAGCTATAGCCAGTACCTGGCCTACGCCTTCCAGCGCCTGCTGCGGGACAACCCGGAGCTGCGCAACCTGGCGTTCCGCCTGCAGGCGGAGATCTGGCTGAGTTCCTCGGGGGATATCACCCGGGCCGAACTGACCCGCTCCAGCGGCGACCCCGAGACCGACCAGAAGGTGCTGGCCGCGCTGCGCGCCGCCGGCCGCCTGGAAGAACGCCCGCCGGCTTCGCTGACCCTGCCGGTGCGCATCGCCCTGCAGGGCAAGCGGCCGGGATGAGAAGACGCCAACCCAGAACGATTTCCGGCAGGCGACTGCCTTGAAGGACCTTAGGAGCCGTACACAGATGAACGCGAAAGTGAACCGACTGGCGCTGGGGATGGGCGTCATGCTCGCCGCGCTGGCCGGCCAGGCGCAGGCCCAGCCGCCGGCGCCCTCGGAGAACGCCACGATCAACCTGATCCGCCTGCTGGTACAGCAGGGCGTGTTGAAGAAGGAACAGGCCGATGCGCTGGTCAGGCAGGCCGAGGCCGAGGCGTTGCAGGCCCAGCAGGCGCGCCAGGCCGTGGCGCCCGCGGCGGCCGTCGCCGCGGTCCCCGGGGAGGTCCGCGTACCCTATATCCCGCAGGTGGTGCGCGACCAGATCCGCGACGAAGTGAAGGCCGAGGTAATGACCCAGGCCAAGGCGGAGAACTGGGCGCAGCCCAACGCCTTCCCGGACTGGGCCTCGCGCATCAGTTTCGACGGCGACGTGCGCCTGCGCTACGAGTCGCGCTCCTTCGGCAACGGCAACAGCAACCAGATCACCGACTTCGCCGAACTCAACGACGACGGTCCGTACGACGTCAACCCGAATACCAGCTCGGGCCTGCCGCCGCTGCTCAACACCCGCGAGGACCGCGACAGCCTGCTGCGCCTGCGCGCGCGCTTCGGCCTCAAGGCGGCGCTGTCGGAAAGCTGGAGCGCCGGCATCCGCATCGGCACCGGTTCGGACAACAACCCGGTGTCGACCACCCAGACCCTCGGCGGCGGCTTCGGCAAGAAGGACCTCTGGCTCGACCAGGGCTACCTGACCTGGAAGCCCAGCGAGCGCCTGAGCCTGACCGGCGGGCGGATCGCCAATCCGTTCCTGTCCACCGACCTGTTGTATTCCAACGACCTCAACTTCGACGGCGTGGCGGCGATCTTCAACCAGCCGCTGAGCCGCGATGTCTCGCTGTTCGGCACGGTCGGCGCGTTCCCCGTGGAGTACAGCTCGGACACCGCCTCGTCGAACGGTTTCGACAAGGAAGACAGCGACAACAAGTGGATGTACGGCGCGCAATTGGGCGCCACCTGGAAGATCAACCCGCAGCACAGCCTTACCGGCGCGCTGGCCTACTACCGCTTCGACGATATCGAAGGGCGGCGTTCCAGCCCCTGCCGGCCCTGGGCCGGAGATCCGGAGTGCGACACCGACGGCAGCCGTCCGACCTTCATGCAGAAGGGCAACACGGTGTTCCTCCTGCGCGACATCGTGCCCAACCCGGCCGACCCGGCGAACACGCCGAACCCGCAGTACGTCGGCCTGGCCTCGGAGTTCAACCTGCTCGACCTGAACCTCGGCTGGGATGCCGAGCTGCCCAACGACTTCAAGCTGCGGGTGGCCGGCAACTACGTGCACAACCTGGGCTACGACGAGGGCGACATGCGCAAGCGCGCCGGCGGTGTGGCGCAGATCGCCAACAACCTCGGCTCCGATGGCGACATCAAGAGCGGGGCGAACGCCTGGATGCTCCAGTTCACCCTGGGCAACGCCCTGGACATGCGCGACGCCGGCGACTGGCAGGTCTTCGCCGCCTACAAGTACATCCAGCCGGATGCCCTGCCGGACGGTTTCAACGATTCCACCTTCCACCTTGGCGGGACCAACGCCAAGGGCTACATCCTCGGCGCCAGCTATGGCTTCGACAAGCGCGTCTACGGTACCGCGCGCTGGCTCAGCTCCGACGAGGTCTACGGCGCACCGTTCTCCATCGACGTCCTGCAACTCGAGGTCAACACGCGCTTCTGAGCGCTCCTCGAGGCAGACCATGAAGAGGCAGACCATGAACACGCGACCTTTCTCATTACCGATCTGGGCCCAGGCGCTGCTCGCCGGGGCCGCCTTCGCCGCCTACGCCAGCCAGGCGGCCTACGCCGACAGCCTGGAGGAACGCCTGCGCGCCCAGTTGCGCAGCACCACCCAGCAACTCCAGGCGCTGCAGACCGAACAGGCCCAGGCCACCGCGGCGAAAGCCGCGCTGGAAAGCCAGCGCGATGCGGCGCTGGCCCAGGTCAAGCAACTGAGCGCCGAGCTGGCCCGGGCCAAGGGCCAGGCCGAGCAGCTCTCGGCCCAGCAACAGGGCTTGCACGACCGGGCGCGGCAGATGGTCGAGGCGAGCAACGAGCAACTGGGCAAGTACAAGCAGGCCTACGACGAGTTGCTGGTCATGGCGCGAGCCAAGGAGGCCGAGCGGCAGAAGCTCGACCTGGCGTTCCGCGAGCACGACCAGCAGTTGCAGCAGTGCACCGCGAAGAACCGGGAAATGTATGGCGTGGCCAAGGAGATCCTCGGCGCCTACGAGAACGTCAGCGTCGCCGAGGTGATGAAGATCCGCCAACCGTTCGCCAGCGGTGCGCGGGTGAAATTCGAAGAGATGGCGCAGAAGCTCGGCGACGACCTCTACAAGACCCAGGTCGAGAACCGCCAGGCGGCGCTCGCCCAGTGAAATCCGATAGCAAACCAGGAACCCGGACATGAACGACATCACCCTGATCGAACACCTTTCCGTCGACAGCCTGACCGAGGCCTTGCAGGAGGCCGGCTACCGGGTCAACCGCAGCGAGCAGAACGGCGTCGTGCAACTGCTCAGCGCCAGCCAGGGAATCGGCTACGCGGTGCGCTTCGGCAATCCGGCAGCGACGCCGGCGAGCTACCTCGACTTCACCTTCAGCTGCGCCCTGCGCGTGCAGGGCGAGTTGCCCGCCGGGCTGACCGAGCGCTGGAATCTCAGCCGGCGCTTCGGCCGCCTGTCGCAGCAGGGCGAGTTCCTGGTGATGGAAATGGACGTGATCGTCGCCGGCGGCGTCAGCCCGGCCAACCTGCGTAGCCATATCGAACTGTGGGATCGCCTGCTGCAGGAGTTCATCGCCTACCTGCGCGACTACAGCCGCCTGGCCGCGGAGCAACAGGGCATGGCGCAGGATGCCGGTCAACCCGTCGATGGCGAGGCCTGAGCCGATGCGGCCGGCATTTCGTTGCGGTGTCCTGGCGTTCGCGCTTGCCGTTCTCGCCGGCTGTGGCCAGCGCGAGGACGGCGGCGCGGGCCAGGCCCAGGCCGCGCTTGCCAAGCCATCTGCCAGCGCCGCCGCGGAGCCCGCGGTGGCCCGCCTCGGCGCCTTGCAGGTGGCGCCGGACGAACTGAAGGTGCTGCTGGCCGAGGTGCCGGCGGAAACCCGCGTGCAGTTGAGCGAGAACCGCGACGCGCTGGAGCGCTGGATGCGTGCGCGACTGGCCGAGAAGGCGCTCTACGAGCAGGCCAGCGCCCAGGACTGGCAACAGCGTCCGCAGGTGAAGACGCTGATCGATGCGGCGGCGCGGCAGATCGTCCTGCGTACCTACCTGGAGTCGGTGAGCACGGTGCCCGAGGACTACCCCAGCGATGCCGAACTGCAGGCCGCCTACCAGGCGAACAAGGCGCAACTGGCTGTACCGGCGCTGTACCGGGTCAGCCAGATCTTCATCGCCGCCTCTGCGGCCGGCGGGCTTGCCGAAGCGCGCAAGCGCGCCCAGGAACTCTACCGGCAGGCCGCGGACGGCGACTTCGCCGAACTGGCGCGCAAGCATTCCGACGACCCGCAGACCGCCCGCAACGGCGGCGACATCGGTGGGTTGCTGGCGCAGGCGCAACTGCTGCCGGCGATCCGTCCGGCGCTGGAACGGCTGAAGGTCGGCGCGGTGTCCGAGCCGATCCAGGGCGCCAACGGTTTCCACCTGGTCAAGCTGACCGAGCGTCGCGACGCTCGCCTCGCCACCCTCGACGAGGTCCGTGGTCGCCTGCGCGAAAGCCTGCGCGCGCAACGCCAGGAGCAGATCGCCAAGGCCTACCTGGATGGCCTGGTGAACAACGCTACCCTGAGCATCGACGGCGCGTTGCTCGGCAAGACCCTGGCGGAACTGCACTGATGGGCGGCACGCCGGAGGCCAGGCATGGGCCGCGCGCGAGCCGCTGGCGGCACCTGCGCAGTTGGCTGTTCGGCGAGCCCGAACGGTTCCGCGACGAACGCCAGCGGCTCTGGGTCGCCTACGCCGCATGGCTCGGCGAACAGGTCCAGCAGCGCCTGGGCGAAGATGCCGAAACCGCGCCGCGGCTGCTGGCCTTCCTGGAGTCGCGGCGTGCGGCGGGGCAGTTGCCGAATACCGACATCGACCTGCGGGTCTGGCTCGACGAACGCGGCTGGATCGTCCGTCTCGCTTGCCTGCGCAGCGACGCCGAGCCGATCGAGAATGAACTGCGGCGCGCGCTGATGGACCGTTCGTTGCGCCTGCCGCCGCCGGAACACATGCCGCAGCCGATCGAACTGCGGATTCGCCTCATGCCTGGACGCTAGCGAGGAAGCATGGCCCTATCGGAGTCCGCCGGGCAGCGCCCGGCACTGCTCAGGCCCGCGCAGGGACGCGACGACCGTGCCTATTGGCACGAGCTGTTCGGCTCCCTGGAGGTGGTGCATTTCTTCCTGGTCACCGCCCGTTGCGGCTGTTTCATGCAGGCTGCGCGCAGCCTGGACGTCAAGCCGACGCTGCTGCGCAAGACCCTGGCCCGGCTCGAGGAGCGCCTCGGCCTGCATCTGTTCGTGCATGAGGGCAACGCCCTCTCGCTGACCCGCGAGGGCCGCATCGTCCAGGCCGCCGGGCAGCGCCTGGTCGAGGACAGCCAGAGCCACGCCGATCTTCACCGGCAACAGCCGCTGGTGCGCCTGGCGGTGGCCGAAAGCGTCCTGCACGATGTGCTCAGTCGCGAGCTGTGGGGCTACCTGCGCAAGAACGCCAACCTGCGCGTAGCCCTCGCCGAGTTGCGCGAGGGTTGGCCGGAAAGCGCAGGGCCGGCGGAGATCGCCATCTGGATCGCCGATCCGGGGCAGCCGCATCCGGCGATGGAAGGCCACTTCGCCGCACCGACGCGCATCGCCGAGCTGGAGTACCAGCCGCACATCGGCAAGCGCTATTCGCGCGAGCGCACGCGGCCGGCCAGCGAGGACGAGCTGGACGACTACCTGCTGGCGCAGCTCCACGGCCAGGCCGCCAGCGCCGCCTTGGCACCCTGGAACCGGCGGGTGGCGGCTCGCCAGTCGGGAGTGATCGAGGTACAGAGCCACGACCTGCTGCTACAGGCGATCCTCTGGGGCGCCTGCATCGGCCTGCTGCCGCATTACGCCGGACGCCTGGAGCGCAACCTGGCGGCGTTGCCGCAGGTCTTCGACGAGCCGATGCGGCGGGAAGTCTGGATGAGCGTGCAGCCGGAAGCGGAGAACCGCGTGGAGGTGCGTGCCTTGCTCGATCTGATCGAGCACGCCTTCGACGACCGGCGCGACTGGTTCGGACGCTGACCTTGCGGGCTTGACGGCGGTCGCCATAGCCGACACCGTTTCGCCACGGAACGGTTGACGGAAGGTACGCGATGACGGAGCGGCATTGGCAGGGCGAGGTCTGGCTGGCGCGGGACCACGCGCTGTTCGCCGGGGTCAACGGCGATACCCGCGAGCACGCTCACTATGCCCACCAGTTGCTGCTGGCGGAGACGCCGCTGCGGGTGCGCGTCGCTGGCCAGGTACTGGAGGCCCGGCGCTTGCTGGTGCCCTCGCTGCAAGCCCATCGCGTCGACGCGTCGCAGCCGTTGCTGGCGCTGTACGCCGAGCCGCTGGCGTTCGACAGCGACGACCTGCATCAGCTTCTCGAGGACGCTCCCGGCGAGCCCGAGGCGTTGCTGGGGCGGCTTGCGCGGCTGCCTCGTCGACGGCTCGACCGCCGCGTCGAAAAGGCCCTGGCGGCGCTCGACGAGCAACTCGCGGCGCGGGTCGAGGCGGAAAGACTGGCGCGCAGCGCCAGTCTTTCGCTGAGCCAACTGGAGCGGCTGTTCGCCGTCCAGGTCGGCCTGTCGGTGCGCCGCCTGGTGCTCTGGCGCCGCCTGTACCTGGCCTTCGCCCTGGCCTTGCAGGGGCGCAGCCTGACCGAGGCGGCCCATCACGCCGGCTTCGCCGACGCCGCGCACCTGTCGCGCAGCGTACGCAGCCTGCTCGGTATCCGCGCCGGCCTGTCGCTGCCGCACCTACGCCTGGCCGGCTGAACGCCCCAATCCTTCCGGCGGCTGTGGGACGTGCCTGCTGCGTGGCAGGTCGCGGAATGGCGCGAGCAACTGGCCGGCATAGTCGCGGGGATAGTCAGGCTGGTCGCCGATGCCCATGTCGGTGCTGTCCAGGCGGTAGTCGGGACGATGGAGGGCGGTGCCGAGCAGGCGGTCCCAGACGCTGAAGAACAGCGCGAAGTTGACGTCGCCGGCGCGCCCGTAGCGGATGTGGTGCAGGCGATGCAGCGGTGCCCAGGCGAACACATGGCGTAACCCGCCGATGCGCATGTCGACGTTGCTGTGTTGCAGCAGCAACTGGATGCCGATGGCGAAGGCGAGCAGCGCGGCGACCGTCTGCGGCACGCCGAGCAGCAACAGCGGCAGGGTGCCGCCGAGCGCTTCCAGGACCAGGTGCAGGGGATGTTTCATCAGACCGTTGAAACCGTACAGGCGCTGCACGCTATGGTGCACCGCGTGCAGCCGCCAAAGCAGCGCCGAACGGTGGCTGGCGTAGTGCACCAGGGTGATGCCGAGATCGGCCAGGACGATCGCCAGCAGCAGTTGCAGCCACAGCGGCCAGGCCTGCGGCCACACCGGCCAGAAGCCCAGGACTCCGGCCAGCAGTGGCAGGGCGAGGATGCCAAGTGCGTTCAGGCTTTCGTTGACCGACGCGTGCAGGACATCGCGCAGGCGGTCGGCGTGCGGCCGGTTCCAGCGTGGCTGGTAGGGCAGTCGTCGTTCGGCGAGAAAGGACAGGCCGAGCGCCCCGAGGAACAGGGCGACCAGCCAGGCGTGGGAAGCCTGGCGATAGCCGACCTGCCAGGTCGCCAGGCCGATGAAGCCGGACCAGAAGAGGGGCGCGTAGGCGTAGCGCAGGAAGAACTGCATGGTGGGACCTCCGGATGAATGAGGTCCCCAGCGTCGCCCGCGACAGGCCGGCGGCGCTTGAACGAACCGCGCAAGTTCTCAGTCGCGCAGCACCAGCGGCGCGCCTCCCATGTCCCCGCGACCCGGCCAGGTCTCGCGGGCCAGCCAGGCCCCAACCAGGCAGACCAGGTTGGCCAGCAGCAGGTAGCCCAGCGGCGACAGCGGATTGCCGGTGACGCCGATCAGCCAGGTCACCACGATCTGCGCGGTGCCGCCGAACGCGGCGACGCCGGTCGCATAGACCAGGGAAAAACCGGTGGAGCGCAGCGCCCGCGGGAAGCTTTCTACCAGTAGCACGATCAGCGCCGCGCCGCTCATGCCATGCAGGGCCGAGAGCAGGGCGAGGACGGTGAGGAAGACTGCCGGCTCGGGGTGACGGGTCATTGCCTGCAGTGCCGGGAACAGCACCGCGAGCAGCGCCAGGCGCGGCAGGATCAGCACGGCGCGGCGCCCGTAGCGGTCGCAGAGCACGCCGCCGAGCAACGCCGAGAGCGCCAGTGCGGCGCCGGCGACCAGCGTCGAGAGCATCGCGATGCCCGCCGGCAGGTGTAGCTCGGTAAGGGCGAAGGTGGTCATGTAGTTGAGGAAGTACTGGGTGATGGTGCTTCCGGAGAGGATCAGCAGGCCGAGCAGCAGGGCCCGCCGATGATTGCCGAACAACTCGCCGAGCAGGCTCCGGGTGCTGGCCTGGCGGCCGCGTCCGGAAAAGGTCTCGGCCAGGTTGAGGCGGATGTACAGGCCGATCGGCAGGACCAGCAGGCCGGCCGCGAAGGGAATCCGCCAGCCCCATTCCTGCAGTTGGCGCTCGTCGAGCCAGAGGGTGAGCAGGTAGCCCATCAGCCCGGCGGCGACCGCCGCGATGCCTTGCGCCACGACCTGCCAGCAGGCGTAGGTGCCGCGCTTGTGCGGCGGTGCCGCCTCGAGGATGTAGGTGGTCGCCGGCCCGGCCTCGCCGCCCCAGGCCAGGCCTTGCAGCAGGCGGGTCAACACCAGCAGCAGCGGCGCGGCCGGGCCGATGCTGTCGTAGCCGGGGAGCACCGCGATGCCGCCGGTGCCCAGCGCCATCAGGAACAGGGTAAGGAGCATCGCCGGCTTGCGCCCGGCGCGGTCGGCGTAGGCGCCGATAAGGATCGCGCCGAGGGGGCGGATGACGAAGCCGACGCCGAACGCGGTGACCGACAGGAGCAGGCTGACGAAGGCGCTGTCGGAGGGGAAGAAAGTCCGTCCGATCATCACCGCGAAGGTGGCATAGACCCCGAAGTCGAAGAATTCCACGGCGTTGCCAAGGACCACGGCAAAGACGCTGCGGCGGCTGGCCGGATCGGCGGCCGCCGGGGGACGGGTGGGGGAGCGCATGGCGAAGGCCCTCTCGGAGTGACGACTGAAACACTCAGGCCTGGAGCCGAGCGACGAGCGGCTGCCGGCTTCAGTCAGCCGGCGGCCGTGGCCAGCCGTGGATCGGACCGCGCCAGCCTTCGTAGGTCTTGCCGATGCGCAACAGCCAGGTATCGGCGAAGCGCGGCGCGACCAGTTGCAGGCCGATCGGCATGCCGGCGGCCGTGAAGCCGCAGTTTATCGAGAGCGCGGGCTGTTCGCCCATATTCCACGGCACGGTGAAGACGATGTGCTCGAACGGCCGCTGCGGATCGTTCAGCGGCGAGGCCCAGTCGGCGGGGAAGGCCTCGACCTGGTTGGTCGGCGTCAGCAGCAGGTCGATCTCGCCGAACAGCCGGGCGGCGCGCCGGCGCATCTCGAAGGTCTGGTTGAAACCGCGCACCGCATCGACCCCGCTGACCCGTGCGCCGCCCTCGGCCCAGGCGTGGACATAGGGCAGCACCCTGGCCCGCCGCGTCTCGTCGAGGAGCAGCAGTTCGCTCCACAGGCGGGCGCGCCAGAAGTCGTTCAGGCCGTCGAGCAGGCTCCGGTCCATCAGCGGTTCGACGATCCTGAGCTGGGCGCCGTGCTCCTCGAACAGCCGCGCCGCGGCCTCGATCGCGGCGCGGATTTCCGCGTCGGGCTGCAGGCCGCAGCCGGGGTCGAGTTGCAGGCCGACCCTCAGGCCGCGCACCGACAGCGGCTCGGCGCTCCAGTCCAGCACTTCCGGCGGCAGGCTGGTGGCGTCGCGGGCGTCGGGCTGCGCGAGGTAGCGCATCAGCAGCAGGCAGTCGTCCATGCAGCGGGTCATCGGACCGGCGCAGCGACCGGTGTAGTAAGGGTCGATGGGGATCCGCCCGAGGCTTGGCTTGAAGCCCACCAGGCCGCACCAGCCCGCCGGCAGTCGCACCGAGCCGCCGATGTCGGTGCCCAGGTGCAGCGGTCCGTAGCCGGCGGCGGCCGCCGCTGCCGCGCCCGAACTGGAGCCGCCGGTATTGTTGGCCAGGTTCCAGGGATTGCGGGTGACTCCGTGGAAGCTGGAGAGGCCGGATGAAAGCATGCCGAAGTCTGGAACCGTAGTCTTGGCCAGGACGATCGCGCCGGCTTCGCGCAGCCGAGCGGCCGGCGGCGCGTCGCAGGGCGCGGGTTGCAGGGCGGTGGCGGCGCTGCCCAATGGGATAGGTTCGCCAGCGGTGGCGATCAGCTCCTTGATGGTTACCGGCAGCCCGTCCAGCGGGCCTTTGGGCTGTCCCTTGCGCCAACGCTCGGTGGCCGCCGCGGCCTGTTCGCGAATCCGTTGCGGGTCGAAGCGATACAGCGCGTTGAGATGCGGTTCCCAGCGCTGGATGTGGGCCAGCAGATGCTCGTAGTACTCGCTGGGCGAGAGTTCCCGGCGGGCGAACAGTGCCAGCAGGCGGGTTCCCGGAAGGTCGTGCAGCGCGGTCATTCAAGCTCCCTCGAAGAACGGCCGCGGGCGTCAAGCGGCCGGCCTACCCGTTGTCGGGCGGCGATTCGAAACCAAGGTGTATCGGGGAGGTATAGCCCATGACCGGCGATCGTTCCCGCCGGGGAATCAGCCCTTGCGTTGCTCGATGTAGCGCAGGAAGGCTGTCATGTCGGTACTGCACAGGGTCCGGGCGACCTGCTTCACCTCGTCCACCGGCCAGTCCCACCAGGACGAAGCCAGCAGGGCTTCGCGGATGTCTTCCTCGAAGCGCCAGCGGATCTGCCGGGCCGGGTTGCCGCCGACGATGGCGAATGGCGGCACGTCGCGGGTCACCACCGCGCCGGCGGCGACTACCGCACCATGCCCGATGGTGACCCCGGAGAGGATCAGCGCGTTCGTGCAGATCCAACAGTCGCTACCGATGACCACGTCGCCGCGGGTCGTGGTGCTGTCAGGGATGTCGGCGACCTCATCGATCATCTTCGGGAAGGGGTAGGTGGTGAGCCAGTCGGTATGGTGCTCGCCGCCGAGGAGGATCTTCACGCCGGCAGCGATCGAGGTGTAGGCGCCGATCCTTAGGGTGGCCTTGTCGCCGAACTCGGTGACCTCCGGGATCCCGTAGGTGCCCACGCCGACCTCGTAATGTGGGTAGGCAAGACGGATCTTCTCCGGGGCCTTGAAGATCTTTTCCCAGCCACGGAAGTACTTCCGCTCTTTGCGTTTTTTCAGTTTTTCCAGGAATTTCATCGAATTACCTTGCCACCTTGGAGTCCGCGGGGCTCAGGTGGTCTCGTGATGGAGAAGGAAGCGCTTCAACCGGCGGAAGGTGGTGCGGTTCCACTGCCGCAGCGGCAGCGAGCGGAGCAGTTGCCAGGCATGCCGCTTGTCCGCGACCACGGCGTATTTCAGGGCCTTGTTGACCAGTTCCGTGCGGCCGCGCTCGTAGGCGGGATGCGACTGGTAGGGCTCGATGGTGCGCAGGTCGGCATCGAGCAGCACCTTGTAGCGCCGCGACAGGTTGTCGGGGTGGCGCCGGTAGCGAGTGACCAGCACCGGCAGCTTGTGGATCTGGTAGCCCTGGCTGGCGATGCGCAGGGTCATCTGGAAGTCCTGCACCTTGATCTCGGGATCGTAGAAGCCGGCTGCGCGCAGGGCCTCCATGCGGTACAGGGACACCGGGGCGCCGCAAACGTAGGCGTTGCCGAGCAGGTAGTCGAAGTCCAGCTGGCGGATGCGATTGCCGTTCTGCCGCTTGGTTTCCTGGCCTTCGCTGTCGATGTAGATCACCAGGGCGCCGACGCAGCCGACTTCCGAGTGCTGGTCGAGGTACGCGGCGCGCACGCTCAACGAGTGTGGCAGCATGATGTCGTCCAGGTCCGGCGTGGTGTTGCCGCTGACCGAAAACTGACCCAGTAGA
>NZ_KV813347.1:0-15778 GCF_001813645.1 Pseudomonas sp. HMSC063H08
GAGCGGCATGGTAAGTCCGGTGTGGCTCGGGCGAAACGTAAGGCTCGTAAGTACAAGCGGAGAAATCATGGCCGTCCTTAGCCTCCTACGCACCAGTACGTTCTGGCTCGTGCTGAGCGCGGTGCTGTGCGGCGCAGCCGTAGTGATCCACGGCTCCGCAAGCTACGACCGTGGGTACGCCACCGGCCGGGCCGAGGGTGACGCTGCGCTGCTCAACCTGCAGCTGCAGCACACCAACGAACGCGCCCAGGCCCTTCAGGACGCCCTGGTCCAGTACAAGCAGCAGGTCGCGCGCGCCAACCAGGCCGAGGAGCAACTGCTGCAGGTACAGCAGCAACTGACCGACACCCGACACCAACTCCAGGAGCGAATCGCACATGTATCGACCGCCTACCGAGCGGCACCTGGTGCTGCGCCTATTGCTATCCCTCGCTGTGTCTTCACTCGCGGCTGGGTGCGCGACTTCAACACCGCCCTCGGCGCCGGTTTGCCCGCCGCAGGAGCACGCGCCGATTCCGCCGGCGCTCAAACAGCGACCTGGCCCGCCGCCGGTTCTGACGCCGAGCTACTGGAAAGCGGCGTCACTCCGGCGGACATCCTGGCCTTTGCCCAGGACTACGGGGCCTGGTCTCTTCGCAATCTTGCTCAGCTCAACGCACTACTGGAACAAGGGGAATAGGGAATGAAGGTCGAGCTGGAACTGTGGCAGTTGATCACTCTGCTGCTGACCTTCCTCGGTGCCTGCGCGGGCGGCGGCAAGCTGCTGCTCAACCAGATCCAGAAAAGCCTGGATTCGCGATTCGCAAGCCAAGACCAGGCACGCCTGGCGAACCATGAACAGCTCTCCTACCGGCTGGACGCCATCGAGCAGGCCGCGAGGGAAGAAACCAACCAGTGGCAGCGCGTTGAACGAGAACTGATGAGCCTGAAGGCGGAGCTGCCGATCCAGTACGTCCGCCGCGAGGACTATATCCGCGGCCAGAGCGTGATCGAGGCGAAGCTCGACGGTTTGGCCGTGAAGCTGGAAAACGCGCAGCTGCGCAGTCTGATGGGAGCAAAAAATGCAAATTGACCTGGCCAAGACCCGGCGCGAAGCCCTGCGCTGGCTGATTCTGCTGACCCTGAACAATGCTCGGCCGGTGGGCGCCTACGAGGGGCCGGTCCTCTCGGTCGCACAGAGCGAGTACCCCGACGCCACACCGCTGGAGATCCGCCGCGAGCTGGACTACTTGGCCGACCGTGACCTGGTGACCTTGGTCAAGGAACCATCCGGCAAATGGTTCGCCGATTTAACCCGGTACGGCACTGACGTCGCCGAGTACACCATCGACTGCGAACCCGGCATCGCTCGTCCCAAGAAGTACTGGTGACGACCATGGGGCGGAAATCATCGATCTCCCGGTTACCGGACCAGGTCCGGGCCTACATCGAGGGGCGCCTGGCCGATGGCCGGATGACCCTGGACGAGCTGATCGCGGACCTGCAGGCGCAGTTCCCGACCCGGGCCGAGGCCGGCGAGCTGCCCAGCCGTGCGGCTGTGCATCGATACGGCCAGAAGCTGGAGCGCCGCCTGGCGGCAATTCGTGCCAGCACCGAGGCGGCCAAGCTGATCCGTGCCCAGGCCGGCGACGACCTGGACGCACGCAGCGAGGCGCTGACGGCGATGATCCAGTCCGAGCTGTTCGAGTCGATCATCTCCCTACAGGAGGCTGGTGATGAAGAGATGGACCCGGCCGATCGTGTCGGACTGCTGGCGTCAGCGGCAAAGAACATCGCGACGCTGACGCGCTCCAGCGTCACGCTGAAGAAGTTCCAGGCAGAGGCCGAGGAACGTGCGCGCCAGGCGCTGCTCGCTGAGCAGAAGGCCAAGCTGGATGCGATGCCCAGCAAGGGCGGAGTGACCGAGGCGACCAAGCAAGCGATCCGGGAAGCGCTGGGGATCAACTGATGAAGCGCAAAGGCAATGCCAAGGTCATCCCGGCCAACCCCGATGCGATTTTCCTGCCGTACCAGAGCAGATGGATCACCGATCCGAGCCGCCTGAAGCTCATGCAGAAGTCCCGGCAGATCGGCCTGTCCTGGTCCACCGCCTATGCTGCCGGTGAGCGCACTGCTGCCGAGTCCGCGCGAGTGGATCAATGGGTGAGCAGCCGTGATGACCTGCAGGCGCGCCTGTTCCTTGAAGACTGCAAGATGTGGGCGGGGATCATGAACCAGGCCGCAAAGGATCTGGGCGAGATCGTCATTGACGTGAAGAACAAGATCTCGGCCTACGTCCTGGAGTTCGCCAATGGCCGCCGTATCCACAGTATGTCCAGCAACCCGGACGCGCAGGCCGGCAAGCGCGGCGGACGCATCCTGGACGAGTTTGCCCTGCACCCCGATCCCCGCAAGCTATGGTCGATTGCCTATCCGGGCATCACCTGGGGTGGCGCTATGGAGATCATCTCCACCCACCGGGGCAGTCAGAACTTCTTCAACCAGCTGGTGCGCGAGATCGTAGAGGGCGGCAATCCGAAGAATATCAGCCTGCACACGGTCACCCTGCAGGATGCCCTCAACCAGGGGTTCCTCTTCAAGCTGCAGCAGATGCTGCCGGCCGACGATGAGATCCAGGGCATGGATGAGGCGCAGTACTTCGACTTCATCCGGGCGGGCTGTGCTGACGAGGAGTCTTTCCAGCAGGAGTACATGTGCAATCCGGCCGACGACGACGTGGCCTTCCTGGAGTACGACCTGATTGCCTCCGCGGAATACCCGCAGACCGCTAACTGGCAGCAGACCGAGGGCGGCCGACTGTTCGCAGGCGTCGACATTGGGCGTAAGAAAGACCTGACCGTCCTGTGGATCTTGGAGCTGCTCGGCGATGTGCTCTATACGCGCCACGTCGAGCGTCTGCAGAACATGCGCAAGTCCGCCCAGGAAGCGATCCTCTGGCCCTGGTTCCAGCGCTGTGAGCGCATCTGCATCGACGCCACCGGCCTGGGTATCGGCTGGGCGGACGACGCTCAGGACCAGTTCGGCGAGCATCGTGTCGAAGCTGTGACCTTCACCCCGCGAGTAAAGGAGGCTCTGGCCTACCCAATCCGCGGCGCCATGGAGGACCACAAGGTCCGTATCCCCTATGACCCGAAGATCCGCGCCGCCTTGCGCGAGGTCACCAAGCAGACGACGGTTGCGGGCAACATCCGCTTCACTGCGGAGCGCACTCCTGACGGCCATGCCGACGAGTTCTGGGCGCTGGGTCTGGCGATCCATGCTGCTTCCGGCCTGGTCGACATGCCCATCGACTACCAGTCCGCCGGCACACGGACGCAGCTCAATGACTACGTCTCCACTCCGGGGGGAATCATCGTGCCGCACGGCTTCGGCGCGGTGCGCGGTAATAACGACTTTGGAGGCTATTGATGGAAAAGCCCGCCCTTGGCCGGGAGATCGCCACCAGTGGCGACGGCCGCGACATCACTCGACCCTTTATCTCTGGCCTGCAGGTGCCCAACGATTCGATCCTGCAGCGCCGTGGCGGCAACGACCTGCGGGTGTACGAGGAGATCCTCAGCGATGCTCAGGTGAAAACCGTCTGGGGCCAGCGGCAGTTGGCCGTGGTCAGTCGCGAGTGGAAGGTGGAAGCCGGCGGTGATCGCCCGATCGACCAGGTTGCGGCGGAGCACCTGGAGCAGCAGCTGCAGCGTGTGGGCTGGGACCGCGTCACCAGCAAGATGCTGTTCGGCGTGTTCTACGGTTACGCGGTATCCGAGCTGATCTACGGCCGCGACGACCGCTACATCACCCTGGAAGCGATCAAGGTCCGCAATCGCCGGCGCTTCCGCTACGACCAGGACGGCGGCCTGCGCCTGCTCACCCCCAACAACATGTTCGAGGGGGAGCCGTGCCCTGCACCTTACTTCTGGCATTTCTCGACCGGCGCCGACAACGACGATGAGCCCTATGGGCTGGGCCTGGCTCATTGGCTGTACTGGCCGGTGTTCTTCAAGCGCAACGGCATCAAGTTCTGGCTGATCTTCCTGGACAAGTTCGGTATGCCCACGGCGGTCGGCCGCTATGACGACAAGACCGCCACCCCCGAGGACAAGGCCAAGCTACTGGCGGCCCTGCATGCCATCCAGACCGACTCGGCGATCATCATGCCCGCCGGCATGCAGGCGGAGCTGCTGGAAGCCGGGCGCTCCGGGACCGCCGACTACAAGACCTTGCATGACACGATGGACGCAACCATCGCCAAGGTCGGGCTCGGCCAGGTGGCGAGTACCCAGGGCACCCCCGGCCGTCTGGGCAACGATGATCTGCAGGCCGATGTTCGCCTTGACCTGGTGAAGGCCGACGCGGATCTAATCTGCGAGTCGTTCAACCTCGGCCCGGCCCGTTGGCTGACCGAGTGGAACTTCCCCGGCGCGCAGCCGCCACGGGTGTATCGCGTGATCGAGGAGCCAGAAGACATCACCGCCAAGGCCGAGCGGGATGAAAAGGTGTTCCGCATGTCAGGCTTCAGGCCGACCCGCGGCTACGTACAAGAGACCTATGGGGTCGAAGTTCAGGACGGCTCTGAGTCCACCCAGGCCGAGGCCACGGCGCCGACGCCTTCCACCGAGTTCGCCGAGGGCGATCAGCCGTCCGACCCAGCAGCGGCGATGGCGCCGCAGCTGGCCGAAGCGATGCAGCCTGTCGTCGGCAACTGGACGACCCAACTGCGCACGCTCATCGAGCAGGCAAGCAGCCTGGAAGATCTGCGCGAGCGCCTGCTCGATCTAGCTCCCCAGCTCAGTCTTGATCAATACGCCCAGGCCATGGCCGAGGGGCTGGAGGCAGCTCACCTGGCCGGACGTAATGACGTCCAGGAAGAGCTAGATGGACGGGAGCAGATCTGATGGCCACCCGCGCCGCATACGGCGGACTCTCCTTCCAGGAGCAGATCCGCTTCTTCCAGGCCAAGCATCCGTCGATCGACTACAACGCGATCCGTGGCGCGGCTAACGACCAGTCCTTCGTCAGCGCCGGGGCAAATCGCGCCGACCTGGTGGCGGATCTGCAAGCCATCATCGATCAGGCCATCCGTGACGGCATGACCCTGGCGGAGTTCCGCAAGGACTACGACGCGGTCCTGGACCACTACGAATGGGAGCCGGAGGGTGGCCGAGCCTGGCGGGCGCGAGTGATCTACGAGACGAACCTGCGCACCAGCTATGCCGCTGGACGCTATGCACAGCTGCAAGCGGTCAAGGGCGAGCGACCGTTCTGGATGTACAACCACAGCGATGCCGTCGAACACCCCCGCGAACTGCACCTGGCCTGGGACGGCCTGGTGATCCATGCCGACAATCCCTGGTGGCGAACGCACTATCCACCCAACGGCTGGGGATGTCAGTGCTCAGTCAGCGCCTACGCGGAGGACGAGCTGGCATCGCTGGGCAAGGACGGCCCGGACGAGCCTCCGAGCGGCCGGATGCGTCGGCTGACCTACCGCGGCGAGGTTGTCGAGGTTCCTGAAGGTATCGACCCTGGCTGGGACTACGCGCCAGGACGGAGCAACTTCGAACAGTTGGTCCAGGGCGCGCTGCAGAAGACCACGCCGCTGCCACCCGAACCGGCTGCGAAACTCAACCAGCAACTTCTGCAGAACCGCTCGGTGGCCACCGCCATTCAAACCGACTGGGAGCGCTGGCTCGATAGCGTCGCCAATGACCCGGTCCGTCGTGGCCGCCGGGTCCACGTCGGCACGCTTTCACCGCAGACCGTTGAGGGCATGAGCGCAGCTGGCGTGGAAGCCAGCACGGCGGTCATCAGCGTGGGCGACAGCGATATCCTGCATGTGCTGCGCGACGCGAAAGCCATGGCGACAACCGCGGCAGGACTGCCCAAGGCGTTGTCATTGGCTGAGCTAGCGACCCTGCCGCAGATCCTCGCCCAGCCGCAGGCCGTGCTGCTCGACGCCAAGTCCAACACCCTGATCTACGCGTTTGCTGCACAGCGTCGGGAAGCAGGAAAGATTGCGGTGCTGGTGAACTTCCAGCTCAAAGGGGGCGAGGCGACCAATTCCGTCCGATCTGGATCGCTGATCGACTGGGCGGACGTGGCAAAGGACGTCAAGGCAGGGAAACTGGTGGTGCTGGAGGGAGCGCTGTGAGTGCCCAGGGTGGACGCCACCTCCACCGTACAGGCGCCGAGTAGGCCCCCGAGCCGGAACTGGCGATTTCCCGGCCGCCAAGGCACCCACAACGTCAACTCACTATAACCGATCGGAGGCAGCATGGCAGGCATCACCCTCGAATGGGACGGACGGCGAGCACTGGACGTGCTCAACGCGGGCAGCGCAGCGCTGGGAGATCCGAGCGGGCTTCTGCAGGATATCGGGGAGCTGTTGCTCAACATCCATCGCCGTCGATTCCAGGCCCAGGTATCGCCTGACGGCACGCCTTGGCAGCCCTTGTCGCCGGCCTACCTGCGGCGCAAGCGAAAGAACCGGGACAAGATCCTCACGCTCGACGGCCACCTGCGCAACCTGCTGCGCTACCAGCTGGACGGCAGCGAGCTACTGTTTGGTAGCGATCGTCCCTACGCAGCCATTCATCATTTCGGGGGGACAATCCAGCGCCAGGCACGCAGCAGCACCGTGTACTTCAGGCAGAATGAACGGACAGGCGAGGTCGGCCGGGAGTTCGTGCCCAGAAGGCGCAGCAATTTCGCTCAGGACGTGCAGATCGGCCCCTACACAATCCAGATGCCGGCTCGGCCATGGCTTGGGACTTCTAGCCAAGACGACGACACCATTCTGCAGCGGGTAGAGCGCTATCTGCAGCGCGCGCTCCGCGAACGCGCCTGAAAGGCCCTACACGCGCGAACGCTGGTTTAGTGCTACCGTGGCGCGCCGACAACCCGTATCGACGCCTCTCGAAGCGCCTAGGCCGTTTATAAACACGCTCATCGGGCTTGCCAGGGATCGATGTCGCGTGCTTTCGTAGAAAACAGCCTCAGACACCCCAGTCACCAATTTTCGGTCCGCCGAAAAGCCCCTGCACTCACGCCGCCTCACTCTGGGCGGCATGAAAAAGCCAACCGCCACTCTGCCAATCCTCCCCGCCGGCCGGCACGTCGCTCTCGATGGTCGCCCGGTGGAGTTCACCGAGGCCATCCTGCAGGAGATCGCCGCGACCTACGATCCGGCGCTCAGCGAGGCCCCTCTCGTCATCGGTCACCCCAAGCTCAATGCACCGGCCTACGGCTGGGCGAAGGGCCTGGAGGTGCGCGAGGGCATGCTCTATGCCGAGCCGCACCAGGTAGTCCCCGAGTTCGCAGAAGCCGCGAACCGCAAGATGTACAAGAAGCGCAGCGCTTCGGTGTACCTACCGGACTCACCAGGCAACCCGGTTCCGGGCAAGCACTACTTGCGCCATATCGGCTTCCTCGGTGCCGTGCCGCCGGCCATCAAAGGCATTCCCGATGCTCCCTTGAACTTCGCCGAGGATGACGGCGCCCTGGCCATCGAGTTCGCGGAAGCGCCCTACGCGGTGACGGCTCTGACCGAGATCCTGCGCCGCCTGCGTGACTTCTTCGTCGAGCGCGAAGGCGCCGAACGGGCCGACCAGCTCATCCCACAATGGCAGTTGTCTTCGATCGAGGAGGACGCGCGGCGTGCAGCCACCCACGGCGCCAGTGCCCAGGCGTCGTTCTCCGAACCCGCACCCGCAATAGAAGGCGTCGACGCCGCAGCAGCCTCTGCCGCCGCTGCGGAAGAGCCGCAGGGCACCGTCACCCCATCCGACGGTGCTTCCGCGTCAGCGGCAGAGGCTGACCGGACCTCTCACCCATCACAGCAGGACACGACCATGCCTGACGAAGCTGCGCTCCAGGAGCGCCAACGCCAGCTCGACGAGCGCGAGCAACTGCTGGCCACCCGCGAAGCACAGGTGGCCCAGCAAAAAGCCCAGGAACATCGCAACGAGGTCACCGAGTTCGCCGAAGGCCTGGTCAAGGCCGGCCGACTGTTGCCGCGCCAGAAGGCTCCGGTGATCGAGCTGCTGGTGAGTCTGCCTGCCGAAACCCCCCTGGAGTTCGCCGAGGGCGACGGCCAGGTCACCAAGCCGGCGGCCGAGGTGCTGCGCAGCTTGCTGGCCGAACTGCCCAGGCAGGTGGACTTTTCCGAGAAATCCGGTGACGGCGGCGACCTGAGCTTCGGCAGTGCTCACGCCATTGCAGCGCGAGCGCAGAGCTATCAGGAAGAACAGCGGCAGGCTGGACGCCATATCAGCACGACCGAGGCCGTTACCCACATCACCAAGGGAGCCAAGTAGGCCATGAACATTCCCGGACTCATCACCGCCAAACGTGCCAGCGGCGCCATCGCCGCCCGCCGTATCGTGATCCATGGCAGCTCGGACGGCCTGGCTGCTCAGGCTGCCGGTAGCACTGCGCTGCTGATTGGCATCAGCACCGAGATTCCCGCCACTCCCGACGCGGTCTTCGACGTCATCCGCTCCGACCTGGCGCCGGTCGAGTACGGCGGCAACGTCACCCGCGGTGATGCGCTGACGGCCGACGCCCAGGGGCGAGCGGTTGCCGCGACGCTGCCGCCGGCCGCCACCACTTACATCATCGGCTTCGCTGAACTCAGCGGCGTCGCGGGTGATATCGGTTCCGTCTACATCGCCCCGGCCATTCTGCCGGTAGCCGCAGGAGCAACCCCATGAGCAATGCACCATTTCCCATCGATCCCGAACTGACGGCGATCGCCATCGCCTACCGCAATGGCCGGATGATCGCAGACGAGGTTCTGCCGCGCGTACCGGTCGGCAAGCAGGAATTCAAGTTCTGGAAGTACGACCTCGCCCAGGGCTTCACCGTCCCGGAAACCCTGGTCGGCCGTAAGTCCAAGCCGAACGAGGTGGAGTTCAGTGCCACCGACGAAACTGGCAGCACCGAGGACCACGGCCTGGACGCCCCGGTGCCGCAGGCGGATATCGACAACGCACCGACGAACTACAACCCCCTCGGCCATGCCACCGAGCAGACCACCAACCTGATCCTGCTCGATCGCGAGGCCCGGACCTCCAAGCTGGTCTTCAGCCCCAATAGCTACGCCGCGGGCAACAAGACCACTCTGTCCGGTGCAGATCAGTGGAGTGATCCAACCAGCAACCCGCTGCCGGTGATCACCGATGCGCTGGATGGCGTCATCCTGCGCCCGAACATCGGCGTGCTGGGCCGTCGCACCGCCACCATCCTGCGCCGTCACCCGAAGATCGTGAAGGCATATAACGGCTCCCTCGGCGACGAGGGCATGGTGCCGATGGCCTTCCTGCAGGAGCTGCTGGAACTGGACGCGATCTACATCGGCGAAGCGCGGCTGAACATCGCTCGGCCGGGGCAGAACCCGAACCTGATTCGCGCCTGGGGGCCGCACGCGTCTTTCATCTACCGCGATCGCCTGGCCGACACCCGCAACGGCACCACCTTCGGCCTGACCGCCCAGTGGGGTGATCGCGTGTCCGGTTCGATCGCCGATCCGAACATCGGTCTGCGCGGTGGCCAGCGCGTCCGTGTCGGTGAGTCGGTCAAGGAACTGGTCACCGCACCGGACCTCGGCTTCTTCTTCGAGAACGCCGTCGCGGCTTAATCCTCAACTGGGCGGCCGCTCTGGCCGCCCCTCGGAGTCTGTGTTCATGGCCCGCAAATCCAGTAACGACAAGGACAAAGCGGCTGCACCTGCCGCACCAACCACTACCGGCGCACAGCCGCCGGCGGAGGAGAGCCTGATCGACGGCCAACTGGCCGGCGTTCAACACCAGGACGGCACTGTTGTTCCACGCGCCGAACTGCCGGAAGCGGAACTGCGGCAGATCGGTACCGACCTGGAGATCCAGGACGCCGCCACGCTGCCGGTCGAGCAGCTCGTCGCTGCCATTCAGGCGCAGAAGGTGGTCGTGCCGGCCGGCGATGAAGATGGGGTGGTCAATCCCGAAGCGGCGGAATCGCCTTTGCGGATCGCCGACGAGGCCGGGCGCTACCAGGTGCTGCTCAGCGACGGTTCGCTGGCCTATCTGGAAAATCTGGTCCAGGAGGATCTCGAAGCGCTGGCTGCAGCCTGCTACGAACTGGCGATTCACTCGCGCGGCGGCGAGTTGGGCCGGACTATCGGGGTGGACTGGGCCGCCGGCCTCAAGGACCGCTGGATCGTGCAGCGCGAGCGTCTGGATCATGACGGGGAGACGTACACCCATGGTGATCCGATCTACCTGGATAGCACCCAGGCTGCTCAGTTGCTGCCGTTGGGCGCAATCGAGCGGGAGCGGCCGTAGTGGCCGTGTACATCACGCTGCCGGAGCTGGCCGAACGTCCTGGTGCCGAGGAGTTGTCGCAAGCGGCTACACCTCGGCCTCTCCAAGCGGTCGACAGCGAGCTGCTCGATGCCTTGCTGCGTGGATTGCCGGTAGATCGCTGGACGCCAGAAGAGATCGAAGTCGGCCATGCCACGGTGGAGGTGATCAACAGCGCGGTCAGCGATGCCCAAGGCTACATCGACGGCTTCCTCCAGCGCCGGGGCTACAGTCTGCCACTGGCCAAGCGTTACGGGGTTGTCACCGGGTGGACCAGGGCCATCGCTCGCTACCTGTTGCACCAGGACCGCTTGGGGCCAGGCGCAGAGAAAGACCCCATCGTGCGGGACTATCGCGACGCCCTGAAATTCCTGCAGCTCATCGCCGAGGGCAAGTTCAGCCTCGGGCCGGATGACCCCCTGACCCCGCCAGGCGGTGGGGTTCCGCAGGTACTGGCGCCCGCTCGCACCTTCAGCCACGACACCCTGAAGGACTACTGAGATGGCTGACGGGCTCTGCGCACCTTTCGATCACAACCTGGTGATCGAGCGCTTGCGTGATCAGGTCAAGGTGCTCAAGCACGTGGGCGGCGCCGCCGAACTTGGCACGATCACCCAACTGCGAGATTTCCGCACGCCAGCAGCCTATGTGCTGCTGGCCAAGGAGACTCCCTTACCCAAGCCCGCCGGCCACGCCGGTGGCGCGACCCGGCAGATGGCAACCGTGCACTTCGCCATCACCGTCGCGGTTCGCAACTACCGCGACAACAAAGGCGTCACTGCAGCGGATGATCTGCGCCCCGTACTCGGCGACGTACGCAAGGCCCTGATCGGCTGGACACCGCCCGGCCTGGCAGGCGCTCGCGACTGCCAACTCGTCCAGGGGCAGGTGGTGGATTACGACGCCTCTGTCTTGATCTGGACTGACCTCTATCAGACCCAACATGCCATCGGGAGAACCTCATGAGCACCCCCGCCAAGAAACAGGACGCCACCGCTTCCCCCGCGCCGAAGGAAGAGAAGGTGAAACTCACCGCTCGTCACACGCACGCCGGTACGAAGTACCAAGCCGGCGCCGAAATATACGTCAACACCCTCGACAAGGCTTTCCTGGTACAGCACCAGAAGATCTCGGTCGAAACCCAGGACGCGGCCACCGCCGCCAAGGAGTAAATCATGTCGCTGTTTTCCTTCCAGGGCCGGGTCTGGTCTGGCGAGCGCCTGGCCACCGGCAAACTGAGCCGTCCGGTGTGGGCAGGCAACGTACCGACCTTGACCCTGCAAATGGCTACAGAAAGCTCCAACAAGACGGAATCGTTCTCAGGCGACCGCCTGCAGTACGGTCGCCTACAGCGCGGTAAGACCGCCACCGTCAACATCGTCTTCGATGAGTGGTTGCCGAAGAACATCGCTGCGGCGATCTGGGCCTCGCAGATCGAGTTGGCCGCCGACACAGTGACAGGTGAAGTCCTCGAGGGTGATCTGAAAGCCGGCGACTTCGTGAAGCTGGACGGTCAGTTCGTCTCCTCGGTGGTCCTCACCGACAGTGCCACAACGCCCGCGGAGCTGGTCCTGGGGGCCGACTACCGCATCGAGTCGCCAACGGCCGGCTTGATCGAGCTGCTGAACGTCACCGGCAAGACTCAGCCGTTCAAGGCCGCGTATGCCGCCGAGGCCTCCACCGGTTACACCATGTTCACCTCACCACCGCCGGAGCGCTATATCCTCCTGGACGGTATCAACACCGAGACCCAGGAGCCGGTGATCGTCACCCTGTACCGCTGCAAATTCGACCCGGTCAGCGATCTGGCGCTCATCAATGACGAGTACGGCAATTTCCAGCTCACGGGTAGTGTGCTGTACGACACCCTGAACGCCGCCGACGCCAAGCTGGGTGGTTTCGGTCGCATTGTGCAGAAGGCCGCCTGACATGGGGCGGAAGGTTGAGCGCAAGATCCAGCCCGCCCCGGCCACCGATCCGGGGGCGGATGACCTGCAGATCCTGCATCCCGAACGAACGCTGAAGGTGCAGGGACGAACGGTCACCATGCGCGAGTATGGGTTTGTCGAGGGGCTGAAGCTGCGAGCCACGATACAGCCGTTCCTCGACGATCTGCACGCCATGGTGGTCAATGATCGAGGCTTGCCGCCGCTGGATCGGATCATCGGCGTCCTGGCCGACCACCATTCGCTGGTCGCGCAGCTCATTGCCCAGGCGGCAGATGTCGAGCTGGAATGGATCGAGAAGGGCCTGCGCGCACGGCCTGGCAAGGATCTGATGTACCTCTGGTGGAGCGTCAACGGCCCTTTCTTTGTCGGCGAGGTGATGGACCGGATCGCCACAGATCGCGCCGAGGCAAGCCTCCGCGCTGGGCAGACGTCTACGCATGCCTCATCGCAGGAGGATACGGAACCCCTGCCACCCTCGGTCGAATGACGGAACGGCAGATCCTGCTGCTCCATGAAGCCGAACAGCGTCGCCAGTTGAAGAAACGCGAACAGGCTTTCATCACCATGAACCTGGCATTCGCCGGGGGAGAGGAAGCAAAGCGGCATCTGAAAGAGCTGCAGGATCTGCTGAAGTAAGGAAGGGCACCAGGTGCTGGAGCGGCAACTCCAGTACCTGGTGCCGAACAGGCAACGCAGTGCCAGCCCAGCCAAGGCCCTCCCGCTCACGTGAGCACGGGCGAGCCTAGCAGATTGGAAAAGGTGTTGCCGAGAGTGAAAGACGTGCGATGTGGCGGATGTCACCGCCTGCTGGCCCGCGCGGGCCGTTACGACGAATTGCAGATCAAATGCCCCCGCTGCGGGGCGATTAACCATCTGAGGGCCGAGAGCCTCCTGAACGCGCCATCGAGCGCTTGCCCGGAGACCTCATGTCCGCCCAGCCCATCATCCCCTGGATAGGGGGAAAGCGCCGCCTCGCTGACCGCATCTTCCCGCTTTTCCCACGCCACTCCTGCTATGTCGAGCCTTTCGCAGGTGGGGCGGCACTGTTCTTCCTACGGCCGGTGCCGGCGGATGTGGAAGTGCTCAACGACATCAACGGCGACCTGGTCAACCTGTACCGCGTCGTTCAGCATCATCTGGAAGAGTTCGTCCGCCAGTTCAAATGGGCGCTCAGCTCTCGCCAGGTCTTCAAGTGGCTGCAGGAGACCCGGCCGGAAACGCTGACCGACATCCAGCGCGCCGCGCGCTTTTACTACCTGCAGCAGAGCGCGTTCGGCGGCCGGGTCGATGGCCAGAGCTACGGAACCGCCACCACCTCACCGCCTGGGCTCAACCTGTTGCGCCTGGAAGAAGCACTGTCGGCGGCTCACCTGCGGCTGAGCAATACCTATATCGAGCACCTCAGCTGGCAGGACTGCCTCCGGCGCTATGATCGAGAGCACACCCTCTTTTATATGGACCCGCCGTACTGGGAGACGGAGGGCTATGGCGTGCCATTCGGCTTCGAGCAGTACCAGGAGATGGCAGTGATGCTCCGCCAACTCAAGGGCAAGGCCATCATCAGCCTGAACGACCACCCCGAGATCCGGGAGTGCTTCGCCTCTTTCCACATCGAGTCGACCGACATCACCTACACGGTCGGAGGCGGCCAAGGTTCGGCAGCGCGGGAAGTGCTGATCTTTTCCTGGGATCTATCAGCAGAACCTGCAGGCCTTTTCTGACCTGATTTTCGGCCAGTCGAAAAGCTCCCGGCTCACGCGCGCGCGAGGATTGCGGCACCCCCATTGCCGCAGTCCTCCTCATGGCCAACAAAGAACTCGAACTCGCCCTACGGCTACGCGCCGATCTCGCCCAGGGCAAAGCTGCTCTCGACCAGGTGAGCGAATCCGTGCAAGCGGTGGGCGATAAGGCCGAACAAGCTGGCCGTAAGCTGAGCAGCGTCGGCGAGTCCGCCGATCAGCAGACGGCTCGCATCAGGGCCATGGTGGCGGCCTCGCTGCAACAACAATCGGCCCAGGATGCTGCGGCAGCCAGTACGCAGCGCCTCAATGCTGCTGTGCGAGCGGGGAACACTGCCTGGCGCGATAGCGCTCAAGCGCAGTCCACCGCCATGAACGCCTACCACAATGCCGAGCGTGCTCGCGTCCAGCAGGCGGCGGCCGAGCAACGCGCTGCCGAGGCGGCAGCCAAGGCTGCTGCTGAAACAGCCAAGCAGGATGCGGCCGCACGTAAGTTGCTGGGTGCCATCGATCCGACTCAGCGCTCTCTCGCTCGCCTGGCCGAGCAGGAGCGGCAGTTGACCGAGCATTTCCGGGCGGGCCGTGTTGAGGCCAATGCCTATGCCAGCGCGCTGAACAGGATCAAGGCCCAGCGTGACGTGCTCACTGGAGTGGGTAACGAGGCCAAGGCCTCGACCCTGGCGCTCAATGGCATGGGAGCTGCAATTCGACGGGTCCAGGGGCTGCTGTTCGCCGGCATCGCCGGTTACGGCCTGGCCTCTTTCTCCAAGGAAATCGTCAACACCAACCTGCAGTGGCAGCAGGCGTTGTACACCATGGAGGCAGCTACGGGGTCGGCGGCGAAGGCGAGGCAGGAGCTGGAGTACGTCCGCGAGATCTCCGAACGGCTTGGCCTGGAGCTGCTCAACACCAGCCAAGCCTATTCCCGCCTGGTGGCGGCCGCGAAAGAAACCCCGGAGCTGGGCAGTTCCCTGCGCACGATCTTCGAAGGCGTCGCCTCGGCCACCACTGCGCTGCACCTCACCCGCCAGGAAACCAATGGCATCCTGCTCGCCCTGGAGCAGATGATCAGCAAGGGCAAGGTCCAGACCCAGGAGCTAGTTCTGCAGCTCGGCCAGCGCGTTCCCGGCGCGTTCTCGCTTGCCGCCAAGGCCCTGGGCACCAACACAAAGCAGCTCAGCGAGTGGCTGGAAAAGGGCCTAATTCCGGCGGCCGAGTTTCTGCCGCGGTTCGGCGAGGCCCTGCAGGAGGCCTATGGTCCAGCCTCACAGCAAGCGGCTGGCGGCCTGCAGGCCGAACTCAACCGCCTGCAGAACGCATTCACTGACCTGAAGATCCAGGCTGGCGAGTCGGGGTTCATCGACACCTTCACCCAAGCGGTGCGAGACCTGCGTGATGTGCTGAAAGATCCGGCAGTTGTTGAGGGCCTGAATCTCCTGATCAAGGGCCTGGGTACTGCCATTGGTTATGCGGCCAAGGGAGCTGCAGGCGTCGTCAACGTCACCAAGTTCGTCTCGGAGGAGATTGCGGCGCGCGTAAACGGTCCCGCCGGTGATGACGTACCCCGCTTGGAAGATGCCATCGCTCGGGAAACCGAGTACATGGTGCGGGTCCAGTCCGCGCTTGACGATGCATACGAGAAGAACGACAAGAAGCGCATCCAGCGATACGAAGAGGCACTCAGCAAGGCACAGGCGCAGATCCAGCAATGGCAGGATCAGCGTGACGCTGTGCTGAACGGTGCCGGCCAGGTCGCGGCGCT
>NZ_KV813348.1:0-533 GCF_001813645.1 Pseudomonas sp. HMSC063H08
GTGCTGAACGGTGCCGGCCAGGTCGCGGCGCTACCCGCGACTACGGTCACCGGTACAGGCCCCACCACCAAGACACCCTTCACGCCATCAGGCGGCGAAGACAAGGCCGCTGCGCGCCTGGCCAAGCAGAACGAAGACTGGGTCAAGCAGTTGGAGAAGGAAGCGGCGACATACGGCAAGGGCCGGGCTGCGTTGCGTGAGTACGAGCTGGACCAGCGCAATCTGACAGGAGCCCTGGAAGCCCGCGCTCGCGCCGCCTGGGCGACCCTGGACGCGGCAGAAAAGCAGAAGAAGGCCGACGAGCAGGCAAAGAAAGACGCCACAACCCTAAAGCAACTCAACCTGGACTACCTTCGGGCCACCGGCCAAACCGTCGAGGCGGCCGGCGCCGAGATCGAGAAGAAGTACGGCGACCTGCAGAAGCGTCTGCTCGCCACGGGTGACACCGAAGGCGCCGGCCTGGTCAGCAAGCTGATGGGAATCGAGAAGGCCAAGGCTGAGCTGCAGCAGCTCCAGGACCAGGTCGACCGGAT
>NZ_KV813349.1:0-1495 GCF_001813645.1 Pseudomonas sp. HMSC063H08
ACCAGCGGCAGCACCCAGATCGCCGACCAGTTCGAGGTCTTGTGTTTCTTCGGACTTGGCAGATCACTCATTCTCGTCATCCAGATTGGTGTTGTCCCAGATCAGCCGGGGGTCGAACGTCACGGCGGCGAGCATGGTGAGCACCACCACGCTGGCGAAGGCGGCGGCGCCGAGGTTGGCCTCGATGCTCGCCAGGTTGCCGAAATTCACCAGCGCCACGAGGATGGCGATGACGAAGATATCGAGCATCGACCAGCGCCCGATCCATTCGATGAAGCGATACATCAGGATACGCTGGCGGGCCGACATCGGCTGGTGCCGCTGCACCGAATAGAGCAGCAGGGCGATGCCCACCAGTTTGAAAGTAGGAACCAGGATACTGGCGACGAACACAACCATGGCGATGGGGAACATGTCGGCATGCACCAGTTCGACCACGCCCTCCATGATGGTCGCGGGCATTCCGCTGCCGAAGAGGTTGACCGTCATGATCGGCAGCAGGTTGGCGGGTATGTAGAGGATCGCCGCGGTGATCAGCAATGCCCAGGTGCGCGTGAGGCTGTTTGGGCGCCGGGCGTGCAGCACCGCACCGCAGCGACTGCAACGCGAATGCTCGTCCCCGTCGGCGCGATTCAACTGGTGGCACTCGCCGCACACCAGAATTCCGGCATCAAGCGCGCGCATCGTCGTCCTCGCCGCCCAGCGCTTCCCATACCTGGTGCGGCGACATGGTGACCTCCAGCCAGACCTGGGTGAACAGCAGCGCCACGAAACAGGCCAGGCCGACGCCCAGGCTGAGGTCGGCCATGTCGATCAGCTTGACGATGGAAACCAGGATGCCCATGAGGTAGACCTCGAGCATCCCCCACTCGCGCAGATGGTGATAGCCGCGGTAGAGCAGCATGCCGATGTGACGGGCGATACCGAAACGCACGCTGATCATCACCAGCAACTGGCAGAGCAACTTGACCAACGGGATCACCATGCTGCACAGGAATACCAGGATGGCGACGCCCTGCATGCCACTGTCGTAAAGACCGAGCACTCCCGTCCAGACCGTATCGCTGCGGGTCTGGCCGAGCAGGCTGAGATTCATGATCGGCAGGAAATTGGCTGGGATATAGAGGAAGAGCGCCGTCAGAACCAGCGCGAAGCAACGGCGTTTCCATTGATGGCGATGCGCGGCCAACTCGAAACCGCAGCGCGGACAATTGGCTTTCTCGCCCGGTCCCAGGGGTTCCCGGCGCATCAACAGATCACACTCATGGCAAGCAACCAGTTCTTCCAGGGGAAGATCCTGCAGGCCACGGACATCGGTATCGGACATGAATGAGCTCGGCTGGATTTGTCGGCTATTGTAGACGAGCGCACAGTGCAAATCGCGTCTCCCATGCCCTCGGAAGTACGCCGCCCGGCAGCTCTCGAAGTTTTTCGATTATCGTCCGCAGCGCTGCTGGCTTGCCACTTTTCCGCGCGCAAAAGCAAAACCCCTGGT
>NZ_KV813350.1:0-22996 GCF_001813645.1 Pseudomonas sp. HMSC063H08
TCGCCCTGTTCGATTCGGCCAATGACGAATGGTTGGAGTGGGCGCCGAAGATTCCTCTGAAGGAAACCGCCCGCCGCTGATTGTCGGACCGGCAAAAAGAAACGCCGCTTACCTGGGTAAGCGGCGTTTTCGTTCATGCCTGCCTGCTGGGGAGTGGGTGTCAGTGAGTGCTGAGATGCGCCCGGGTGGTCAGCAGGTACACCGGCAAGCCGGAGATCAGGATCAGCAGCGCGGCGTAGGGTGCGGCGGCAGCGTACTCCAGGTTGGCGGTGTGCACCCAGACCGAGGTGGCCAGGGTCGACAGCCCGGTGGGACCTAGCACCAGGGTGGCGGTCAGTTCCTTCATGGTGTCGAGGAACACCAGCACGAATCCGGCGCCGATGGCCGGCGAGATGATCGGCAGGGTGATCCGCAGGAAGGCCATCAAGGGCGTCTGGCCGAGAGTGCGGGCGGCTTCCTCCAACTGCGGCGAGGCCTTTTCCAGGGCCACGCGGATCGGTGCCTGGGTCAGCGGCATGAACAGCAGGGCATAGGCGACCAGCAGCAAGCCGGTGGTCTGGTAGGTGGCTGGCAGGTAGTGCAGCGAGAAGTACACCAGCGAGAGTGCGATCACCAGTCCCGGCAACGCTTGCAGCAGGTACGGCAGGCGCTGGGTCCAGCGCGCCAGGGCGCCGGGGTAGCGCACCACCAGGATGCTTACCGGCAGCGCCAGCAGGCAACTGAGCAGGGCCCCGCCGAAGGCCAGCGACAGGGAGGAAAGCAGGGTCGAGGCGATTTCCATCAGCGGGAAGCTGGCCGAGGAACCTTCGTACAGCCAATAACCGAGCATCACCAGGGGGATACCGGTACCGACCAGCACCAGCGTCGCCAGCAGCGCCTGGAGCGGCCACTTGCCGAACCCCAGGCGGACCCGTTCGGCCCGCCGCGCGCTGCCCTGGCCGGTGCGTACCAGGCGGCTGCGGCCGCGCATGCGCAACTCCAGCCAGAGCAGCAGGAAGCACAGCGCCAGGAGTACCGAGGAGAGCATCGCCGCGGTGGCGTTGCTGAACTCCAGTTCGAACTCCTGGTAGATGGCTGTGGTGAAGGTCTGGTAGCGCAGGATCGACAGCGCGCCGAACTCCACCAGCATGTGCAGCGCCACCAGTAGCCCGGTGGCGGCCAGGGTCGGGCGCAGCAGCGGCAGGGTGACCCGCAGGAACACCTGGCGCCGCGACAGACCGAGCATCCGCGCTGACTCCTCCAGGGAAGGATCGATGCCGCGCAGGGTCGCCGCTACCGGCAGGTAGACCAGCGGATACTTGGACATGGTCATGACCAGGATGGCGCCGCCGAGGCCTTCGTACATCGGGCTCAGCGAAACCCAGGTGAAACTGCTGACGAAGGCGGGGATGGCGAACGGCAGGCACAGCACCACGTTCCAGAAGCGCCGTGCCGGCAGGTCGCTGCGCTCGACGCACCAGGCCAGGGCCAGGCCGAGCAGGGCGCTGAGCAGGGTCACGCCGAACATCAGCCACAGGGTGTTGCCCAGCAAGCGGAATACGTAGGGGCGCCAGAGCAGTTGCCAGGCGGTGTGCCAGCCGGCGTCCCAGGCCTTGGCCGCGACGTAGAGCAGCGGCAGGCTGGCCAGCAGGGCGAGGAGCAGGACCGGCAGGAACAGCCAGAATGGCGTTCGCCGGCGCGAGCCCGTGCGCAGGCGCACGGGCGTGGAGGCGGCGCCGATCAATTCAGGCCAACGTCGCGTTCGAGGCTGAGGGCCTCGCTGGCCTCACCCAGGTCGGCCGGGGTCAGTTTCGGTGGGTCCAGTTCGGCGAACGGCTTCAGCGCCGGATCGGCCTGCATCCCCTTGCGCATCGGGTACTCGGCGGACTGGCTGAGGATCGCCTTCTGGCCTTCCTCGCTGAGCATGAAGGCGACGAACTGCTGGGCTTCCCTGGGGTGCTTGCTGGACTTGAGCACTGCGGCGCCGGAGACGGTGACCAGCGCGCCCGGGTCCTGGTTGCCGAAGTAGTGCAGGCGCGAGTTCAACTCGCCCTTTTCCTTCTTCAGGGTGTACCAGTAGTAGTTGTTGATCAGCGCCATGTCGACCTCGCCGTTCTCCACGGCTTTCATGGCGGTGACGTTGTTGGTGTAGATCGAGCCGAAGGCCTTCAGGCCGGTCAGCCAATCCTCGGCTTCCTCCTGGCCCTTGAGCTTGATCACGGCGGCGACCTGTTCGAGGAAGGCGCCACTGGTGGGCACGAAGCCGAAACGGCCGGACCAGGACGGATCGGAAAGATCCATCAGGCTCTTCGGCAGATCCTTCTCGTCGATCTTCTTCGGGTTGTAGGCCAGTACCCGGGTGCGGGCGGTGATGCCGATCCAGTCGCCGTTGCCGCCGGCGTGCTCCGGCTCGACCAGGGCCAGGGTCTCTGGCTCCAGCTTGGCCAGCAGGCCGGCGCTGGCCAGGCGGATCAACGGTGGCGATTCCTCGGTGTAGAGCACGTCGGCCGGCGAGCGCGCGCCTTCCTCGGTGATCTGGCTGGCGAGCTGGCCATCGCCGCCCTTGCGGATCTTCACCTGGATGCCGGTCTTGTCCTGGAAGGCCTTGGCGATGGCGATACCGGTGGCGGCGTGCTGGCCATTGTAGAGGGTAAGGGTGACGGGATCGGCCGCCGCATTGAGGGAAAGCGAACCGAGCAGGCACGCCAGGGCGGCGTGGCGGAAACGGTTGAGAAGTCGAACAGGCATGGATTCTCCCCGTGGGTTACAAATGCGAATGTAACCAATTATATCTTCGTGGGAGCTTCGGGCCTATCGGAAAAGTCCACGGCCCTGTCAGGCAGGGCCGTGGCAGACGCTTCACGCCGGTTCGCCGGCTTCCTCCGGTTCGCTGGCTACGCGGGTTTCGCCGCTGGCGGCGGCATCCCGGCGACGGATGTATTTCCAGTCGGCTTCGTCGATATAGATGCCGTTCGGGCCGCTACCGCCTTCCAGGTCGATCGCCACGTGTGCGGAAACCTGCGGCTTCACGCTCGCCAGGATCGGCACGAAGCCCAGTTGCAGGCTGGTCTCCAGCAGCGCGGCCTGGTTGCGCTCGTCGATGTCCGCCGCCTCGTCCAGGTAGTAGGGCAGGCGCACGCGCCCGGCCTGCTCGCGGTCCATCAGGTGCAGCAACAGGTACATGTTGGTCAGCGCCTTGATGGTCATGGTGGTGCCGTTGGAGGCGGCGCCGTCGATGTCGGTGTGCATGATCGGCTGGCCGTTGACCTTGGTGATCTCGAAGGCTAGTTCGAACAGGTCCTTCAGGCCCAACTGGTTGTGGTTGGCGGCGACCAGGCGGGCCAGGTATTCCTTGGCCTCCTCGTTCTTCGCGTCCTGCTCGGCGCTCTGGGTCAGGTCGAACACCGAGAGGTTTTCGCCTTCCTCGTACTGGCCGGCGCTGTGGATGATCTGGTCGATGTGCTTGAGCGCATCCTTGTTCGGCGCGAGGACGATGCGGAAGCTCTGCAGGTTGGAAACCTGGCGCTTGTTGATCTCGCGGTTGAACAGGGCCAACTGGTGTTCCAGGTTGTCGTAGTCGCTGCGGATGTTGCGCAGGGTCCGGGCGATGTCGGTGACCGCCGCGCGGCGCGCCTTGGCCAGCGTCAGGGCCTCGTCCTGGCGATGCGCGTAGGCGTTGATCAACAGCTTCAGGCGGCGCTCGGTGTCGTCTTCGCTATCGAACTTGGCGACGCCCTTCAGGCGCACCTGGGCGTACAGCGCCTCGATCTGCCCGTCGATGCGCTGCAGCGCCTGCCAGGTGTCCTGGTAGTCGTTGAGCAGCGGCAGCAGGTTGTCCAGCGAGTCGTCCACCGGCTCCATGAACGGCGTGCCGAAGGGCAGGTCGGCCGGCAGTAGCTGGCGGCGGCGCAGGGCATCTTCCAGGGTGCGCTCCTTGGCCTCCAGGTCGCCCAGTTGCCGGGCCACCAGTTGCAGGCGCGCGGAGAGTTGCTGGACGCGCTCGGCGAAGGCGTCGCTGGAGCGCTTGAGTTCGTCCTGGGACGCCTCCAGCTGGGCCAGTTCGGCGAGCTTCTCGGGCTCCTCGGCGGTCAGCGTCTGGGTGCGGCGGAAGTCTTCCAGGGCCTTCTGCGCATCCAGCACGTCCTGGTACAGCTTCTCTGCCTGGGCCTTGCTCGCGGCGCGGTCGGCGGCGACGCTCTGCTGGGTCTTGAGCTGCTTCAGCTCCTTCTCCAGGCGCTCCTTCTGGTCGCGCAGGGCGGCGCGGTCGGCCAGGGCCTGCAACGCCGGCGGTTCGATGTGCGACAGGTCGATGCTCAGGCCAGGGGCTTCGAAATGCTCGCCCTTGAAGTGGTCGAGGATGGCTTCGACGCTCTTCACCCAGACGTCGCCGTCATCCAGGTTCACCCCGTTCTCGCCGAGCGGCAGGCTGAACAGCGCGCCGTTGAACAGACGCATCAGGCGTTCCACGTCCTGCTGGCTGAACTCCTCGCGCAGGCGTGCGTAGCTGTTGTTGTCGGCGTGTTCGAGCTGCTGGCGGACGTTCTTCAGGCGTTTTTCCAGGTCGCGCAGGCGCTCTTCCAGGTCTTCGCTGGAGAACTGCCGCGAATGGGCCAGGGCGCCGGCCAGTTCGTCGTGGGCATCCTTGGCGGCGAGCAACTGCTGTTCGAGGACCTTGGCGTCGTCGACCAGGGCGAAGCGGGTCTTGAGTACCGACAGCTCGCCGAGCCAGCGCTGGATGCCGGCGATTTCGCGCTCCAGGCGCATCAGCTCCTGGGTGCCGCCGCGCTGTTCGTTCTGCAGGCCGTCCTGCTCGGCGCGGTATTGCTCGTGCTGGATCAGCAGTTCCTCGCGGCGCGCCCCGGCGTAGTCGTGCCAGGTGCCGAGCAGGCTGTCGAGCAGCGGCGAAAGGCGGTGCATCTTGCCGCGCAGTACGTCGCGCTGGGTCACGCCGTTGGCCAGGGCTTCCACCAGCGGGCCGGCGGCGACCAGCGCCTGGTAGTCCTGCTCCATCCGCCGCACGTCGCGGAACGCCTCCTCGCAGGCGGCGATGTAGTCGACGTTACCCGAGCGCAGGCTGTGCTCGAAGGCGTCGAGGAACAGCTGCTTGAGCTTGGCCGCGGTGATCTCGCGCATGTGCAGCAGGTTGATGAACAGCGAGCGGAAGGTCTTCAGGCTCTGCTCGCTGGTGGAGCGCAGCGGGATCATGGTCAGGTCGAGCGGGATCGACGTGTGCCCGCCGACCAGCAGGCGGCGCAGCTCTTCCGGCTTCACCTCGTAGGCCTTGATGCCTTCGCGCTCGAGGTTGGCGAACAGCTCGCGCTGGCGCAGGCAGGTACCGTTCTTCTGGTAGTGGTCCAGGCTCAGCTCGCCGGCGTAGGCGAAGAACTGGTGGCTGAAGCCGCCGCCCGGGCCGCGCCCGGCCACGCCGATCACGTGCGGACCGTGGGGCAGCATCAGTTCGAGGAGAATGTAGCTGGTGTCCGAGGCGAAGTAGAAGCGCCGCGACTGCTCCATGCTGTACTTGCCGAAGCTCATGTCCGACAGGCGGGCAAGGATCGGGAACTGCAGGGCGTTGATCGAGGCGCTCTTGCCCAGGTTGTTGGCGCCGTAGATCGACAGCGGGTTTTCCAGCGGGAAGATACCCAGGCTGTAGCCGGCGGTATTGAGCAGGGCGAAGCGGCGGATGCCGTAGCGGGTCTGGCTCATGCGTCAGCCTCCTGTTGCGCGTGTTCTTCGGCGATGGCGCGGGCGAGGGCGTCTTCCTCGCTCTCTTCGGACAATTCTTCGTCGCTGGCCATCAGCGGTTCGATCTCGCCGTCATCGACCAGCACCGGCGTCTGCAACGGCAGGTCGGCGTGCAGGCTGGCGGACAGGTTGCGGTCCTGCTGCACCGACAGGCAGACGTCGAGGAAACGGTGCATCGGCGGCATGAAGCGGTACACGCCGCTGTCCTCGGAGGCGAAGCCGAGCTGGGTCAGGCGGCGCATGACTTTCTCTTCCAGTTCTTCCTGGGTCTGCACCTCGGCCTGGAGGAACAGGTCGCGGTATTTCTCCAGCAGCGGCGGCAGCTCTTCGCGGCCGATGCTGCCGCCGTCCAGCACGGACAGCGGGTCGCGGCCCTGGTCGGCGAGGTGTTCGACGAGGATGAAGGTGAACAGCGCCAGGCGTTGTGCGGTCTTGTTCACCTGGGCGCCGACCTGCTCCGGGACGAAGTAGTAGAAGCCGCGGGTGTCGCAGACCAGCTCGAAGCCCATGGCGCGGAACAGGCCGCGGTACTGGTCCTGGTGCGAGGACAGCTGGGTGTACAGCTCGGGGTCGCGGTGGCTGATGTGGTAGCCCTTGAACAGCTCGCGGAAGATCGGCGCGAGCTGGGTCAGTTCGGAGAGATCAAGATGCATGGGTTTCGCTCGCGGAAAGGGTGTCTGCGTCCCTGGCCTGGCCCTTGTCCTTGGCGGCGGGGTTCAGGGCGAAGGAGCAGAGGCTGACGCAATGTTCGGTGGTTTCGTACTCGCGGCGTTGCAGGCGTTCGCGCTGGAAGCGCGCGTCGCGCGACAGCCGGGAGAACCAGTAGAGCAACTCGTCGGTGGCGCCGTCCGGTTCCTGGGCCAGCAGCCATTGCATGAGGTCCGGCAGCGGCAGCGCCGCCTGGCAGCGCTCGATCATTTCCCGCGCGGTCCGCGGTGGTCGCGCCGGCCCGTTGCTCTTGCGCGTGCCGCTGGACTTGGGGAACTGCGCCGGCTTCGGCTCGAAGCGGGCGAGGGCGAAGACGTAGCTCTCGACCTGCGAGGCGGTGCCGAGGAAGGTGCTCTGCGGCCGGGTGAACAGCGGCATCGCCGCCTGCGGCACGGCGTCCAGGCCCTTGCGCCGGATCGCCGCCAGCGCCAGGGCGGCGCCACGGGTCACCGCGTTGTGCCGGCGCGCTTCCTCGCGCAGCGGCAGCAATAATTCGCGGGCGCGGCGCAGGGTCAGCTGGGCGTTGGTCTGCATCTCGAGGATGCGCGCGTGGGTGCGCAGCACCAGGTCGTCGTCGACCAGGTGGCCGAGGCGCTGCTGTTCGCCTAGCAGGCGCAGCAGGACCTGTTCGACCCGCCGCACGCCCTGCTCGAAGGCGCCGTCGGCGCTGACCAGCTGGATCATCGGCTCGACGTACTCGTCCCAGGTCGCCAGGACCTCCGCGTAGCGCTGCGCCAGGGGAATCTGCCGGTCGCTGGTCTTGGCCCGCTCGGCCACGCCGATCAGTGCCTGCTCGTCATTGCCGAGCTTCTTCAGTACATCGCGCACGCGCATGTCGAGCAGTCGCAGCTGGCGCGCCAGGTCCTGGCTGTCGCGGGTCTCGAAGGCGTCCTGGATGTACCCGGCGAGGCGCTCCAGATGGCGCAGGTAGGCCTCGATCTCCAGGCACAGACCAAGGCGATGCTCGTGGCGCAGGTAGGCGAGGAAGTCGTGGATCTGCGCGTTCAGCTCGAAACGGTTGGGGCTCTTGGCCACCGGGACCAGGATATCCAGGCGGATCCACTGGTCGAGCAGGGCGGTGATTTCCGCCGGGTTGCTTTCCGGTAACTGGGTGTTCAACTGGCTGCGCAGTTCCGCCAGGCTCAGGGTGCCGGCATCGAAGCGCTCGCAGAGAGGCTCGAGCAGGGCCCAGTGTTCGGCAAGCGCACGCAGTACGCGTCGGGGGTCGATCATCGGGAGGGCCGGTCCGTGGAAAAAGCGCCGATTGTACTGCAAAGGTACGGGCGACGCAGACGCCGCCGATGAGTGCGATGCAGGCCGTCGACACGTCTGCGGCGCAGGTACGGGCCCGGTATCGGCGGATGGCATCTGGCTATCATCGAGGTGTCGAAAAGCGGCAGTTTATGACTGCGTAAGGACTTTCCTGCCCCGCCTGGTCCGGGGAATGGGGCTTCCAGGGGCTGGCACGCTTTCTGCTGAAGTCCCCTGGCCTGTCTATTCCAAATGAATGCCGACTCTTGAACGACGCCGCCTACGCCGAGGCCCGCTGGGCCGAACTGCAGAACCAGGGTGACCTTGCCTGGGACCTGGATGCCATCACCAACCGCAGCGAGGCGATCGCCTTCCTCAAACGTTTCGAGAACCGCCTGTGCATCTACTCGGCCTATGTCGAGAAGCTCTACAGCAACTACAGCTTCGTGATTCCCGAGAGCGACCATGGCGGCATCACCATCCTGCCCAGCGAGCAGGCCTGGCACGACACCTTCCACGATATCCCGCTGGCCGCGGTGGAGCCCACCGGGATCCATATCCTGCCGGGCGAGACCATGGGCTATCGCGGGCTCTACCTGAAGATTCCCGGCGAGCACCGCCTGGTGGCGTCGAAGGAATTGCCGTTCCAGGAAGGGTTGAAACTGCTGATCCAGCGTTACCAGGCTCACGACGACGTGTTCCTGCCGATCCTGGTCAAGGGCGACCTGCGCGAGTACGAAGCGCGCATGCCCTCGCTGCACCTGCACCGGATCAACCCCGCCCGCCTCAGCGCACACTCCCTGCTCAGCCTCAACGCCATCAAGGGCGCCATTGCCGACCATCTGATCGGCCTGTTCCGCCAGCAGTGAAGGGCTGACGTTACCCCCGTGTGACGATGAGTAACATCCATCCTGGCCGAGCGACCGCTCATCCGCTGCAGCGAGCGCGGCGACCGCGTCGTTCGGCGGTTTTTCTCGACTATGGGTCGGCCCCGATTCGCCCGGGGCTTTCTATAGTGACTACAGGTCGCAGTGTCTCTGCCGTCGGCCACGAGAAGAACAAGAGGTGAGCCCATGTCCCGTCGTCTGCCCTTCCTGCTGCGTTGCGCGCTGTTCTGCGGCGCCGGTCTGCTGGCTGCCACCGCCCAGGCGAGGATGGAGTCGCTGGACGACGACCAGCTTTCCGACGTGGTCGGCCAGGCCTTCATCAACCTCACCACCGACGCCGCCAACGGACTGAACTTCACCCGCATCAACTTCGGCGCCGACATCGAGACCCAACTGAACATGAAGAAGCTGCAGTTGGGCCAGTACAACCGCAGCGGCGAGCTTGCCGGCAGTGCCGACATCGCCATCGACAACTTCGCCCTGGGCACGGTCAACGACGCCACCGGCGCGATCAACCCGTTCCTCATCAGCAATCCCTACATCGAGTTCGCCTACGACGGCAGCAAGATGGTCGGCATCCGTATCGGTTTCGGCGAAGCCAAGGGCTACCTCTCGGGCGATATCAAGACCCTCACCGGCAACGTGCCGGTGGACCTGTACGGCACCGGCAGCCAACTGGGAGGCAGCATTTCCTGCGGCCTGCTGGCCCTCGACTGCCTGGCGGCGAAGACCGCCATCACTCTCACCGGCAGCTCTCAGTACACCGCCCAGGCAGAACTGGTGAACAGCTCCGGCAACCCCGACCCGATCCGCGCTGCCATGATCGGCCTGAAGAACGGCACGGCCCTGGACATGCACGACAGCACCATCATCGGCAGCCTGGTGAACGTCCTGCTGCCCTTCCTGACCTCCAACGACTGCAAGCTGATGGGCGCCCAGACCTGCTTCAACCTGGCCCAGTACCAGTCGTTCCCGATCGGCACCGTGGATCCGAACAATGCGCAGAACTTCATCGACTCGTCGAAAGGCTTCTTCATCTCGATGCAGAGCCAGAACGTCCAGTGGCGCGACCAGCAGGATCCCTCCAAGCTGGTCGCCGCGCTGGCCGGTGCCTTCCTCAACATGTCGCGCAACGCCGATGGAACGGCGCCAATCAAGGTCGACTTCGGTCAGGCCTTCAATGGCATTCCACGGCAGGACACCTGCCTGGGCGGCCTGAACAAGGGCTGCTGAGATGAGTCGCGCCTGCCTGCTCGCGGCCCTGCTGGCCGCCCCCTTCGCCCATGCCGAGATGACAGCGCTCGACGACGAGCAACTGTCGGACGTGCAGGGCGCCGGCATCGGCTTCGTCCTCGACAGCGCCATGGTCGACGGCAACAAGGCCACCATCGCGATCAATGGCGTGACCAACACCGCCACCGGGCAGAACGTGCCGATCACGGTAAAGGAGCTGTACGTCGCCGCCACTGGCAGCAACAAGGGCAGCACCCTGGCGCCGGTGACTCTCGGCCGTCTCAATTTCCCGTTCAAGCTGAATCTGGCCAAGGGTTCGGTGCTGACCACCCAGCTCGACGACGGGCGGGTGGTCAGCACCTTGCCGGACACCGCGGACGTGATCGAACTGGCCTTCCCCAGCCTGGTGAGCGGCGCCGGCGGCCAGCCGTGCATCGCTGGTTACGCCGGTGCCGGCAGCAACTGCTCGAGCCGGGCCAGCGAAAAGGTCGACGCCGGCATCCGCTTCGACTTCGGCGTCACTTCCACGCGCACCGATGTGCTCAACCTGGACTTCTCCGAACTGGCGATGGACGGTTCCTACCTGCGCTTCTGGGGCGCCAACGCGCGCAGCCAACTGGTTGGCGAGATGCGCCTGAACCTCTACGCCAAGACTTTCGAGATCATGTCCTGCGGTGCTGGCTCGCCCAGTTGCGTCAGCGCCGCCGAGCAGGCTGCGCGCACCGTCTACCTGACCAACGCCTATGCCAGCGTCGCGCTTGGCTACGGGAAGTCGCAGCCGTTGCTGTTCTCGGTCACCGCCGACGGCAACTTCACTTTCGAACTGCCCAAGCTGACCCTGGCCAACGCCGCCGACTTCTACGCCAATGCGCCGCGCACCAGCCTGGTGATCGAGAACCTCAACATCGGCGGTACCCGGCCAGGCTACGGGCAGGTACCGACCGGCGGCTACAACATGGGCCGCAACGAGATATCCGGGCTCAGCTTCAACTACCTGAAGGTGACGTCGCACAACCTCTGAGGTGGCGGCGCGAAACGAGGTACGCAGCACATGGCCAAGCAGACTCATCCACTGGCAGGCGGCATCGGCATCCTCGCGGCGCTGGCGCTGCTGTTCAGCGCTTCGGCCGGGGCCGAGTTGCGCTCGCTGGGCGATAGCGATCTGGACGACGTGGTCGGCCAGGCCGGGATCAGCATCAGCGCCTCGCTCAATCTCCAGGAAAATCCTTCGCAGACGCGCTGCGCCGGCGGCTGCGGCGCGCGCCTGGCGATCCAGCCGGCCGGCAGCGGCAACAACTACCTGGTGATCGACGATATCAGCGGCAAGTTCAGCTTCGACGAAGTCACCCTGGACGTGGTGACCATCAAGGACGGCTTCGGCGGCGACGGCGCTGCCTTCAACCGCCCGGTGCTGCGCGTCGGCCTGAAGGACACCAGCTTCCAGGACCTGCGCTTCACCATCGCTGGCGCCAACAAGGCGCGCGGTACCGATTCCGGGCTGGTGCAGACCAACCTGGTCAGCGCACGCATCGACGGCACCCTCAAGCTGCAAGGCAACGTCAACATCTTCACCGTCGCCCCGCGTTGAGGGCGAACCGTCGCATGGCGGGACAAAGCCGCTCCGCCGAGGTCGAAGAACCGCTATCATTGCCTGCCTGAACGCCGGGGGCGAAACCGTCCCCGCGCATCGCCTAATTGCCGGTGCCCGAGATTTGATCGAAGAACAGCGTCGCCGCGCCTTCCTGGGCGCGATGCAGATAACCAGTTGGCTGCCCCGCCAGCCGTTGCCGTTCGCCGCACCCTCGCGGCCGGAGTTGCTGGAGACCCCGCCCCGGGAAGAGCCGGCGGTGCCTGTGCGTGCGCGCGCCGCGATCGATGCGCCGCAGGCCCGCGTCCTGCAAGCCGAGGCGCCGGCCAGCGCGCCGAGCGTGGCTCCCGCCGCGCCCGCGGAAGGCCGGGGGATCCCGATCAGCCTGCCGAAGCCGGGCGCCCCGGCGGCGAAGAAAGCCGAGCCAGTCGCGCCGGTCGAAGAGGCCCCGGCCGAGCCGCCGGCGGTCCAGGCCCCGCCGCCGCGCTTCGCCTTGCAACTGCTACAGGCGGGCTCCTGCACCCTGCTGGTCGAACTGCCCACCGGTGAACCCTTCGCCAGCCGCGATCCGGGTTACCTGCTGCTGCGCGACCTGCTGCGCGCCGCTGGCCTGCCGGACAGCCCGCGGCTGATCGGCGAACCGGTACGCTGGCCGCTGCTGGCGCGCGGCAACCTCGACCAGGGGCCGCAGGCGGCCCTGGAGTTCGTCCAGAGCTTCGTCGCCGCGCGCATGGAGGAGAGCGAGCGCAGCCGCTGCCTGTGGCTGGTCGGCCTGCCGGCGATCCGCTTCGCCGGCGAGGGCGACGAGGGCAGCCTGTTCCGCGAACTGCAGGTGGACGGTCTGGGCGCAACCTGGGCCGTGCCGGGCCTGGAGGCCCTCATGGAAGAACCCGCCCTCAAGGGCGAGCTGTGGCGCGCCATGCGCCGTGTCCGTCAGCGCTGGTCGAGCGAGATTCAATGAGCGATGCGATTTCCTTCCGCCCGATGACCGAGGCGGACCTCGATGCCGTGCTGAAAATCGAATATGCCGCCTTCAGCCACCCATGGACCCGTGGCATCTTCAGCGAAGGCCTGAAGAACTACCATTGCTGGCTGATGTTCGAGGGTAGCCAGCAGGTCGGCCATGGCGTCATCCAGATCATCCTCGACGAGGCGCACCTGCTGAATATCACGGTGAAGCCCGAAAGCCAGGGGCGTGGCCTCGGTCTGCGCCTGCTCGAACACCTGATGCGCGAGGCGGCCGGCCACCAGGCTCGCGAATGCTTCCTCGAAGTGCGCGCTTCCAACCAGGCCGCCTACCGCCTCTACGAACGCTACGGTTTCAACGAGATCGGCCGCCGTCGCGACTACTACCCCGCCGTCGGCGGGCGCGAAGACGCCCTGGTCATGGCCTGCACCCTGTTCGACTGAGGCTTGCTCCGCTTCCCTGCCGGCAACTAGCTATCACTTGGAGTAGCTGGCTGGCCTTCTGGCACCGCCGTACCCTTACCAGCATTCCGATTCTCGCCTGCATACCGCAGGCAGGTCCCTTCATGCGGTAACCCTTCGCGGGAGTGCGAAGTCAGGTCGACAGCGGCCGGTGGCAGGATGCGCAGACTGGAGCCCCCCATGTGCGACACCCTGATCCTTCGCCACCAGGGCCAGACCTGGTTCGCCAAGAACAGCGACCGCGAGCCCGCCGAACCGCAGCGTCTGCTGCGCCTGCCGGCGGTGCGCAACGATCCGGAAGCGCGCTTGCGCACCACCTACCTCGACATTCCCCAGGCCGCCCAGCGACATGCGCTGGTGATCAGCCAGCCGAGCTGGATCTGGGGCGCGGAAATGGGCGTCAATGAGCACGGCGTGGCCATCGGCAACGAAGCGGTGTTCACCAAGCTGACCCGTCAGCGCGGCACCGCGCTGCTCGGCATGGACCTGCTGCGCCTGGGACTGGAGCGCGGCGCCAGCGCCCGCGAGGCGCTAGAGGTGATCACCGGGTTGTTGCAGCGTTACGGCCAGGGCGGCCCGGCCGGCTACCGTGACAAGCGCATCCGCTACGACAACAGCTTTCTCATCGCCGACCCCGGCGAAGCCTGGGTGCTGGAAACCGCCGGCAACCTGTGGGCGGCGAAGAAGGTCGAGCGCTGGGCCATCTCCAACGCCCTGACCCTTGGCCACGAATTCGACCTGTGCAGCCGCGACCTCGAGGACCAGGCACGCCGCCAGGGCTGCTGGGATGGTCGCGGCGACTTCCACTTCGCGCGGGTCTTCGACACCCGCCTGCTACCCTGGGTCGGCGGTGCGCACCGGCGCTGTCGGATCAACCAGCGCTTCCTCGACAGTCTGCCTGGCGAGCCGGACTGGCACGCGCTGTTCGTCGCGCTGCGCCACCATGGCCCGCGCGGGGACCACTTCCGCCGCCACAACAACCGCCAGGTATGCATGCACGCCGGCAGCTTCTGGCGGCCTTCGCAGACCACCGCCAGTCTGGTCGCCCGCTTGCGCGACGACGGCCCGCTACTGGCCGCCACCGGTACTTCGGCGCCGTGCCTGGGACTGTTCCAGCCGCTGTCCTTCGATCCGGCCTCCGGCGCCGCCGTGCTCAGCCAGCCGCGCGAGGCGGTACAGGAATCCCCCTGGTGGCGCTTCGAGGCGGTGCACCGCCGCGCGCTCACCGACCGAGCCTTCCGCCGGCTCCTGCGCAGCGGCCGTGATTGGCTGGAACGGGAACTCTTCGCCGACCTCGCACAGCCCGACTGGCCGCGCCTGGCAGAGGACGCCGCAGCCTGGCACGCCTGTTGGCATGATCAGGTCGCCATGCAGCCGCTGGCGCAGCAGCGCTGGTGGCGTAGTCACGCCGCGCTGTGACGCTTGTCAAACGGGCATCGCCTTCCGTAAGGTGCTGCACCGGTCAAACGAGGGGCATGCCATGAGCGACTTGCAGCAACTGTTCGAGAACAACGTCCGCTGGGCCGAAGCGATCAAGCAGGAAGACCCGGACTTCTTCGCCAAGCTGGCCCGCCAGCAGACCCCCGAGTACCTCTGGATCGGCTGCTCCGACGCGCGGGTGCCGGCCAATGAAATCGTCGGCATGCTGCCCGGCGACCTGTTCGTCCATCGCAACGTCGCCAACGTCGTGCTGCACACCGACCTCAACTGCCTGTCGGTGATCCAGTTCGCCGTCGACGTGCTCAAAGTCAAGCACATCCTGGTCACCGGCCACTACGGCTGCGGCGGCGTGCGCGCCTCCCTGCACAACGACCAGCTCGGCCTGATCGACGGCTGGCTGCGCAGCATTCGCGACCTCGCCTACGAATACCGCGAGCACCTGGAGCAGTTGCCGACCGAGGAGGAGCGCGTCGATCGCCTCTGCGAGCTCAACGTGATCCAGCAGGTGGCCAACGTCAGCCACACCAGCATCGTCCAGAACGCCTGGCACCGCGGCCAGTCGCTGTCCGTGCATGGCTGCATCTACGGGATCAAGGATGGCCTGTGGAAGAACCTCAACGTCACCGTCAGCGGCCTCGACCAGTTGCCGCCGCAGTATCGCTTGAGTCCGCTGGGCGGTTGCTGCTGAGAGAGGCGGAAGCTCTTTCCCACGAGTTCCCCTGTCCCTGGAGGGACAGGGGAACTGTCGAGGACGGGCTTCAGAACTCCACGCTATACGTCAGGCTGTAGGTCCGTCCCCGTCCCTTGTAGTCGAACAGTCCCGCTGGTGCGAGCCCGCCGTAGTAGACCTGGGCGCGTTGTCCCCAGACCGTGGTGTAGTCCTTGTCCAGCAGGTTCTGGATGCCCGCGGTGAGGGTGCCCACCGGCAGCGCCTGGGTGCCGAGCAGGTCGAACAGCGCGTAGCCGTCGATCTTGTTGCCCGCCTCGTCGTTCAGGTTGAAGGTGCGCACGCCCTGCAGGCGCAGGCTGCGCTGATCGTCTTTCCAGCCGACGAAGGCGCCGGCCTTGGACGGGCTGGCCGAGGTCACGTCCTGCTTCAGCCAGCGGCCGTCGACCTTCTCCTGGGAGCGGATGGCCAGGCCGTTGACGCCGACCTGCCAGTGATCGTCCAGCCAGTAGGTAGCCTGGCCCTCCAGGCCGTAGTTGCGCTTCTTGGTGTCCTGCTGCAGCACCGCCAGGGTCTTCGAGTCGTACTTGATGCTCTTGTCCGACCAGGAATAGAACGCCGCCACCTGGGTATCCAGGGCACCGTCGGTGTGCCGCCAGCCCAGCTCGACCTGCTTGGTCTTGATCCCGTCCAGCGGCGAGTCGTTCACGCTGACCCCCTGCAACAGCGGGTAGTGGCCATTGCCGTCGGCTGCGCCGTAGCGTCCGAAACCGTAGTACTTGGCCGGGTCCGGCAGCTCGAAGCCTTCGCTGTAGTTGGCCCAGACCTGTTGTTGCAGGTTCAGCTTGTAGATGGCGCCGACGTTGACCAGGTTGACGTCGTAGTCCTTGCTCCCGCCCGGAACCGCGTCGGCGGTCTTGCCGAGGCCGTTGGCGATGAGGATCTGCTGGTTCGCCGCAACGAAGTCGCTGACGTCGGTGCTCATCGACTGGCGCCGCACGCCGGCGCTCAGGGTCAGGTCGTCGGTGGCCTTCCAACTGCCCTGGAGGAAGAAGGCGCGGCTGTCGGTATCGATGTCCGGGTAGCGGCCCAGCTTGGCCTGTTCACTGGCTACCAGCCCGCCGCTGGCGGCGGCGAGCGGCAGGTTGAAGAGCATCTGGTCGGACGTGAATTTTTCCCGGTCCAAGTCCACCCCGTAGGTCAGGCTGGCGCGCTCCCAGGTCTTCACCAGGGCCAGTTTCATCCCGTAGTAGTCGGTGTCCTGCTGCGAGGCCGAGTAGTAGGAGGTGCCGTAGTTGATCGCGCCGCTATTGCTGTAGCGGATGGTGGGGAAGGGGTTGAAGGCCATCTTCTCGTTGCGGTAGTAGGCCTGCAGGTAGAGGTCGTGACCCAGCACTTCCGGCGCGTGGTAGGTGGCGTTGAACTGATGGCGCTTGCTCTCCGGCTCGCGGTCGAGGTCGACGCCGCCCTTGATCGAATAGGGTGCCCGTCCGCGCAGGGCATCGAAGTTGCGCCCGAGATCGAGGCCGCGGTCGCCGTCGTAGCCGGAGTCGTAGTACTGCAGGCCGAGATCGAGGCTGTGGCCATTGGCGAAAGTGAAGCCAAGGCTGCCCATCAGGTCCACCGACCTGTTGTACTGCAGGTCGGTCTGGGTGATGTCCGTCAGTACCTGGTCGCCACTGCCGTCGTAGGCCGCGCCGTTCTTCTGGTAGGCGATGGCCAGGCGGCCGTTGAACAGGTCGTTGCCGCCGCTGATCGACTGCGCCGCGCGCAGGTCGTGATCCTCGTGGCTCTGGAAGCCGCTGCGGGCGCCAAGCTCGGTGTTGAAGCGAGTGTCGCCGCCGACGCCCTTCTTGGTCACGATGTTGATGATCCCGCCGGTGGCGCCGCCGCCGTACACCGCGCTGGCGCCGGACATCACCTCGATGCGCTCGATGTTGAATGGGTCGATGGAGTCGAACTGCCGGCTGATGCCCCGCGAACTGTTCAGCGACACCCCGTCGATCATCACCAGCACGCTGCGTCCGCGCAGGTTCTGCCCGTTGTTGGTACGACCCTGGGAGCCGATATCCAGGCCCGGGATCAATTGTCCCAACGCCTCCTTCAGCGGCACGCCGGCCTGGGTCTGCTGGTCCAGTTGCTCGCGCTCGATCACCCAGACCGTGCCGGGCAACTCGCTGATGCTGGTCGGCGCGCGCGAGCCGATCACCACCATTTGCTGCTCCACCGGATCGGCAGCCAGCGCAGGAGCGGAAAACGAAGCGAAGAGGGACAGGGAAAGCGCCAGGGGAGCCGGGCGCGAAGGGATGGAGCGGGGCATGAGGAGATGTCCGAGTTGCTGTTGTTTTGATGGGCGGCAAAGCTAAACAAATCGATAATGATTATCAAATGATTCGAACTGTTTCAATGAGGCATGCCTGGCTTCCAAAGCAAGATGAAATGCCTGACACGGGGCGCTGCGCATGGCGTGGCCCTACAGCGGATCCTCGGGCATTCCTCGATGACGATGCGGTATGCGCACCTAACGCCGGAGCACTTGGAATCGGCGATGCGCTTTTCTCCGATTACTCAGTCTGGCTACAAATTGACCACATGAGGATCTGTGGTAATCTGTAGTGAAGTTAACGCTTAACGTTAAGGGTTAATGAATGATTCTGACCTTTCGCTGCGACGAGACTCGTCAGCTTTTTGAGACGGGTCTTTCGAGGCGGTGGGGAGCGATCCTCACAGTCGCTACGCGTAAGCTCGCAATGCTTCATGCGGCTACGGAGCTTCGAGACTTGCGCTCTCCACCTGGAAACCGGTTGGAGCCGTTGCAGGGAAAGCGGGCGGGCCAACATAGCATCAGGATCAATGACCAGTGGCGTGTCTGTTTCGTCTGGACGGATGCGGGTCCCGAAGAAGTCGAAATAGTTGATTACCACTGAGGAGGTGGACCATGGCTACCAATGGTATGCGCCCCATCCATCCTGGGGAAATATTACGCGATGAGTTTCTGATGGAGTTGGATATCTCTCCAGCTGCCCTAGCACGCGCTTTGAAAGTCTCCGCTCCGACAGTGAACGATATCGTTCGTGAGCAGCGTGGTATCTCCGCAGATATGGCGATTCGTCTGGGGCGTTACTTTGATACGTCCGCTCAGTTCTGGATGAATCTCCAGAGTGAGTACTCGTTAGCAACTGCTTATGCGGCGAATGGCGAGCAGATCGAACATGAGATTGAGCCGCTGCTTGCTCACGGATAGTGGTGACGTGGATCGGAGAGCCCCGCAGATGCGGGGCTTTTTTATGCGAACCGTAAATCGGTAAAGGGGGGCGTAGACGGTTTGTAGTCGGTTTGTAGTCTGCCGACCAAAACAAAAAGGGGTTAGCTTACGCTAACCCCTTGAAAAATATGGTGGCTACACCGGGACTTGAACCTGGGACATCAGCATTATGAATCCGCTACGAGCCGCCCGACTGAGCCAGAAAGCCCCATAAATCGGGCTTTCCAGCCCTCCCCTACGCTGGCTAGACCAGTCCCTTCCAGAAAATTCGACCAATGTAGTCACCTCAAGCTCTTTACCTAAGCCCGCCTATCGGGGTAGCTTTCGTAATGGCGTTTTGCCAAGGGCAATCACTTTTAAGTTAACTCCCCTTAGCTTTACTCACTTTCTAGGCTGCATCCATAGAAGGAACTTTGGAATAATGAATAGCGACCTTTTCTTTGAATCTAACTCAGGCATTGATGGCTTTCTGGGTTACATAAAATATGATGGTAAAGGATTAGAGCGGGGGATCATGGATGCCCGTAAACAAGCAGACGCCTTGCTAGGCATGGATCATGCGCTCCGACACTTCATTATCAAATTAAACCCCGCGTTCAAAGGGATTGATTTTGAAATTCCTGTAAAAGTCAGAGAAGGCTCTTGGGAAGCATTGATTCCTGAAACTGTCTCTGGCTGGGTTCAGGCCAGCTTAGGAATAGCAGCAACTGCATATTTGACTCAAGCTGCTCAAAAGATGGCAGAACGCGATTTCGATGAATTTGGCGTGAGGGATATCTTTAGCAAAGCCCTGTCAGCAATAAAATGGTTCGCTCGCCTTGGAAAGCATCTTGGCCGCATTGAAACCAAACCATTTGAAGACGTTAAATTTGCCGACAATAACAATTCAATCGGAATAAGGAATGATGCCGGCGAATACCTTTATATCCCCAAATACGTCCTTGATCTATACATCCAAAGCGATCCAAAAATTCTTGAAGGGTTAGTTTCTTTGGTAATAGAAGGTAGAAGTCTAAAAATCGGGGATATCAACGGCACCATTATTGACGAAGTAACCATCACCGAAGATGACAAATATATTTTTTGTGATGAAGAAAATGAGGATCCCGACGAGCCTCTTTTCCCAGAACTTCGTCACGGGGAAAACGTTGTTCTAGAGGGAGAGGTTACCAGAGAGAACAAAACATCAAACTCAATGGGCTTTAAGTATCTTGACCACATCTTAACTGCCTATCCAGAAACAGGCAGCATCGTTCGATATAAGCCACTGCTATTCCTTCGTTGCAGACTCTTTGGCACAGTAGATCGTACAGATGAAAAAGGAAGAACCACAGCTAAAAGACCAAAGCTTTATTTCTCACATCTGGAGGCTCTTGAAACTGAAGAAAGCAACGACTTATTTAGCGGAATTTAAATAATTCAAAACCCTGCACATTAAAAATATCTAAATCCGGCCAACACATCTTATGCATAGGCTAGCCGGCTCCCCTATCATTGCTATATAGGTACATAAACTCGTCCCCTCGCCACGCAAACACCGTTCTTTACTGCGTAACACTCTACAAAATGATCCCCATCGAAATTTGAGGTTTCGGTTATTTGTCTAGCCCCACTATCAATCACGATATTACCTCTTTGCATTTTTCTTTTAACTGCCTCACGGCCTGTATTTCTAACTTTCCAATATATCTTGTAAGGCGGCTCAACATTATCGCTAACTATATAGAAAGTTAATTTCTTCTCCTTGGGCAACCTATAGTCAATAACCCTTGACATCAACGCCCTCAAGCTTTCACCTACACTTTCTACCGAATAATCTATTTTTAGACTGTATTTTATGTCTAGAGAAAACTTCTCATTAATAAATTCTTCTTTATATGCCTGCTGGCGTTCTTCCTCATTTTCAACATCGGGAAAATGAACGCCAAACACTGTCTTCCACCGTTCATGCGCTACGGCTTCATCTTCAAGTGCCTCAGTGCACCTGCGTAGAGCTTTCTTCGCTTTGGCATGGAAGTTTCCAGTTTTATATACTCTTGATTTACTTCCAGGAGCTAGCCAATACTCTTGATCTTCATCTTGATCAACAAGAAATGCAAAGAAATCTTTTACCAAATTCTTGTAATGTTTATACGTTGCGTCATCATAATCATCTGTCTGCTTGAAAAAGTTATGACACAACGTATCAATCAACATCCCCTTCATTGCAACGCCATGGTCATTTTTCCAAGCTCTGACCATTTTACAAAGCCGCTTCAAGTTGCTATTGGTAGACTTGTGCAACTCATCAACTTCTTCAATTTCAGCAATTGGATTGCAGTCCTCCCAGCTCCCCCCATCATTTGCATCAGGGTATGTATAGCTTCCATCCTCATTCTCAAACGCGGGCAAAACCTCTACGACATAAGTACCAAAGTCAACCGAAACTACTTGCTGCTGCGCCCGAACAGTTTTATTCGGATACAAGTCGGACAATTCTTTCCTAATCTCACCAAGCAACGCAGACTGTTTGTTGTTAGCATAATTATTAAATCTATGGTAAACATCCCATGGCAAGAGAAAAGCCATATCCAAATCGCTTACACCGTCAACCGCAGTCCTTCTCCCATAGGATCCCACCTGCCTACAATGTAAAAATTCCGACTCCGAGTCATAATATTTCTCATTGAGCTTCTTGGTAATCTTTTTGTAGCTCACGCTGATCTCGTCAGCATTTTTTACTGCCAAGTTAGAGCGAAAAACGCTAAATAGATCAGCACTCATAACAGACATCCTGCCTTCATATATTTATATGCAATCAGACCAATAAATGCTGCCAGTACAAAAAGATAAACAGACATAGGTATCTTGTCGCGATAAAAGCTAAAAGGTCTATCTTCTTCTATCCAGTCAGTCTGCTGTTCCCAAAAAAACTTCTTATGAGCAAGCCATCCTGCTGAAAAAATATGTTTACTCATGCAAAGAGCATGAATTTCACTTGATAATCTGTCAAACTCAGCCTCAGCTGCAACCAATTCCTCTGGACTAGCAACCTTAACTTTCGCATGAAGTTTTTTTAGCTTATCATAAATTAATGCTAACTTACGTCCAGCCTCAAAATACTCTGATTTTTTATCATTATAAAAATTGATATATAGAGTCGTTACCCCTATCGCAACCATTGATGCAGATATTATCTTCGATTCAAAATCTGGGACTACAAGAGCAAAAATCCCTATAACCGTAGTCAACAGCCCCACCCAGCCCGGCACTTTTTCTACAATATCAAATGTAGAGAAATGAAGCTTTGCACAGTATCCTGCGTCATACCCTCTCTCAGCAATCATCTTAAGCAATGTTGCTTTTTCCATATTCCCACCCTCAATGGCTGTATATTTAGAGCCTATGTCTTTTTGTTTAGCTACTTTCCAATTAACTATGCAAAAGGCTTTTGCTAATTATACCTACCACTCCTTAGTTCTAATCCCCTCAATGCATTCCTTCACATCATCATCAATGACGTTCCCAGGCTTGATGCATTCCTTCATGGTGCGACGAACCCCGCGATTGGCTTCGCGTTCTCGTTGATCTTGGGCTTTGAGGTTGGCTCGGGCGGCTTCGCCCATGGGGCCTTTTGATCCGGCGAACAGTTCGTTCACTAGCTTCTGCATGCCTTTGCCATAGGCTTCGGCGGCAGGCCGGATGGCGTCACCCACTTGGGTGGCAATGGACTTGGATTCTTCTGTGAGTGCAGGGCTTGCGGCTAGGGCTAGGGCTAGGGCCAGCAGCATCCTTTTCATTGGTCTTCTCCATTCCTTCGGGCGTACCAGCGCCTAGCTACTTCCTGTGTGATCGCTATCCCGCGTTTGGATTGGCCAAGTTTCGGTTGGCCTCATCGTAGTCGGGACTAGTCTGGCCATTCTCTGGTATCACTTCGCCAGTAAGCAACCACCACCTATAGCTAGGGTAGAGCTTCCCTAGTATCTCGATTTCATCCGCACCTACACGTGCTCTCCCTCGCTTGATGTTCACCCAGCGTGGGTAGTCGGTATCACCCGCCTTTGAAAGCTCGACCAAGCTTGCAGCGTTGATCAGTTGAAGGGCTCTATCAGACAGCTTGTTCGTCATTATAAATACTCATGGCATGCCATATGTACAATTTTGTGAATTGCCTTTATGGTTTGTACATATGGCAAATTCATACGATTTGCCGTAATTGGTGAAACATAAGGTACAGCTATGGAAGAGTCTGGAATAGTGGGGTTCACCGTTACAGGTGCTGTAGAAAAGGTCACGGACTTCCGCACCGCGCCGTTCTGCTCGCAGGCGGTCTTCGCGCAGATGCTGGGTCTGGAAGACATCACGGAAGACGTGGTGCGGGGCTGGGTGGAAACCAAGACGATCCCGACTGCCAAGATTGGCCGTCGCCGCGTGGTGAACCTGCACCGTATTCGCCGTGACCTCGACCGGGGCAAATCGATCTTCTGCCAGGGTGATTACGATGCCGAGTGATCGCCCAGTGCCGATGGAAACCTTCCAGTTCTGCTTCGCGGGCATTGTCGGCGGCGTCTCCGGCAGGGTTGTGTCCTGGGGCGGCCTGACTGTCGATATCGACCGGATAGAGAACGCTTGGCTTCGTCGAGCGATTGAAGACTATCGCTGTGGTCGTAGGGGGCAGAAATGAGCCATGGCCGCCAGTCCCTACTACCTGCGCCAAACCCACGCCCCGGACTGCGCCTGCTCTGTGTGCTGGTCCGCAAGGCAGGCCATCCCATTGCACAACCCGTCGCCGTGTCCGGACTGCCGGCCCCCTGGGCTGCCCTATC
>NZ_KV813351.1:0-3485 GCF_001813645.1 Pseudomonas sp. HMSC063H08
CCCTGGACTCCCGGTCAGCAGGAACAAGCCGAGGATCGCGCGTACCGCAACGGCCAGCTCCGCATGGTCGTGGTGAAGATCCCCTTAGTCGAGGCCACGATCGACGAGCAGCTGTGGCAACTGCTCAACGCGAAACGCCAGGTTGCCCAGGACCTCATCGAGCCCGAGCAGGTCGACGGAAACCGTGAACTCGTTGCTAAGACATTGATTTCATAGAAGGTTTCCCCACTGTCAGTCATAGCTAGGGCCCTGTATGCCACATGACTCCATAAGGTTATGATATCAAACCCATTGGTGGAGAAATTTCCTATATGTTGGGGGCGACAGGTAAGGAAAAATGGCAGAAACACAGATCGAATGGACCGACTCCACATGGAACCCTGTAGCAGGATGCTCCATAATCAGTTCGGGCTGCAAGAATTGCTATGCTATGGAAATGGCAAGAAGATTAGAGTCGATGGGGGTTGAGAAATATTCTGGCCTAACTCGACTCAAAGGTAAACGTACAGTTTGGAACGGTAAAATCACTGAAGACCATGATGCGCTCTCGATTCCTTATCGCTGGAGAAAACCCAGGAAGATATTTGTTAATTCAATGAGCGACCTCTTTCATGAGAAAGTTAGCGATGACTTTATTCTCAAGGTTTGGAATGTCATGAGAGAAACGCCGCATCATAACTACCAGATTCTGACCAAAAGACCAGAGCGAATGGCCGACATGCTCACCAAATACATTAGAGAGGTACTTCCTAATGTGTGGCTAGGCACCAGCATAGAGGAGCAAGAAACTGCCCAGAGGGTCTTTCACCTAAAGAAGACCCCAGCCCAAATAAGATTCATCTCTTTCGAGCCATTAATCGGAAGTGTTGGCGAGATTGACCTTTCAGGCATCGACTGGGCCATTGTTGGAGGAGAGAGCGGAAGCTCTGCCAGGCCAATAAAAGAAGAGTGGATCGATGAGATCCATGAACAATGCATAGAATATGGAACAGCTTTCTTCTTTAAGCAATGGGGCACTTGGGGGAAAGATAACATCCGACGTTCGAAGAAAGCTAACGGTCGAGAGTACCGAGGCAGGACCTGGGATGAGATGCCGGTAAAACTAGTCAGCATCGCTTAAAGAAAAGTTAGCCTGAGAGATAAGGAAGTTATATGGTAAGAAAAAAATTTGACTGGGAGAATGGCGCAAAGCTTGAAGACCACTCAAGAAGAAAGCATAAAATACTGCGAGAATACTTCTACCAATACATTATTACTCGCTGCCAACTTCCCAAGCAAGAACGTTTTAGGTTAGCCATAATTGATGGCTTCTCAGGCGCAGGTCGCTACATATGTGGGACGGCAGGCTCGCCTATTATTTTCATGGAGGAGCTCAATAAGGCCACGAAATATATCAATATTCAAAGAGCAGAGCAAGGCCTTCCTCTAATTGAAATAGAGTGCTTTCTAATCCTAAACGACTCTGAGCCAATTGCGGTAGAACTCCTAAAAGAAAACATCTACCCACTGCACGCAGAAATAAGAGACACTAACAGACAGCTACATATCAAGACTCATTATATGAGCAATTTTTTTGAGCAGGCATATTCTGAGATCAAAAGTCTTCTTCGTGCAGGCCGTTACAAAAGCACAATTTTCAACCTCGACCAGTGTGGGCACAGCCAGGTTCGGAACGAAACCCTGGCCGATATAATACGCTCAAACAACTCCGCCGAAATATTCTACACTTTTGCAATCGAGACACTTCTTGCCTTTCTTCAAAAAACAAATCCAAAGCAACTTGCAACCCAGCTATCACATTTATCAATAAACGAATACGACATTGCTCAGCTTGACACCATCATGGATAAGAAAAGTTGGCTGGGAACTGCTGAGAGAATAGTTTACTCAACTTTTAAAAAATGCGCACAATTTGTAAGCCCCTTCTCCATCAACAACCCAAATGGTTGGAGGTATTGGCTCATCCACTTAGCCAGCTTTTATAGAGCCAGACAAGTCTACAACAACATTCTTCACATTAACAGTGGGTCTCAAGCTCATTACGGTAGGTCCGGACTGAATATGCTTGCGCACGACCCAAGCGAAGAAGGCAAATTATATCTGTTTGACTCATCTGCTAGAGATGATGCAAAAATCCAACTACTCGAAGACATTCCGAAACTTATTTCCTCGTCTGGTGATGCTGTTCGCATTGAGGACTTTTATAGTGGAATTTACAACTCCACCCCCGCCCACAGTGACGACATAAACATTGCTCTAATTGAAAACCCTGACATAGAGATAATAACTGAGAGCGGAGGAACTCGTCGCAAAGCCTCTCAAATAAAAATAGATGACACTGTTCGACTTAAAAACCAAAGAAGTTTCTTCCCAATCTTCTTGAACAATACGAATAAGAAAGACTAGGAGAACAGGCCCCTCCGGGGCCACTCCTCAAGTTCATGCCACTACGCTGCCACGTGGCAAAAACTGCTTTCACGTTGATAGGATAAAAATCCCCTAGCCCTCCGCCGAGTATTTCCTGCTGAGGCATAGCGATTGGCCTGCCATTGTGTGCCCCATCATCAAAGGGGGCCTCAATGACCAGGCAGTTGACCACTCTCACGCTGTGCCTGCTGCTCGCCAGCTGCACGACCCACAAGGCTGAGCCGGCCAGGCCCGCCTTCGACAGCAGCCGCAATCCAGACCTGCTCTCACCGGACCTGTACCCGAATGGCGTACAACCGGAGAAGGAGCCCGTCGTGCGCTACGGGCGCTACACCCTGGTCAGCACCCAGCCGGACGCTGGCCAGCGCGACCTGATGGCACAGATCATCGACGTGACCATCCCGTCGAGCATGAACCCGAGTGTCAAGGATGCCATGCAGTACGTGATGAGCCGCTCGGGTTACTCGCTGTGCCCGGCAGAGGCCGGTCATGTGAACATCCTCTACACCCGGCCGCTGCCGGCGGCTCAGTACAAGCTCGGCCCCATGACCCTGCGCAACACCCTCCAGGTCCTCTCCGGTCCAGCCTGGCAGGTTAAGGTCGACGAAGTGGCGCGGCAGGTCTGCTTCGTGCTTCGCCCGGGCTATCAACTTCCCCCGGCGCCGAGGCCGATACCGGTCCAGCAACTGTATGCGAAGCCCGCTGCCCCAACTCCAGCGGCGGTAGCGCAACCCTCCTCCACGGAGAAAGTCAGCACGCTGGAGTCGCCCGTCGTGGTCGCCTCGGTGCCAACGCCGGCGCCGATCACAACCAGCCCCGCTCCGACCAAGAAGCCTGAATCCACCACTGTGTTCCCCCCAGCAGCACCGGCCAAGGATGGCCACCCCTCTTCTCCTCCCGCGGCTTTGGCACCGATCAAGCCCTTGGCTTCCGCCGTGAAGTCCATGCCGCCCACTCCGGCCGTGGCTTCCGCCCCTCCGGTCAAGGTGCTCACGCCGGCGGAGCCGAGCCGGCAGTTGGCACAGTCCTGGTCAGCCGAGACGGGATCAACCCTGCGC
>NZ_KV813352.1:0-3145 GCF_001813645.1 Pseudomonas sp. HMSC063H08
CGAGCAAAAGGTGGGCGGGCTGGACGCTTACGGCCGAAATCCAGGGACAAATGTCCTATTCGTACCAGCCTCTCGCCGTACCGTACTCGCACCACCCCACTTCGAGGACATGCAAATGACCTTCAACAAGACTCACCCCAAGACAATGCTCTCCTACGCCGCCGTGTTGGGGGCCATCCTGATGGCGCCTGGCATCAGCTTCGCCGCCGAGAACTCCTATGCCGACCCGGTCAAGCCCGCGCTCCCGGCCTCCACTTTTGAATGGGATCTAAGTCGAACCGCTCTGGTCGTGATCGACCCGCAGATCGACTTCATGAGCCCGGAGGGTGCAGGCTGGCCGGTGTTCGGTGCGAGCGTTACCGAGCAAAACCTGGTCCCGAATCTGCGCCGGCTCTTCGCGGCGTCCAAGAAGGCTGGAACGACCGTCGCCATCTCGCCGCACTACTACTATCCCCACGATCATAAATGGGAGTACGAGGCGCCGGCGGAGACCGTTCAGCACAAGCTTGGCCTCTTCGATCGCAAGGGCGCCTTGACGCTGGATGGATTCCGTAACTCGGGTGCCGACTTCATGCAGGAGTTCAAGCCCTTCATTGAAGACGGCAAGACCATCGTCGCATCACCGCACAAGTTGTATGGCCCCCAAAGCAACGACCTGATGCTGCAGCTGCATAAGCAGCGGGTTGACAAGATCATCCTTGCCGGTATGGCCTCCAACCTGTGCGTCGAATCGCATCTTCGCGAGTTTCTGGAGCGCGGTTTCGAGGTGGTCGTCGTACGTGACGCCATCGCCGGACCGAAGCTTCCTGACGGCGACGGCTACGGTAGTGCACTGGTCGACTTCCGCTACATTGCCAACGGTCTGCTGACGACCGACGAGGTAGTGAAAAAGCTGGAAGGACGCTGACCGCGGGTAGAACCAATTTCCCAACCAGGCACGGGAGCCCTTGTTGCTCCCGTGCTAGCCAACTGACAAGGAGTCACCCATGAGCAATACCAAAACCTTCGGGCCTGCCAGCCCGGACCGGCGAGATTTTCTGGTGCTAGGCTTGAGTGCCGCGGCCCTGGCTGCCGTTTCCCCGGCGTCCTTCGCTGCACTCTCGTCCGTCCACTCTCCTTCCATCAACCGCGGAATCATGACCATGAGCACAGTGACTACCCAAGATGGCGTTGAGATCTTCTACAAGGACTGGGGCCCGAAGGACGCCCAGCCAATCGTGTTCCACCATGGCTGGCCGCTCAGCGGTGACGATTGGGATAGCCAGGCCCTGTTCTTCGTTGGCCTGGGCTATCGCGTCATCGCGCACGATCGGCGCGGCCACGGCCGGTCCGCTCAGGTGAGCGACGGCCACGACATGGACCACTACGCTGCGGACGTCGCGGCGTTGGACGGAGCCGCACACTGGTTTCACCAACGGCCTGCCGGCGAAGGTGCCGAAGCCGGAACCCATCAACCACTGGCAACGAGCAGCCCAGGCCATCGATGAGGCCATCATTGAAGCGCGACACAACCCGGAGACGGCCCGCTTGCTGTTCACACTGGCGTCCTACGGGCGACGCGACCCCGAATCCCTGGAACGTTTGCGCGCCACGTTCACCAAGGAGGGCATCCCGCCGGAGTTTTTGTCACATTACGAGCCTGAATGGCCGTTTGCAGGTCTTAGACTAAATGACGGGTTAAGTGACAGTTTTTGACGGCGAGAACTTTCTGGCTCACACTGTCACATAATCGAACGTATATGTGACAGGTACGACATGCTGATAGGCTACATGCGGGTATCGAAGGCGGACGGCTCCCAGGCTACCGATTTGCAGCGCGACGCGCTGATTGCCGCCGGGGTCGATCCAGTACATCTTTACGAGGACCAGGCATCCGGCATGCGCGAGGATCGGCCCGGCTTGACGAGCTGCCTGAAGGCGTTGCGAACTGGCGACACACTGGTCGTGTGGAAACTGGATCGGCTCGGACGCGACCTGCGACATCTCATCAACACCGTGCACGACCTGACTGGGCGCGGCATCGGCTTGAAGGTATTAACCGGGCACGGCGCGGCCATCGACACCACGACCGCCGCCGGCAAGCTGGTCTTTGGCATCTTCGCCGCCCTGGCCGAGTTCGAGCGCGAGTTGATCGCGGAGCGCACGATTGCCGGCCTAGCCTCGGCCCGCGCGCGCGGGCGGAAAGGCGGCCGGCCGTTCAAGATGACCGCCGCCAAGCTGCGGCTGGCGATGGCGGCAATGGGTCAGCCAGAGACCAAGGTCGGCGACCTGTGCCAGGAACTTGGCGTCACGCGGCAGACCCTGTATCGGCATGTTTCACCCAAGGGTGAGCTACGTCCAGATGGCGAGAAGCTACTCAGCCGAATTTGATGCCGGCATGAGGCAACGTAGCGACAGCGTGGTTTGTCTCAATGGGAAGCGCTCATGATCGATCTTTGAAGGCCCGCAGCAGTCGTGTCACAGACAGGACGAACAAACCGGTCAGCGTGAGGGCTGCGATACCCCAGTACTCTCCGATGAACGCGCCGGCCGTCGTGCCGGCCAGCACAATGGCGAGAATCGGCAAATGGCAGGGACAGGTGAGCACGGCCAGCGCGCCCCACAGGTAGCCGGTGATCGGTTTGTGCGTCTCGGACGGCAAGCGCTCGGGGCTGTTCATGGCAGACTCTCCGCGTGCTGTGCCGGCTCGGTCGGCAGGGTGGCCAACTGCACTTCCAGATCGGCCAACGCTTCGCGCCGACGCTCGACGAACTGGCGCAGAACGGCAAGCTGCGCGGCCGCTTCATCGCCGTCCGCAGCATCCAGCGCCCGGCACAGCCGCGCCAGCGCGTCCAGGCCGATGCCCGCCTCGAAGGCCGCCCGCACGAAGCACAGCCGTTGCAAGGCGGCATCATCGAACAGGCCATAGCCGCCCGGGGTGCACGCCACCGGACGCAGCAATCCGCGCAGCAGGTAGTCGCGCACGATATGCACGCTCACCCCGGCATCAAGGGCCAGCCGGGACACGGTGTAGGCGCTCATTGAAAACCTCCTTTTTTTATCCAGCGCAGCAGGAAAGCTGCTTCACGTCCTTGTTGAAGGTCTGCGCCGCAAGCTTCAACCCCTCGACCATTGTCAGGTAGGGGAACAACTGGTCGGCCAGTTC
>NZ_KV813352.1:3245-6454 GCF_001813645.1 Pseudomonas sp. HMSC063H08
TCGGCCAGTTCCTGCACCGTCATGCGGTTGCGGATGGCGAGCACCGCCGTCTGGATCAGTTCGCCCGCTTCCGGGGCCACCGCCTGCACGCCGATGAGCCGTCCGCTACCTTCCTCGATGACCAGCTTGATGAAGCCGCGTGTGTCGAAGTTGGCAAGCGCTCGCGGAACGTTGTCGAGTGTCAGCGTGCGACTGTCGGTCTCGATGCCATCGTGGTGCGCTTCCGCCTCGCTGTAGCCCACGGTGGCGACTTGCGGGTCGGTGAACACCACTGCCGGCATCGCGGTCAGATTGAGGGCTGCGTCGCCGCCGGTCATGTTGATCGCGGCACGGGTGCCGGCGGCCGCTGCCACGTAGACGAACTGCGGCTGGTCGGTGCAGTCGCCGGCCGCGTAGATGTTCGGGTTGCTCGTGCGCATGCCTTGGTCGATAACGATGGCCCCTTGCGCATTGACAGTGACCCCCGCCGCGTCCAGCGCGAGGCTGCGCGTATTCGGTGCCCGACCGGTGGCAACCAGCAACTTGTCAGCGCGCAATTCACCGTGTCCGGTGGTCAGCACGAATTCGCCGTTCACATGGGCGACCTGGCTGGCTTGCGTGTGCTCCAGCACCTCGATGCCCTCGGCGCGGAAAGCGGCTGTCACGGCCTCGCCGATGGCCGGGTCTTCCCGGAAGAACAAGGTGCTGCGTGCCAGGATCGTGACCTGGCTGCCGAGCCGGGCAAAGGCTTGCGCCAGTTCCAACGCCACCACCGACGAACCGATCACGGCCAGGCGTGCGGGAATGGTGTCGCTGACAAGCGCTTCGGTGGAAGTCCAGTAGGGTGACTCTTTCAGGCCCGGAATCGGCGGCACGGCCGGACTGGCACCGGTGGCGACCAGGCAGCGGTCGAACGTTACCTCGCGCTCGCCACCCTCGTTCAAACGGACGACCAGGCTCTGGTCGTCCTTGAAACGCGCTTCACCGTGCAAAACGGTGATGGCTGGATTGCCGTCCAGGATGCCTTCGTATTTGGCGTGCCGCAGTTCATCGACACGGGCCTGCTGCTGGGCCAGCAGTTTGCTGCGGTCAATCGCAGGCACAGTTGCCGCAATACCGCCGTCGAACGGACTTTCCCGGCGCAGATGGGCAATATGGGCAGCGCGGATCATGATCTTGGACGGCACACAGCCGACATTGACGCAGGTGCCGCCGATGGTGCCGCGCTCGATCAGCGTGACCTGCGCGCCTTGCTCGACGGCCTTCAGCGCCGCCGCCATCGCGGCCCCGCCGCTGCCAATGATGGCGATATGCAAACCGGCGCCCTCAAGTGCATCACGGATTTTTGGTTCATCTTTGAAATCACCAACCCGGATCGAGCCTTGATAACCCAATGCGGCGATGGCGGCCAGCAGTTGGTTGTGGCTCACGGCGGTGTCTGCCATGACTTGCGCGCGGCTTTCTGGATAGGACACCACAGCGGCATTCACGCCGGGAATCTTTTCCAAAGCATCTTTGACATGGGTGGCGCAGGATGTGCAGGTCATGCCATTCACGGTGATTTCGGTCATTTTTTTACTCCATTGAATTTCGGGGTGCAGCAGGCATCGGCTTGGCGTTTTCGTTGGATGGCGTAGATGGTCAAGCCGATGAAAATCGCCAGCGCAGGCAGCAGCACATAGTCCAGATAGCCGGTCAGCGCGGACAAGCCGACCACACCGAGCAAAATGACCAGAACAGGGGTGAAGCAACACAGCGCCACGAGGGTTGTGCCAATGATGCTGACCCGCAGCAGTGTCTTCGGGTCTTTCATGATCAGTTCTTGACTGATGATGGGTAGCCCGCATCCTCGGTAGCCTTGGTCAGTTTCTGCACGCTGGTCTTGGCATCATCGAAGGTGACCACCGCTTCGCGCGTCTCGAAGGTCACGTCAACTTTACTGACGCCATCGACCTTGGAAATCGCCTTCTTGACAGTGATCGGACAGGCCGAGCAGGTCATGCCCGGTACGGACAGCGTAACGGTCTGGGTGGCGGCCCACACGGGGGCAACAACGGCAGCGAGGGCAAGGGCGGAAAGCAGCTTTTTCATGGTGAACTCCTGTGATCAATAGAAAAATGGCACGACGTAGGGAAATCCGAGCGCGACCAAAACCAGCACGGCCACGCCCCAGAAAATGAGCTTGTAAGTAGCTCGCACTTGGGGAATCGCGCAAACCTCACCCGGTTTGCAGGCGGCTGACGGCCGGTAGATGCGCCGCCAGGCGAAGAACAACGCCACCAGCGCCACGCCGATAAAGATGGGGCGATAGGGTTCCAACACCGTCAAGTTGCCGATCCAAGCGCCGCTGAACCCCAAGGCGATCAGAACCAGCGGCCCGAGGCAGCAAGCCGAGGCGAGGATGGCGGCCAGCCCGCCAGTGAAGAGCGCGCCGCGCCCGTTTTGAGGTTCAGACATACGTTTGTCCTTTCGAATCTGAATTGGATAGCTTAAGCTTACTTCCGTAGTTATGTACGGAGTCAAGCGATATGGAAAACAATTTGGAGAACCTGACCATTGGCGTTTTCGCCAGGACGGCCGGGGTCAATGTGGAGACCATCCGGTTCTATCAGCGCAAGGGCTTGCTCCCGGAACCGGACAAGCCTTACGGCAGCATTCGCCGCTATGGCGAGACGGATGTAACGCGGGTGCGCTTCGTGAAATCAGCCCAGCGGTTGGGCTTCAGCCTGGATGAGATCGCCGAGCTGCTGCGGCTGGAGGATGGCACCCATTGCGAGGAAGCCAGCAGCCTGGCCGAGCACAAGCTCAAGGACGTGCGCGAGAGGATGGCTGACCTGGCGCGCATGGAGGCCGTGCTGTCTGATTTGGTGTGCGCCTGCCATGCGCGGAAGGGGAACGTTTCCTGCCCGCTGATTGCGTCACTGCAAGGGAAGAAAGAACCGCGCAGTGCGGACGCGGTGTAGCCCGAGGGAACTACGCCTTAGCGTGCTTTATTTTCCGTTTTCTGAGGCGACTCCAACGTCAGAAAAGACCGTGCGGTCGACTTTTGATATTTCGTGCTGTCGCCTTCTGAAAGTGACACCAAGGCCCCGCAACGCGGGGCTTTTTTGTCTCAAAACGCTTTCTCAAAAAAACTTTCTCAAATACCCTCGGGAGAACGAAATTTGAGAAGAAGGCCATGACCCACAGAACCCAGACTGTTGCCGCTGACCGAAAACTGACCCAGTAGA
>NZ_KV813353.1:0-612 GCF_001813645.1 Pseudomonas sp. HMSC063H08
GCCCCTCAAGGGAAGTGGTTGGTGCGGTCAGGCTTGGTGTTCGTGCGTCAGGCGTTCACGCCATTCCTGGTTGATCTCATCGTGAGCCAGGTCCAGGAACTCCAGCGGACAGCCGTAGTAGAACGGGCCGGCGCTTTCCGGAATGGTCTTGTAGCCCCATTGCCCGGCCGAGCAGTCCAGCAAGTGCAGCTCGATCATGGTGATCGAGTGACCGGCCGGCTTGCCGAAATAGAATCCGGCAAGGTGGAAGGTTCGTTTTACGACAGTCCAAAGTTCATTGCCGGAGACTGCGTGTGCCAGCACCTTGGTGCTGCCTGCGAAAGTACTGGTTGGGGCCAGCAGCTCACGCAGCAGGTCTTCCTTCGTCTGATGTGAGAAAAGCCATCCCATAGGTGTGCTCCTGTGGTTGGCCAGGTCTCCCTGACGGGAGAACCCGGCAGGGGTGGGTAGGGTGATGCTTCAGCGTGTTGCGCGCTCAAGGCGCTGGAGGAGCCGGTAAGCTGTTTGCCTGGCCTGCCAGTCGCAGTACAGCCATGGCTCGTTGTCGGCCGCATGCTCCGGCGAAGGGGTCTTCACCCGCTCACGCAGTGCGATGATGGCCTGGTCGACGAC
>NZ_KV813354.1:0-791 GCF_001813645.1 Pseudomonas sp. HMSC063H08
TCGCCTTCGAGGAAGGTCACCAGCACCTCCATGCCGACCCGCGGGATGGCGATGGCGCCGTAGTTCCTTCCCGCCCAGCCGGAGGCAACGCGTAACCAGCAACTGCTGCTGTCGTCGGCCTGGCCCTCGCGATCCCAGTGGAATTGCACCTTCACCCGACCGTAGCGGTCGCAGTGGATTTCCTCGCCCTTCGGGCCGGTCACCACCGCGCTCTGCGTGCCGAGGATGCGCGACTTCGGCGGCGTCGGCGGGGGACGGAAGAACGCCTCCCAGGGCGTGGCCTGGAAGCGGTTGCGGTAACCCTGCCGGAAGTCGTCCGGGCTCGCCGAGACGTCGGAGACGATGCTTTCCTCCAGCACCTGCGGCTGCCGCCCCTCGTGAATCACCTCGGTGAGCAGCCAGAGGTCGTTCCAGCCCGCCTGGGGATGGGCGGCCAGCGGCAGGAAGTGGCCGCTGAGCAGCAACGGCTGGTCGCTGCGGCCCTCTGCCAGGCGGTAGTCGCTGCGCTGCCGTTCGAGGGCACGCCTGGCCAGGTGCTTGCCGCGCTCGCGGTCGACGAAGCGACCGGGATAGTCGTAGTCCTCGAGGTCCGGCCGGGCTTCGCCGCGGGCGGCGCTTTCCAGCGTCAGGCGCGGTTTCTCGAAGTCGTAGTCGCGGCGGGTGACGCGGCTGGTGCGGGTTTCCAGGCGTACGCCGAAGCGCTTGACCGCCGGCCGGTCGGCGACCAGGCCGGAGTCCTGCTGGTAGGCCACCGGCGCGAGCCGCGGGAACACCGTCTGGTCGTCGCCGAA
>NZ_KV813355.1:0-452 GCF_001813645.1 Pseudomonas sp. HMSC063H08
TTTGTTGTAGGCAGCTTCCGATCGAGCCTGCGCGCCCTTGTCTCGCCCGCGCCAGGCAGGACAATCGAATCGGTCGCCTGCGCCAGTGAGGGACAACGGATGTTCGCAGCAGCCAACCAGACCCATTTCAGCCTCGCCATCGACGGCCTCGCCCTCGACCTGCAGGTGCTCTCCTTCAGCGGCCGCGAAGCCATCAGCCAGCCGTTCGCCTTCGACCTGGAGCTGGTCGGCGAACGCCCCGTGCCGGACCTCGAAAGCCTGCTGCACAAACCCGCCTTCCTTACCCTCGGGCCCGCCGGCAACGGTATCCACGGCCTGGTGCGCAGCGCCGGACAGGGCGACTCGGGCAAGCGCCTGACCCGCTACCGCATCACCCTCGTCCCGCAACTGGCCTACCTCGCCCAACGCACCAACCAGCGCATCTTCCAGCACCTCACGGTGCCGCAGATCGT
>NZ_KV813356.1:0-278 GCF_001813645.1 Pseudomonas sp. HMSC063H08
CTCACCGCCCAGGGCGTCTCCACGCTGCAGAACTACGGCCTGGCCGCGCTGTACACGGTGCTGACATTTGTCGTGCGCCTGGTGATCCTGGTCATGACGATCCCGTTGTTCCTGATGGCCGCGTTCACCGGCCTGGTGGACGGCCTGGTGCGCCGGGACCTGCGCAAGTTCGGCGCCGGCCGGGAGTCCAGCTACCTCTACCACAAGGCGCGCGGCAGCATCATTCCGCTAGCGGTCGTCCCTTGGACGCTCTACCTGGCAATCCCCATCAGCATCAA
>NZ_KV813357.1:0-51722 GCF_001813645.1 Pseudomonas sp. HMSC063H08
CGCTGCTGGCGGTCGCGGATCAGGTCGCGGTCGCCGGGGGAGGTGAAGGGGGCGGCGCTGGCCATGAGCGGCAGGCACAGGAAGATAAAGGCCAGGCGATGGAGAGCCACGAGTTCATTCCTTGAATTCAGAGAGGCGCGATACTGGCCCAGCGGCTACAGCGGGTAAGCAGGAATATTCCGAAATCCGTCTTCCATGAGTCGGACAATCCGGGAATAAGGCACAAGGCCATCTGGGCGCGCCGAAAAACCTAACACAGACTTTTGGATTAATCCGTTAGATGGCACGCTTTCTCGACGAACTGCAACAAGACCCATCGTTGGTAGGGTACTCATCGCGGCAAAAAGAAAGGGCCGGCTCCCATGGGAAAGCCGGCCCCGGATACTGCTCGTCGCAGGCGCTGCATCAGCCGCGCTGGTAGACGATTTCCTTGGTGCCGCCGTCGCAGGTGCCGACTACCTTCTTGTCGGTGACGCTGCCCTTGTCGACGATTTCCAGGGTGTAGGCAGGAACGCCGTTGGCCTTGATCTTCGCATCGATCTCGGCTTTCAGTTCCTCACAGGGCTTGGCGGCGAATGCGCTGCCCGCCACGGCAAACAGGCCGACTGCCAACATCAACTTCTTCATGAACACATTCCCTCGTTGCATGGATGAAGACCCGAACGGGTCAGGCTTGCCAAATGCGGCAAGGTTGAGACGAGCGCGCCGCCCATGGAGGCACGCCGCCCTCATAGCCTGTGCATGATCCGGCGAAGCGGAAAGACGCGGTGGCCTTCCCAGGGCGCTGGCGATCGTGGACAGGTTTCCAGGGTGCCATCAGCTATTGGCGATACGGAACCCTACTTTCAGGGTCACCTGGTAATGGCCGACGGCGCCGTTCTCGATGTGCCCGCGGGTATCCACCACCTCGAACCATTCCAGATGCTGGATGCTCTTCGCCGCTTCGGCGAGGGCGTTGTTGATGGCGTCCTCGATGCTGGTCTTGGACGAGCCGACCAGTTCGATCTTCTTGTAGGTGTGGTGATTGGACATGAACTCTCTCCCCGGACGATGCCTGGTTCTTCGCGCCCGACGGGCGCCTCTGTTCAATGGACACTAGCCGAGCCGGAAAAGTGCAGCAAATCGCCAGCGCTCAGCCTGCCAACTGCTCCCGCAACCATTGCGCCAGGCGCCCGGCACGCGGATCGTGCAGGCGCGCCGGTACCCACAGGGCCAGGCGCGCGTCGGTCTCGATGAAGCCCCAGGGCGCCGCCAGGCGGCCCGCGGCGAGATCGTCGCGGACCAGCGCCTCCGGGGCGATGGCCACGCCGAGGCCCGCCACCGCCGCTTCCAGCAGGTAGTAGAGATGCTCGAACCCCTGGCCATAGCGCAGCGCCTCCGCCGCCAGCCCCTGGCTCGCGGCCCAGGCCGGCCAGGCCTGGGGTCGCGAGGCGGTATGCAGCAGCGGCTCCTGCAACAGCCGCGCGGCGGGCGCCTGGGCCAGGCCGGTTTCCTGCGCCAGGCGCGGGCTGACCACCGGGCCCATGCGCTCGGGCGCCAGTTCGAAGACCTGCATGTCCGCCGGCCAGGGCGGCTCGGCGAACCAGAGCATGGCGTCCAGGCCGGGACGACGCGGATCGAACTCGCCCTCGCTGGTGGACAGTTGCAGGCGCAGGTCGGGGAGGGCACGGTTGAGCTGGTCCAGTCGCGGGATGAACCAGCGCGCCAGCAGGCTGCCGGGTACGCCGAGGACGAACGGGGCCTCGGCGGTCTGCCGGCGCAGCTCGGCACAGACGCCACGCAGTCGCTCGAACGCATCGCCGCAGGCGTCACGCAGGCGAACGCCGGAATCGGTGAGTTTTACGCCGCGCCCATCCTTGCCGAACAGGGCCACCCCGAGATCGTCCTCGAGCAACCGCACCTGCCGGCTCACGGCGCCATGGGTAACGTGCAGTTCCTCGGCCGCCAGGCTGATGCTGTGCAACCGGGCAGCGGCTTCGAAAGCGCGCAGGGCATTCAGGGAAGGGAGGTCGCGGCTCATGGCTATTCGTGAGTTTTCCTGACAGGTTTGAGCAATCTTATCGGTTTCTTTTACCCGGCGGGGGGATTAGATTCTGCCCATACGTCATTTCCTGGAGCCCTCCATGACTTCCTATCGCAACGGCCCCGACGCCAAGGGCCTGTTCGGCCGCTTCGGCGGCCAGTACGTCGCCGAGACCCTGATGCCGCTGATCCTCGACCTCGCCCGCGAGTACGAGAAGGCCAAGGACGACCCGGCGTTCCAGGAGGAACTGGCCTACTTCCAGCGCGACTACGTCGGTCGACCGAGCCCGCTGTACTTCGCCGAGCGCCTGACCGAGCACTGCGGCGGGGCGAAGATCTACCTCAAGCGCGAGGAGCTGAACCATACCGGCGCGCACAAGATCAACAACTGCATCGGCCAGATCCTCCTGGCCCGGCGCATGGGCAAGAAACGCATCATCGCCGAGACCGGCGCCGGCATGCACGGCGTGGCCACCGCCACCGTCGCCGCGCGCTTCGGCCTGCAGTGCGTGATCTACATGGGCACTACCGACATCGACCGGCAGCAGGCCAACGTCTTCCGCATGAAGCTGCTGGGCGCCGAGGTGATCCCGGTGACCGCGGGCACCGGTACCCTGAAGGACGCCATGAACGAGGCGCTGCGCGACTGGGTGACCAACGTCGACAGCACCTTCTACCTGATCGGCACGGTCGCCGGCCCGCATCCGTACCCGGCGATGGTCCGCGATTTCCAGGCGGTGATCGGCAAGGAAACCCGCGAGCAACTGGCCGAGAAGGAAGGGCGCCTGCCCGATTCGCTGGTCGCCTGCATCGGCGGCGGCTCCAACGCCATGGGCCTGTTCCACCCGTTCCTCGACGACGCCGGGGTGCAGATCGTCGGCGTGGAAGCCGCCGGCCACGGCATCGACACCGGCAAGCACGCGGCCAGCCTGAACGGCGGGGTTCCCGGCGTGCTGCACGGCAACCGCACCTTCCTGCTGCAGGACGCGGATGGCCAGATCATCGACGCACACTCCATCTCCGCCGGCCTCGACTATCCCGGCATCGGCCCGGAACACGCCTGGCTGCACGACACCGGCCGCGTCGAGTACACCTCGATCACCGACGACGAAGCCCTGGAGGCCTTCCACACCTGCTGCCGCCTCGAAGGCATCATCCCGGCGCTGGAAAGCTCCCATGCCCTGGCCGAGGTCTTCAAGCGTGCGCCCAGCCTGCCCAAGGAGCACATCATGGTGGTGAACCTGTCCGGTCGCGGCGACAAGGACATGCAGACCGTCATGCACCACATGCAACAGGAGTCGAAAGCATGAGCCGCCTGCAGACCCGCTTCGCCCAGCTCAAGCAGGAAAACCGCGCCGCCCTGGTGACCTTCGTCACCGCCGGCGACCCGGACTACGCGTCTTCCCTGGAAATCCTCAAAGGCCTGCCGGCGGCCGGAGCCGACGTGATCGAACTGGGCATGCCGTTCACCGATCCGATGGCGGACGGCCCGGCCATCCAGTTGGCCAACATCCGCGCCCTCGAAGGCGGCCAGACCCTGGCCAGGACGTTGCAGATGGTCCGCGAATTCCGCAGCGGCGACAGTGAGACGCCCCTGGTGCTGATGGGCTACTTCAACCCGATCCACCACTACGGCGTCGAACGCTTCATCGCCGAGGCGAAGGAGGTGGGAGTGGACGGCCTGATCGTGGTCGACCTGCCGCCGGAGCACAACGAAGACCTCTGCCACCCGGCCCAGGCCGCCGGCCTCGACTTCATCCGCCTGACCACCCCGACCACTGGCGACCAGCGCCTGCCGACGGTGCTCGAAGGCAGTTCCGGGTTCGTCTACTACGTGTCGGTGGCCGGCGTCACCGGCGCCAACGCGGCGACCCTGGAGCACGTCGAGGAAGCAGTGGCGCGCCTGCGCCGGCATACCGACCTGCCGATCGGTATCGGCTTCGGCATCCGCAGCGCCGAACACGCCGCCGCGGTCGCGCGGTTGGCCGACGGCGTGGTGGTCGGCTCGGCGCTGATCGACCGGATCGCCAAGGCCCGCGACAATGCCCAGGCGGTCAAGGATGTCCTCGCCCTGTGCGGCGAGCTGGCCGAAGGCGTGCGCAACGCACGCTGACAGACCCTGACAGCGGCATTCGCCAGGCGCAGGCAACCCGCTGCGCCTGGCCTTGCGTTGCACGCTGCCAGAACCGTGAGGAAAAATTCACGGTCACTTTCAGAAACGTCTTATTGTCCGCCGACTCTGCCGAAGCCTTGAATAGCGCCTCACCCAAATAGCCAACGCATTCAAAGAAGGTTCGCATGAGTAAGGTGCTGATCGTCGATGATCATCCCGCTATCCGCCTGGCCGTGCGCTTGCTGTTCGAGCGCGACGGTTTCACCATCGTCGGCGAGGCCGACAACGGTGCCGAAGCCCTGCAGGTAGCCCGCAAGAAGTCTCCCGACCTGGCCATCCTGGACATCGGCATCCCCAAGATCGACGGTCTCGAAGTGATAGCCCGCCTGAAGTCCCTGAAGCTGGACACCAAGGTCCTGGTCCTGACCCGGCAGAATCCGGCGCAGTTCGCCCCGCGCTGCCTGCAGGCCGGCGCCATGGGCTTCGTCAGCAAAAGGGAAAACCTCTCCGAGCTGCTGCTCGCCGCCAAGGCCGTGCTGGCCGGCTACATCCACTTCCCCACCGGGGCGTTGCGCAGCATCAACCAGCAGAGCCGCGACAACGAGGCCCGCATGCTGGAAAGCCTTTCCGACCGCGAGATGACCGTGCTGCAGTACCTGGCCAACGGCAATACCAACAAGGCCATCGCCCAGCAGCTGTTCCTCAGCGAGAAAACCGTGAGCACCTACAAGTCACGCATCATGCTGAAACTCAACGCCCATTCCCTGGCCGGCCTGATCGATTTCGCCCGCCGCCACGAGCTGATCTGAGGATCCCATGCGAACGTTCGACCTGACCGCCGCCCTGGGCGACCGCGCCAACCAACCGGAGATCAGCCGCCTGCTCGTCGCGCAGCTGATGACCAGCAACAACGAAGACACCCGCAAGCTGCGACGCGCCCAGGAGCGCGAGCAGACCCAGGAACTCAACGAGCTGGCGCACCGCCTGGCGGGCATGGCCTCGCTGATCCACGCCCACGCCGTGGAACGCGCCTGCCACCAACTGGAGATCGCCTGCGGCGAAAGCTCCGTGCGCAAGCTCGCCGATGCCGTCGACGACCTGGTGACGGCACTGGGCGAGCTGCAATGCGAACTGCACGACTGGATGACGATGACCGCGCCTCAAGGCACGGCGAAGTCATAGCGTTGCGGGCCTTCGTCCAGGATCGACAGGTCCAGCGGGCGAATGGCTCCCATCCAGATGGCTCGGTCGCGATGGTCGAGCAGATCGTTGCCGGTGACCGGGTGGATGAACACCACCAGGTCCTGCCGATGGATGGCCAGCCAGGGCACCAGCTCGCCGAACACCTCGGGAGCGAATGCCAGCTGGCAGCTCCAGTCCGGATGCGGCCCTACCGGCCGCTCATGGACCCGCCCCATCTTCAGCGGAAAGCGCCGCGCCGCCTCTTCGCAAAGGGCCCGGGCTCGCTCGATGCTCTGCGCATCGAAATAGACGTGAGCATGGAAGCCCTGGATGCGGGGGGTGGAATACTCGTTCATCGTCACCTCTTCAAGCGCCGCCGGCCTGCAACTCGGCCTGCAGCCAGTCGACGAAACCGTCGACCAGCCGCTGGCGCCGCTTGCGCTCCGGCAATACCGCATAGTACCCGTATCGCGACAGGCAGCTCTCGCCAATGGGCCGGCAAAGCAGCCCCTGTTCGAGCAGGCCGTCGACCAGGTGGCGCCAGCCGATGGCCACGCCCTGGCCGGCGATGGCCGCCTGGATCAGCAAGGTGTAGTTGTCGAAGCTGAGCACCGCCGGAATCGGCTGCCGATCGATGGCCAACGCTTCGAACAACGCCGGCCAGTCGAACCAGCGGGCGTGCTGCGCCGGCTTCAGATGCAGCATCGGCAGGCGCGCCAGGTGCGCCTTGGCCAGCGGCAACTGCAATCCCTCGACCAGGCGTGGGCTACAGACCGGGAACACCTCCTCGCGAAACAGCCGGTGCGCTTCGCCGTGCTTGGAACGACCGTCGCCGAACAGGATCGCCACGTCGATATCGCCGCGCTGGCCGGCCAGGCCGCGCTCGCTGGTCACCAGGCTCACGTCCAGGTGCGGATGGGCCTGGTGGAAGCGCGGAAGGCGCGGCATCAGCCAGTAGGCGGCGAAGGCGTAGTCGGTGGCCACCTGGAGCACCTCGTGGCGCTGGCGCGCGCCCAGCGCGGCGATGCCGGCATCGATCGTCTCGAGGCCGGCGGCCACGTGGCGGAGCAGGAGCTGGCCGGCGTCGGTGAGCACGATGCCTCGATGGACGCGCTGGAACAGAGGGGTCGCCAGCTCCTTCTCCAGGCGTTTGATCTGCTGGCTGACCGCAGGCTGGGTGGTCCCCAGCTCCTCGGCGGCAGCGGTGAAGCTGAGCTGGCGGGCGGCGGACTCGAATACCCGGAGCAGGTCGAGGGACAGCGGCATGAGGCGTTCTCCCATAAGCCAGGCTTATCCAACGCATCCAGCCCCATGCGGTTTACCAGGGATTTCGATGCACTGATGATCGACGCAGCACTATCGCATAACCCAATCGCATGGGATAAGCCGCCCGATGAAGACCTCGCCGAACATCCTGTTCATCATGGCCGACCAGATGGCCGCGCCGCTGCTGCCGCTTCACGATCCGCGCTCGGTGCTGCGCATGCCTCACCTCTCGCGCCTCGCCGAACGGGCCGTGGTGTTCGACTCGGCGTACTGCAACAGCCCGCTCTGCGCGCCGTCGCGCTTCACCCTGGTCAGCGGTCGCTTGCCTACCCGCATCGGCGCCTGGGACAACGCCGCCGACTTCGCCGCCGATACCCCCACCTACGCCCACTACCTGCGCAACCTCGGCTATCGCACGGCGCTGTCGGGCAAGATGCACTTCTGCGGTCCCGACCAGTTGCACGGCTACGAGGAACGCCTGACCAGCGACATCTATCCGGCGGACTATGGCTGGGCGGTGAACTGGGACGAGCCGGAGGTGCGCCCGAGCTGGTACCACAACATGTCCTCGGTTTTGCAGGCCGGTCCCTGCGTGCGCACCAACCAGCTGGACTTCGACGAGGAGGTGGTGTTCAAGGCCCGCCAGTACCTCTACGACCATGTTCGCCAGCACGCCGGCCAGCCATTCTGCCTGACCGTGTCGATGACCCATCCGCACGACCCCTACAGCATCCCGGCGAGCTACTGGAATCTCTACCGCGACGAGGACATCCCGCTGCCGCGCCAGCGCTTCGCCCAGGAGGAGCAGGACCCTCATTCGCAACGCCTGCTGAAGGTCATCGACCTGTGGGACAAGCCGTTGCCCGAGGAGCGCATCCGCGCCGCCCGGCGTGCCTACTTCGGCGCCTGCAGCTACGTCGACGCGCAGATCGGTGCGCTGCTGGCGACCCTGCAGGAATGCGGGCTGGCCGACGACACCATCGTGGTGTTCTCCGGCGACCATGGCGACATGCTCGGCGAGCGCGGCCTCTGGTACAAGATGCACTGGTTCGAGATGGCCGCGCGCGTGCCGCTGCTGGTCCATGCGCCGGCGCGCTTCGCGCCGCGCCGCATCGGCGCTTCGGTATCCACCGTGGACCTGCTGCCGACCCTGGTGGAGCTGGCCGGCGGCCAGGTCGATCCACGCCTGCCGCTGGAAGGCCGCTCGCTGCTGCCGCACCTGCGCGACGGCAGCGGGCATGACGAGGTGATCGGCGAATACACCGCCGAGGGCACCCTCAGCCCGCTGATGATGATCCGCCGCGGCGACTACAAGTTCATCTACTCCGAGCAGGACCCCTGCCTGCTCTACGACCTGCGCAACGACCCGCAGGAGCGCGAGAACCTCGCCGCCAGTCCGGCCCATCGCGGAACGTTCGAGGCGTTCCTCGACGAGGCCCGGCGACGCTGGGACATCCCCGCGATCACCCGCGCCGTACTCGACAGCCAGCGCCGCCGACGCCTGGTGGCCGCCGCGCTGGCGCGAGGGCGGCTGGCCAGCTGGGACCACCAGCCGTGGGTCGACGCCAGCCAGCAGTACATGCGCAACCATATCGACCTGGACGATCTCGAGCGCCGCGCGCGCTTCCCGCAACCCTGAGCACGAGGGCACTTCCATGAACCGGCTTCCCACCTGCCTGCTGGCCGCCACCCTGTTCCTGGGCAGCGCCTCGCTATACGCCGAAGACCCCGCCTGTGCCCGCGTCAGGCTGGCCGATCCAGGCTGGAGCGATATCGCGGTGACCAACGCCACCGCCGCGTTTCTCCTGGAAAGCCTCGGCTACCAGGTGAAGATCGATACCCTGTCGGTGCCGATCATCTATGGCGGCCTGCGCGACGGCCAGGTGGACGCCTTCCTCGGCGGCTGGATGCCCGCGCACCAGGACTATCACGACAAGTTCATCGCCAGCGGCCAGGTCGAACGCCTCGCTCGCAACCTCGATGGCACCCGCTTCACCCTGGCGGTGCCGCGCTACGTCTGGGACGCCGGCGTACACCGCTTCGAAGACCTCGCCGCGCAAGGGCAACGCTTCAACCGCAAGCTGTACGGGATCGGCTCCGGCGCGCCGGCCAACCAGTCGATCCAGAAGATGATCGACGCCAACCAGTTCGGCCTCGGCGACTGGAAGCTGGTGGAGTCCAGCGAGCAGGCGATGCTCGCCGAACTCGGCCGGGCCGAGAAGCGCCAGCGCTGGCTGGTGTTCCTCGGCTGGACGCCGCACCCGATGAACATCCGCCATGACCTGCGCTACCTGGAAGGCGGTGAGCAGTACTTCGGCGACCGCGGCCAGGTCTACACCCTGGCACGCAAGGGCTACGCCGCGCAGTGCCCGAACCCGGCGCGGCTGCTGGCCAACCTGCGCTTCGACCTGGATATGGAGAACCGCCTGATGAGCGACGCGCTGGAAGGCACGGCGACTCCGGCCTCGGCGACCCGCGCCTGGCTCAAGGCCAACCCGCGGGTGCTCGAGGCCTGGCTGCAAGGGGTGACCAGCCGCGACGGCGGCGACGCCCTGGCCGCGGTTCGCGGCCAGCCATAGCGCCATGTGGACGCGCCTGCTGCCGTTCCTCGCCTGGCTACCGGGGCTACGCCGGGGCACGCTCAGGCGCGAGGCCTGGGTCGGCCTGAATGGCGCAATCCTGGCACTGCCGCAATCGATGGCCTATGCGCTGATCGCCGGCCTGCCAGCGGAGTACGGCCTGTACGCGGCGATGCTGCCAGTGGCGATCGCCTGCCTGTGGGGCTCGTCGCGCTACCTGGTGAGCGGTCCCACCGCGGCGATCTCGGTGCTGCTGTTCAGTTCGGTGGCCCCGCTGGCGCCGCTGGGCAGCCCGCAATACGTCCAGGCCGTGCTGCTGCTGACCTTTCTCGCCGGCGCCTTCCAGTGGCTGCTCGGCGTCCTGCGCGTCGGGTCGCTGGTCAATTTCGTCTCGCATTCGGTGATGCTCGGCTTCACCCTTGGCGCGGCGCTGCTGATCGTCCTCGGCCAACTGCCCTATCTTCTCGGCCTGGCCGCGAGCGGGGAGGGCGCAGCGCCGGGAAACGGCTGGCGGCTGCTGGCGCGGTTCGCCGAGTTCGATGGCCCATCGCTGCTGGTGGGCGGCTTCAGCTTCGCGCTCAGCCTGCTGGTCAGGCGCCTCCGACCGCGCTGGCCGGCCCTGCTGCTTGGCTTGCTGGGCGGTGCCACGCTGGTCTGGGCGCTACCCGGGACCTTCGCCTCGGTAGCCCATGTGCAGGCCTTATCGAGTGCACTGCCGGGTTGGAATCCGCTGGTCTTCGATTCCCGATCGATCCTTGACCTGCTACCTGCGGCGGTGGCCTGCGGCATGCTCGGGCTGGTCACCAGCCTGTCGATCGCCCGCGCCCTGGCCGCGCGCCAGGGAGACGCGTTCGATGCCAACCAGGAGGTCCGCGCCCAGGGTCTGTCGAACCTGCTCGGGCCTTGGCTGTCGGCGAGCCTGTCGGCGGGTTCCTTCACCCGCTCCGGGCTCAATCTGGAAGCCGGTGCGCGCTCCCCGCTGGCGGGTGCGTTTTCGGCGCTCTGGGTGGCCCTGCTGGCCGTGCTCGGTGCGCGCCTGATCGAGCATGTACCGTTGCCGGCGATGGCCGCAGGCATCCTGCTGATCGCCTGGGGCCTGATCGACCGCCCGGCGCTCCGCGCGCTCTACCGCAGCGGCCGCGCCGAATGCCTGGTGGCCGGCCTAACCGCCCTGGCCACGCTGCTGTTGCCGCTGCAGAACGCCATCTACGCGGGAGTGCTGGCGTCGCTGTTCTTCTACCTGCGGCGCACCTCGACACCACGCGTACTGCGCCAGCGCAACGACGAGGAAGAGGTGCTGCGCATCGAAGGCTCGATCTTCTTCGGCGCCTGCGACTACCTGCAACGCCTCATGCGCCAATGCGACAGGCCACGGCTGGTGCTGGACGCCCGCCAGGTGAACTTCATCGACTTCGCCGGCGCAGTGCTGTTGCAGCAGGAAGCCCGCCGCCTGCACGCCGAGGGACGCCGCCTGGTATTGCGCCACGCTCGCCCGCAGGTCCGCGAAGCGCTGGGCCGGCAGGCCGACGAAGGCTGCCGCCTGCACTACGAAGGCTGACGCTCAGGGCGCCGCCGGCGATGTCGGTGCGCTGTCGCCGGGCAGCAGTTGCGGCGATTCCCGCTGCAGCTTGTCGCGCATCATCTCCAACTGTCCAAGGGCGGCGCGAGCCTCGTCGATTTCCTCGGCGCTGCGCTCGCCACCCTGTTCGGCCGCCTCGATCCGCGCGCGGATTTCCGGTATCTGCTGTACGCCGCTGGTGTAGGCCTGTACCAGTTCGCGGGTCTGTCGTTCCTCGAAGGCCTGGTACTGCTTCGGATCGGCCAGCTCCTGAGCCGTCGCGCCCTGGCGTGGTTGCAGGCCGCCGAGCGGCGGGCTGCGCGGGTCGCCCTCGTCGCGCAGCATCTGCATGAACTGGATCGCCTGCTCGCGATCCAGTTCCGCCGCCGGCGGCTCCGCCTCGTACGCCGGTGCCACCGCTTGCGATCGTACCGGCGCCAGCGGCGGCGGACGGTCGTCGACCGCGGGCAGCGCCGCAACCGTCCTGGCTGGCGGCGGAGAAGACGAGGAAGCGGCCATATCGGCGGGCGCCAGCAACACGCCGGCGCAGGCCAGGGCGATCGCCAGCCCGCTGCAGCCGAGGGCAACGCCGAGCCAGCGCTTCACAGGCCTTCCACCCTGGCGCCGGCCAGCAGGTTGCGCAGGCGCGTCTCGAACTGTGCTGCCAGTTGCTCGCGCGCCACCGCCTGGTTCACCTCGAAGCGCACGCTGCGGTCGTCGAGGGGCAACTGGCGATCCTCGCGGCTACGCACCCGGACGATCTCGAACGCGCCGTCGATGCGCATCGGCTGGGAAACCGTATCGGCCTTCTGGATCAGCGCAGTCTTGCGCAGCAGGTCGAGCCGGCCGTCCTGGGGCCGTATCAGGCCTAGGTCGCCGGGCGGGTCGCGGTCCCTGTCGTCGGCCAGGGAATAGCGGCGTACCGCCTCGTCGAAGGCCAGGCCGTTGCGCAACTCGGCGTAGACCTTGTCCGCGCTCGCCTGGTCGGCCAGGCGGATATGCGCCGCCTGCACCTGCGCGACGTTGCGGTAACGCTCCAGGTTGCGCCGATAGTAGGCCTCGGCGTCCTTGTCGCTGACCTTGCCGGCGAGTTCCCGCAGCGCATCGGACTCATGGTGGAAATCACTGTAGAGGCCGATCTGGTGCAGATAGCGATGGCGCACCAGCTTGTCCCGCACCAGGGTCCTCACGCCCTGCCGCTCTGCCGGGCCGAAGCCGTCCCGGGCCAGGCGGTACCAGAGGTAGTCGCGGCGGATGCGGGTCTGGACCTGGCGCGCCAGGTAGGCGAGGTTGCCCTGTTGCAATTCGACCTGGCCCTGGACGTTGTCGCCTTCGTACAGCGATAGCAGGTCGAGGACCTGTGCCGGCTGGCCGGGAAACTGCCAGCCGATCAGCTCGACCCCGGCCGCCTCGCGGCGCTGCGTCTCGTCCAGCAGCAGGCTGTTTTCCACCAGGCCGCGGCTCCTCGGCGCCAGCACCTCGCGCAAACGCTCCGCGCTCAGGGCCCGGGGCTGGCGCAGGTATGGCCCGAGGTCCTCGCGGTAGCGCCTGCCGTATACCTGTTCGAGCAGGTTGCCGGCCTCGATCTCCACGCTGGCGTCGAGATCGGCGCGGCTCTGCGCGGTGAGCTGGTCTTCCACCGCGCGTGCCAGCAGGCGGTTTTCCACCAGGCCACGGCGCAACTGCTGCGGGTCGGTGTTGAACTTGACCCGCGACAAGGCCTGCTCGAGCAGGTCGACGCTTTTCCCCGGCAGCACCTCGCCGTCGATCCGCAGATCCTGCGGCGCCTTGGCGGGGACGCCATGGGCGCTCCACGCCAGCAGCCCGAAGGCGACCCCGCACAGTGCGCGACGCCAGCCCCGAGCGCGGTCAGAGAGCAGTCTGTGCATCGAAGCTGTTGGCGCCCTTGGTCAGTACGGTGACGGTCAGGGCGATGGACTCGGGAATCAGCTCCTTCGCCACCCGCAGGCGCGTCTCGTAGCTGGTGTCGTAGAGCGGCTCGGGACGCGCGTAGGCGACCTGGCCGGTCTGGGTGAGCAGGTCGCGGATGCTCTTGCTCGGATCGTAGCGCCCCACCAGGTTGGCCACCGCCGCCGGGTCGTTGAGCTTCTCGCTGGCGTAGTGGTCGTCGACCCAGCCTTCCCAGCTGGAATGGCCGTTGGCCGAGGTGATCCACACATGGTGCGGCTGGGCCACGTCGCCGGTGGCGTGCAGGGCATAGCCGATGGTTTGCAGCGAAGGCGCGGCGCGGAACTGCTCGAACCAGTAGGTGGCGAGGTTGTCGATCGGCTGGAAGGCGGCGGTCTGGAAGTCGCCGTAGTGCTCCTGCCAGTCCGAGCGGGTGCCCTGGCGGTAGTGCGCCTCGGTGGTGTCGAAGTCCTCGCGCTTCAGCTCGCGGTTGTAGAGATAGACCATGGCGTACCAGTCGACGTCGGCGATGCCGCCGTCGACCTTGTGGTAGCGGTAGTCGTAGCCGCCGTGGGGGTTGCCATGGGAATCGCCGTCGCGGGCCAGGTTGAGGAAGTGCCAGTACGAGGTGTAGTTGACGATGCCCGAAGCCGCGCCCCACAGCGGCGCGTGTTCGTAGCCGACCCACCAGCCCCCGAGACGGGTGTCCTTGAAGTCGTCCACGTCGAAGGCCGCCTGGCCGAGGATCTCCCCGGCCTGCGCCTCGCTGCCGGCGGCGCTCACGTAGAACCGGTAGGCCTGACGCATCTCCTCGGTGGCGTAGGAGGAGTTCATGAAGGCCAGGGCGTCCTTGACGATGTTCTTGTGGGTCGGTTGCGACCAGGCGTTGGCCTGGCTGGCGATGGCGCAGATGCAGAGACCGGCGGCCAGGCGGGCGAAGGTTTTCATCGGCAGCGCTCGAGAGTGAGTGAAGCCTGAAGTCTTAACCCGGTTTTGTGATTCCTACATGTCAGATGGAAACCGATTTGAGACGTACGTCTCAAATGCGGCCTGACAACTCAGACAGTTGCCAATTGCCGGCGCAGCGTCTCCAACACCGGCGCCGAGGCAGGACGCACGCCACGCCAGAGGAAGAATGCCTCGGCGGCCTGCTCCACCAGCATGCCCAGGCCATCCAGGGTACGCGCCGCACCGCGTTCGGCGGCCCAGCGGTTGAAGGCGGTCGGTTCCTTGGCATACATCATGTCGTAGCAGACGGTACGGCCGGGCTCGATCACGCTCTGCGCCAGCGGCGGCACGTCGCCGGCAAGACTGGCCGAGGTGCCGTTGACGACCAGGTCGAAAGGCCCTTCGACCTCGGCGAAACCGCAGCCGCGCACCGCGCCGAGATCGGCGAATCGCTCGGCCAGGTCCACGGCCTTCCGCGCCGTGCGGTTGGCGATCAGCAACTCCGCCGGGCACTCGCCGAGGAAGGGTTCGAGCACCCCGCGCACCGCACCGCCGGCGCCGAGCAGGAGAACCCGCTTGCCGCGCAGCTCGACCCCGGCGTTCGCCGTCAGGTCCCGCAGCAAGCCCGCGCCGTCGGTGTTGTCGCCGCGCAGGCGACCGTCGGCCAGGCGGATCAGGGTGTTCACCGCCCCGGCCCGGGTGGCCCGCTCGCTCAATTCGTCCACCAGACGATAGGCCTCTTCCTTGAACGGCACGGTGACATTGGCGCCCTTGCCCTGCTCGAAGAAGCGCCGGGCGAACCCGGGGAAATCGTCCAGCGGCGCCAGCTGCGCGTCATAGACCAGCGCCTCGCCGGTCTGCTCGGCGAACAGGCGGTGGATCAGCGGCGACTTGCTGTGGCCGATGGGGTTGCCGAATACGCAGTAGCGGTCCATGGGTCGTTCCTTTGCCGGGGTGGGACGGGACGAGCGGACTCGTCCCCTGCGGGCGGGTCAGGGCTGGCCGGCGAGCCAATCGCGGTCGGCGAGGAAATACTCGGTCAGGCGCGCTTCCTCGCTGCCCGGCTCGGGTTTCCAGTCATAGCCCCAGCGCACCTGCGGCGGCAACGACATCAGGATCGATTCGGTACGGCCGCCGGACTGCAGGCCGAACAGGGTGCCACGATCGAAGACCAGGTTGAACTCCACGTAGCGACCGCGACGATAGGCCTGGAACTCTCGCTGCCGTTCATCGAACGGCGTGTGCTTGCGGCGCTGGACGATCGGCAGGTAGGCGTCGATATAGGCGTCGCCGATAGCGCGGATGAAGGCGAAGCAGGTGTCGAAGTCCCACTGGTTGAGGTCGTCGAAGAACAGGCCGCCGATGCCGCGCGGCTCGTTGCGGTGCTTGAGATGGAAGTAGCGGTCGCACCATTCCTTGTAGCGCGGGTAGACGTCCGCGCCGAACGGCGCGCAGGCGTCGCGAGCGACCCGGTGCCAATGCACGCAGTCTTCCTCGTGGGCGTAGTAGGGGGTCAGGTCGAAGCCGCCGCCGAACCACCAGACCGGCTCCTCGCCTTCCTTCTCGGCGCAGAAGAAACGCACGTTGGCATGGGAAGTCGGCACGTGGGGGTTTTCCGGATGGATCACCAGCGACACGCCGAGCGCCTGGAAACCGCGCCCGGCCAGTTCCGGCCGATGGGCGCTGGCCGAGGGCGGCAGGCTATCGCCGAAGACGTGGGAAAAATTCACCCCGCCCTTCTCGATCAATGCGCCGTCGCCGATTACCCGCGTCCGTCCGCCGCCACCGGCCGGACGCTCCCAGGCGTCCTCGGCGAAGCGGGCCTTGCCGTCCTCCGCCTCGAGGGCGGCGCAGATGCGGTCTTGCAGGTCGAGCAGGTAGGTTTTGACAGCGGCGATACGGTCGGTCACGGAGTTCACCTTGGAGCGGGGAGGCCGCGCGGGGCGCGGGCTGGCGACGAAACGAGGGCGCAAGCATACCACCCTGGATGGGTAGCCGGCGCTTGACGGCCGTCAAGGGGAAGGCTTGGATGAAGGCCTTTACCCAGGGTCGCCCACCCGGCGCGACCGTCCGAAACCCTGACGAAGCAGGAGTTCCAGCATGGCCAAGCGCATCCAGTTCGCTGCCTACGGCGGCCCCGAAGTCCTCGAATACCGCGACTACCAACCCGCCGAGCCGGGCCCCCGGGAAGTCCGCGTGCGTAATCGCGCCATCGGCCTGAACTTCATCGACACCTACTACCGTAGCGGCCTCTATCCAGCCCCCGGCTTCCCTTCGGGGCTGGGTAGCGAAGGGGCCGGCGAGGTCGAGGCGGTGGGCAGCGAAGTGACCCGTTTCAAGGTCGGCGACCGCGTCGCCTACGCCACCGGCCCGCTGGGCGCCTACAGCGAACTGCATGTGCTGGCGGAGGAGAAGCTGGTCCACCTGCCCGACGGCATCGACTTCGAACAGGCCGCCGCGGTGATGCTCAAGGGGCTCACCACCCAATACCTGCTGCGCCAGACCTACGAACTGCGGGGCGGCGAAACCATTCTCTTCCATGCCGCCGCGGGCGGCGTGGGCCTGTTCGCCTGCCAATGGGCCAAGGCCCTTGGAGTGCAACTGATCGGCACCGTCAGCTCGCCGGAAAAGGCGCGCCTGGCCAGGCAGCACGGTGCCTGGGAGACCATCGACTACAGCCACGAGAACGTGGCGCGGCGGGTGCTCGAACTGACCGACGGGAAGAAGTGCCCGGTGGTCTACGACTCGGTGGGCAAGGATACCTGGGAAACCTCGCTGGACTGCGTGGCGCCGCGCGGCTTGCTGGTCAGCTTCGGCAACGCCTCGGGGCCGGTGACCGGGGTCAACCTCGGCATCCTCTCGCAGAAGGGTTCGCTGTACGTGACCCGGCCGACCCTGGGCAGCTACGCCGATACCCCGGAAAAACTCCAGGCGATGGCCGACGAGCTGTTCGGCCTGATCGAGCGCGGCAACATCCGCATCGAGATCAACCAGCGCTTCGCCCTGGCCGAAGCAGCCAGGGCGCATACCGAACTGGCCGCACGGCGAACCACCGGCTCGACCGTACTGTTGCCCTGAAGCGCGTACTCAGGCCGGGCGGATGACCTGCCCGGTCACCAGGTCGCGGATCAGGCTGGGGTTGCGGCGCCCGCCAAGGGCGCCGCCGAGGATAGCGTCCAGCTCGTCGTGGAAGTATTGCTCCACCCGCAGCCGCGTGCGCGCCGCCGGGCGCCCGGCCGGATTGGCCGAGGTGGAGATCAGCGGACCGGTGAGATGGCACAGTTCCTGTACCAGGGGGTGGTCGGTGACCCGCACGGCGACGCTGTCATGGACGCCGGTGACCCACTCCGGCAGGCGCTCCTGGTGCGGCACCAGCCAGGTGTTCGGCCCCGGCCAGGTACCGGCCAGGCGGTCCAGCCAGACGTCCGGCAGGTCTTCGAGAAGGAAGTCGAGCTGGTGGATGTTCGCCGCCACCACGATCAGGCCCTTTTCCACCGGCCGCGCCTTCAGCGCCAGCAGGCGATACACCGCATCCTCGTTCCACGGGTCGCAGCCGAGCCCCCATACCGCCTCGGTGGGATAGGCGATCACGCCGCCCTCGCGGACGACCCGGGCGGCGCATTGCGCACGAAAGCTGCTGATCATCGACTCACTCCAGCGGACAGGGTGCGCGAAGTGTACGGTTTCAGCCGGAGCGATGCACCCAGGTGCCGGCCTCGCAGGCGACCCGGCCGTCGAGTTCCAGTTCGCTGAGCGTCGCCAGCACGTCGGGCAGCGTCATGCCGCTGGCGGCGGCCAGGCCTTCGCTGGTGTAGGGCGCGGCGCGCAGCAGCGCCAGCAAAGGGTGGGGCAGGGGTTGCGCCGGCGCTTCCGCTGGCTCCGCCTGCGCCCAGCCGCGCAGTGCTTCGAGCACGTGCCCGACGCTTTCCACCAGCAGCGCGCCATCGCGAATCAGCTGGTGGCAGCCACGTGCGCCAGGATGGTGGATGGAACCCGGAATGGCGTACACCTCGCGCCCCTGTTCCGCCGCCAGCCGCGCGGTGATCAGCGAGCCGCTGGCGGGACTTGCCTCGACCACCAGCACACCCAGCGAGAGTCCGCTGATGATGCGGTTGCGCCGGGGAAAGTTTGCCGGCAGCGGCGGGCTGTCCAGCGGCAGCTCCGAAACCAGCGCGCCGCCACCCTCGACGATGCGCCGCGCCAGCGCCTCGTGGCACCGCGGATAGAGCCTGCGCAGGCCGGTGCCGAGGACTGCCACGGTCGCGCCGCCAGCCTCCAGCGCGCCCTCGTGGGCGGCGCCATCGATGCCCAGGGCCAGCCCGCTGGTGATGGCGAAGCCGCCCTGCGCCAGGCTGCGCGCAAAGCTCCGGGCGGTGCCCAGCCCGGCGGGGCTGGCGCGGCGGCTGCCGACCATCGCCAGTTGCGGCCATTCCAGAGTCTCCGGGGTGCCTTCGACGTACAGCAGCGGCGGGGCATCGGCGACTTCGGCGAGCAGTGCCGGGTATCCCGGGTCGTCCCACATCAGCAGGTGCCTGCGCGGACCTTCCAGCCAGCGCAGGGCTTCACCCGCCGCTTCCCGCACCGCCGGGCTGCGCCGCGCGGCAGCGGCCTCGGCAGGCACTCCCAGGGTGCGCCAGGCGCCGGCTGGCGCGGCAAGCGCGGAAGAGGCCGAACCGAAGGCCTCGATCAAGTGCAGGAAGCGCATGGGTCCCAGTTCGGGCAGGCCATGCAGGCGCAGCCGTGCTTCCAGTTCGGCTGGAGAATGGTTCTTCATCGCGACTCATCCATAGCAGGCAGGTCCATCGCTGACAGGAAGAGGGGAAGGGTCCGGCTTCCATCCTGGAAACCGTCGTATGAAATTTCCTTCCCCCAGAAACGCGAAACCCCCGCCGAGGCGGGGGTTTCGAGTCAGGGATTCTGCACCCTGTCGGTTACCGAGAGCGGCCTGCTGGCCATCAGAACCAGGGCGTAGCTCAGCTTCTTGTAGGTACGGAACACCATCAGCAGGCCGGCGCGTTCGTCGGGAATCTTCACCGACTCACCGGTAACGCGGTCGCGCACCGTCTCGCCGACCTTGTAGATCGCCAGCACGTTGCCCTCGGCCAGCCCGTCGCGCTGGCCACGGTTCAGGGTGACCACGTCGAACTGGCCGATCTGGGTCACGCCGCGCGGTACGTCGATGATTTCGCCCTTCACCTCGCGGCTCGGCTCGCCGGGCATGAAGGTGGAATTCACCGCACGCTCCTCGGTGGGGAACAGGCGGTCGCCCAGGCGCACTTCCTGGGTGGTGCGGGTCAGCGCCAGGGTCGCGACGTCGCCTTCGGTGGCTACCACCTCGCCGCCGCCGATGTCGTCGGCGTTGATGCCGAGGACTTCCTTGGTCTTCGGATCGATGTAGACCTTGCCCTGGCGGAAGATGCCATAGGCCGGCTGGCCGTCGGCGAACTTGCCGCGGGCGTAGATGCGGTCGCCGGTGCCGCTGACGATCCGCTCGGCGTTGCCGGCGACGATGTACGGCGCACTGGTGAAGGTCTTCTCGTCATCGACGATGCGGTTGGCCAGCAGGAAGCTGTTGATCTTGTCCAGCGGGATGGTCGGGATGGCCTCGGCGATCGGCGTGCTGCGGATCTTCGGCGACAGCTTGATGGTCCCGCGCGATTCGCCACGGTTCAGCACCAGGCGCGGCTGGCCATCGACGTAGACCAGGCTGAGGGTGTCGCCGGGGTAGATCAGGTGGGGATTCTGGATCTGCGGGTTGGCGTGCCAGAGTTCCGGCCACTTCCATGGCTGGCGGAGGAATTTCCCCGAGATGTCCCACAGGGTATCGCCCCTGACCACCGTGTAGCGGTCCGGATGCCCTTCCCTGAGGTCGACCTGGGCCTGCGCCAGACCGCTCGCGGCAAGGAGCAGAAGGGCGACTAGTGATTTCCTCATGCAGTGAATCCCTTTATCATGTCGACATACGCGAAACGCCCGAAGCCCGCGAGAAACGCGGTCTGAAGCCGTTTTCAAGCTGCGCGCCATCTTAGCAGCGGATTTTCAATCGATTCCACAAGTGCATCACAAACGCATATGGCCATCCTGAACATTCTCGAATTCCCCGATCCGCGCCTGCGGACCATCGCCAAACCGGTGGAGGTGGTCGACGACGCGGTGCGCCAGCTGATCGACGACATGTTCGAAACCATGTACGAAGCCCCGGGCATCGGCCTCGCCGCGACCCAGGTGAACGTGCACAAGCGCATCGTGGTCATGGACCTCAGCGAAGACAAGTCCGAGCCGAGGGTATTCATCAACCCCGAGTTCGAACCGCTGACCGAGGATATGGACCAGTACCAGGAAGGCTGCCTGTCGGTACCCGGCTTCTACGAGAACGTGGACCGACCGCAGAAGGTCCGGATCAAGGCCCTCGACCGCGACGGCAACCCCTTCGAGGAGGTCGCCGAAGGCCTGCTGGCGGTATGCATCCAGCACGAATGCGACCACCTCAACGGCAAGCTGTTCGTCGACTACCTGTCCACCCTCAAGCGCGACCGCATCCGCAAGAAGCTGGAAAAGCAGCATCGACAGCAGGCGTGACCCCATCCCCCAAAGGCTTGCCCCGGCAAGCCTTTTTCTTTTAGCGAGCCCCGCATGAGCCAAGCATTGCGCATCGTCTTCGCCGGAACCCCGGAATTCGCCGCCGAGCATCTCAAGGCCCTGCTCGACACCCCACATCGGATCGTCGCCGTCTACACCCAGCCCGACCGGCCGGCCGGCCGCGGGCAGAAACTGATGCCCAGCGCGGTGAAGAGCCTGGCCCTGGAGCATGGCCTACCGGTCATGCAGCCGCAGAGCCTCCGCAATGCCGAGGCCCAGGCGGAGCTGGCGGCGCTGCGCGCGGACCTGATGGTGGTGGTCGCCTATGGCCTGATCCTGCCCCAGGCGGTACTCGATATCCCGCGCCTGGGCTGCATCAACAGCCACGCCTCGCTGCTGCCGCGCTGGCGCGGCGCCGCGCCGATCCAGCGCGCGGTGGAAGCCGGCGACGCGGAGAGCGGCGTCACCGTGATGCAGATGGAAGCCGGGCTCGACACTGGCCCGATGCTGCTCAAGGTGAGCACGCCGATTTCCGCCGCGGACACCGGCGGCAGCCTGCACGACCGGCTCGCCGCGCTCGGCCCGAAAGCGGTGGTCGAAGCCATCGCCGGCCTGGCCGCCGGCACCCTGCATGGCGAGGTCCAGGACGACGCCCTGGCCACCTACGCGCACAAGCTGAACAAGGACGAGGCACGCCTCGACTGGAGCCGTCCGGCCGTCGAACTGGAGCGCCAGGTCCGCGCCTTCACCCCCTGGCCGGTCTGCCACACCAGCCTCGCCGATGCTCCGCTGAAAGTCCTCGGCGCCAGCCTGGGGCAGGGTAGCGGGGCGCCCGGAACCATCCTCGAGGCCAGCCGCGACGGCCTGCTGGTCGCCTGCGGCGAAGGCGCCCTGCGCCTCACCCGCCTGCAAGTGCCGGGCGGCAAGCCACTGGCCTTCGCCGACCTCTACAACAGCCGTCGCGAGCAATTCGCCGCCGGCCAGGTGCTCGGCCAATGAACCCGCGTCTCGCCGCCTGCCAGGCGCTGGCCGCGGTGCTCGCCGGACGCGCCTCGCTGTCTGGCGCGCTGCCGCCGCAACTGGACAAGGTCGCCCCGCGTGATCGCGGCCTGACCCAGGAGCTGGCCTTCGGCGCGGCGCGCTGGCAACCGCGCCTGCAGGCCCTGGCCGCGCGCCTGTTGCAGAAGCCGTTCAAGGCCGCCGACACCGATATCCACGCCCTGCTGCTGATCGGCCTCTACCAGTTGCTCTACACGCGGATTCCGCCGCACGCCGCGATCGGCGAGACCGTCGGCTGCGCCGACAAGCTGAAGAAGGGCTGGGCCAAGGGCGTGCTCAACGCCGTGCTGCGCCGCGCGCAGCGCGAAGGCGAGACGCTGCTGGCCGAGGTCGACCGCGATCCCTCGGCGCGCCTGGGCCATCCGCGCTGGCTGCTGAAAGCGCTCAAGCAGGCCTGGCCGGAGCAACTCGACGCGCTCTGCGCGGCGAACAACGCACACCCGCCGATGACCTTGCGGGTCAATCGGCGCCATGGCGAGCGCGATGCCTACCTGGCCGAACTCGCCGAAGCCGGGATCGAGGCCCGCGCCTGCGACTACAGCCGCGACGGCATCCAGCTCGCCGCGCCGCGCGACGTACGCGAACTACCGGGCTTCGCGGAGGGCCGCGTCAGCGTCCAGGACGAAGCCGCGCAACTGGCCGCCGAGCTGCTCGAAAGCGCGCCCGGCCAGCGTGTCCTCGACGCCTGCTGTGCGCCTGGCGGCAAGACCTGCCACCTGCTGGAAACCCAGCCGGGACTGGCCGAAGTGATCGCCGTCGACCTCGAGGAGAGCCGCCTGGTAAGGGTTCGGGAAAACCTCCAGCGGCTCGGCCTGCAAGCCAGCCTGGTCGCCGCCGACGCCAGGGCCACCGGGGAGTGGTGGGACGGCAAGCCGTTCCAGCGCATCCTCCTCGACGCGCCGTGCTCGGCCACCGGGGTGATCCGCCGCCACCCGGACATCAAGCTGGCGCGCAAGCCGGAAGACATCGCCGCCCTGGCGCACCTGCAAGGTGAATTGCTCGACGCACTGTGGCCTACCCTGGAAGTCGGCGGCGTGCTGCTCTATGCCACCTGTTCGGTGATGCCGGCGGAAAACAGCGACAGCATCGCCGCCTTCCTCGCCCGTACGCCCGGCGCCCGCGAACTGGACCTTCCCGGCCCCTGGGGCATGAAACAGCCCCACGGCCGCCAGTTGTTGCCGCAGGTGGAAGGCCACGATGGCTTCTACTATGCCAAGCTGATCAAGATATCCGCCCGTTGATCGAAACCTGACGAGCCGTTCCTGCCATGAAAATCATCATCCTAGGTGCCGGCCAGGTCGGCGGCACACTGGCCGAGCACCTGGCCAGCGAAGCCAACGACATCACCGTGGTCGACACCGACGGCGACCGCCTGCGCGACCTCGGCGACCGCCTCGACATCCGCACAGTGCAAGGCAAGGCCTCGTTCCCCACGGTGCTGCGCCAGGCCGGCGCCGACGACGCCGACATGCTGGTGGCGGTGACCAATAGCGACGAGACCAACATGGTCGCCTGCCAGGTCGCCTACCCCCTGTTCAACACCCCGACCAAGATCGCCCGCGTCCGCGAGCCGGCCTACCTGACCCGTACCGGCCTGTTCGACAACGAGGCGATCCCGGTGGACGTGCTGATCAGTCCGGAGCAGGTGGTCACCAACTACATCAAGCGCCTGATCGAACATCCCGGCGCGTTGCAGGTGATCGACTTCGCCGAAGGCAAGGCGCAACTGGTCGGGATCAAGGCCTACTACGGCGGCCCTCTGGTAGGGCAGGAGCTGCGCCAGTTGCGCGAGCACATGCCGAACGTGGATACCCGCGTCGCCGCGATCTACCGCCGCAACCGGCCGATCATTCCCCAGGGCGACACGGTGATCGAGGCCGACGACGAAGTCTTCTTCATCGCCGCCAAGGCCCATATCCGCGCGGTAATGGGCGAGATGCGCAGGCTCGACGACAGCTACAAGCGGATCATCATCGCCGGCGGCGGCAATGTCGGCGAGCGCCTGGCCGAGGCCATCGAGAGCCGCTACCAGGTGAAGATCATCGAGCGCAGCCCGCTGCGCTGCCGGCACCTCTCGGATACCCTGGACAGCACCATCGTGCTCAACGGCAGCGCTTCCGACCGCGACCTGCTGCTGGAGGAGAACATCGGCGAGACCGACGTGTTCCTCGCCCTGACCAACGACGACGAGGCCAACATCATGTCCTCGCTGCTGGCCAAGCGGCTCGGCGCGAGCAAGGTGATGACCCTGATCAACAACCCGGCCTATGTCGACCTGGTGCAAGGCGGCGAGATCGACATCGCCATCAGCCCGCAACTGGCGACCATCGGCACCCTGTTGGCCCACGTTCGCCGCGGCGACATCGAGAGCGTACACTCGCTGCGCCGCGGCGCAGCCGAAGCGATCGAGGTGGTGGCCCATGGCGACGCCAAGTCGAGCAAGGTGATCGGTCGCTCGATCAACGAGATCAAGCTGCCGCCGGGCACCACCATCGGCGCGCTGGTGCGCGACGAGGAAGTGCTGATCGCCCACGGCGACACCCACATCGAGAGCGGCGACCACGTGCTGCTGTTCCTGATCGACAAGAAATACATCCGCGACGTCGAACGACTGTTCCAGGCCGGCCTGACGTTCTTCTGAGGCACGCCCTATCGCGAACGGCGATAGGGCTTCGGCCTACGAACACGAAGGGGCCGCGTGCCTTCTTCGCAACGGCCGAAGCCCCTGTTCCGTGCAAAGCCTGGCCGGAGCCGGGCACAATGGCCGACATCGTTGGAAGAGGGCAGGGTGATGATCGAAGGTCTGGAAAAGATCCTGGCCAAAGGCGTGGACAATGCGCTGCTGCGCTTCGGCCTGGGCAAGGGCTACCTGGACGCGGGCGACGCCGAACGCGCGACGGAACACCTCCAGCGTTGCGTAGAGCAGGACCCGAAGTATTCCGCTGGCTGGAAACTGCTGGGCAAGGCGCGCCAGGCTGCCGGCGATCTCGCGGGCGCCCGGCAGGCCTGGGAGCAAGGCCTGGCAGCTGCCGCGACGCATGGCGACAAGCAGGCCGAAAAGGAAATGACGGTGTTCCTGCGCAAGCTCGACAGGGCGAGAACCTGAGCGTCCGGCCGAGGCTCGCGCTTCCCCGGCCAGGACGGAGTACAGCGCGTTCTCTCCACCCGTAGGCCGGAGTTCCGGCAGACGGGTCGGGCGTCCTCATCCAGCGCTGGCGGAACGGTTCGAGCACGCCCCGACGACACTTTTACAAAGACCTGTTCCACACATTCGTAGGCAACTTCTGTCAACGATGTAGCCTGCATCCCGAACGCCCAACACCCCATTGAGCGACCGCTGCCGGCCCTCTAGCTTCGACTCATCGCTTCGGTCCAAGCCCGAACGCGACACCCGACTTCAACTACTTTTCCGGAGCCAACATGTCGAAGCAAGAGCGTTCAGTCCCATCCTATGTCGAATACCCATACGAGCAAGCGATCCTCTACGTTCACCGGAACGCCTCTGCCAATGAGTTGCTCGAATCCGTACAGGAGCGCCTGAGGGCTCTCCTCGGTCTCCTCCAGGCCTTGGAAAGGATCGAAGTGCGGACAGGGCAGGGCGTTCCCATTCAGCGCGTGGCGCACATCCTGGTCACGCTCGGCGGCGATGCCCTGACGCTGCTCACGGCCGCGCACCGGGCTACCACCTCCTGAACGAAGAAGGGCGCAACGGTCACGGCCGTTGCGCCCTTCCTCCAGACTGCCTCGATGAGCCTCAAGCGTTGCTCTGCGGCCGCCCCGGCAGCATCTTCAGGATGCCGTTGAGTAGCATGCCGTAGAGCGGCACGAACAGCAGAAGGCTGATGCTCAGCTTCACTCCGTAGTCCACCGTGGCGATTTCCACCCAGTGCTGCGCCATGAACGGATTGTCGCTGCGCCAGAACGCCACGAAGAAGAAGGTGAAGGTGTCCAGCAGGTTGCCGAGGATGGTCGAGGCGACTGGCGCGGTCCACCAGTGCCGGGAACGACGGAGGCGGTCGAATACCTGGATGTCGAGGATCTGCCCGAGCACATAGGCGAGGAAGCTTGCCAGGGAGATCCGTGCGACGAAGGTGTTGAACTCGAGCAGCGCGGAGAAGCCACGGAACGCCGCTTCCTGGAACAACACCGAGACCACGTAGGAGGCGATCAACGCCGGGATCATGACCCGGGCGATGACCAGCCGGGCAGGGCCCTTGCCCAGCAGGCGCACGGTGAGGTCGGTAGCCAGGAAGATGAACGGAAAGCTGAAGGCGCCCCAGGTGGTGTGCCAGCCAAACAGGGTGATCGGCAACTGCACCAGGTAGTTGCTGGCGATGATGATGAAGATGTGGAAGGCGATCAGGCCGGCCAGGGTGCCGCGCCAGGCCGCCGGAGAAGAAGCTGACATGTACTGTCCTTTTTGCGCGATGGGGTGAGGGAACCCATGCCCGGCACCATGCCGAGCGGCGCGCATTCTAGCCGATAACCGGCAGCGGTTTCGCCCACTCTGTGATCAGTGGCTCATGCCTGGGGTTCCACGTGGAACATCACCGTTCAGGCTTCGCTGAGAAAGCGCAGGCCGACGCCTTCCGCATCGACTCGCACGACTTCCATCTGCAGGATCGGCGCGTCGATCGGCAGATCCTGTACCTGGCCAGTAACGACACTGCCTGTTGGGAGCTGGGTCAGATCCGGGTGTTTGACATAGACCCCGGTGTCGGAGAGGTCGCGGGTCTGCGCCATCAGCTCGCCAAATAACGGGTGACTGATACGGATTCGGCACTTGAGCGGGGTTCGTGGGTATTGTCGTTGATTATCCATCGAGTCCCTCGGGACCTGCGGAGGAGGCGGCAGAGCTGAGCATAGTACCCGGATATGAAAAAGGCGTCTTCCGACGCCCTTTCCTCAGTACCATTTTTTCTCGCCATCCGGGCGGTTCTTGAAGCGCTTCATGCTCCACATGTACTGGCTGGGATAGGCTCGTACATACTTCGCCAACTCGCGGCTCATGGCTGCTACAGACACTTCCAGGTCCTTGTCGTACATGTCCGCCGGAGCCGCTTCGAGGATCACCTTGTAACCGCTACCATCGGGCAGGCGCACCGCATGGAAGAACACTCCACGCGCCTTGCCGCGTGAAAGCAACTGCGGGACGAACTTGCTGATCAATGCAGTGGTGCCCAGGTAGGGCACGAAGAGCCCAGCGGTACGCGCGGGCTCGGGGTCGGCGGGAATCCCTACGCAACCGCCTTTCTTCACTTCCTTGATGACGCTGAGGATACCCTCCGGAGTGGAAGGTGCGACGCGGTTGCCCAATTGCACGCGTTGCTTCTTCAGCAATTCGTCGACTGCCTTCAGCTTGGGCGGACGATAGAAGATGATCGGCTTGGCGTAGGAGCAATAGAAGTGGTTGAGTACTTCCCAGTTTCCCAGGTGACTGGTAATGCCGACCAGGCCATCGCCGGAAGCCAGCGCTTCCTCCAGCACTTCCATGCCTTCGACCTCGCGGATGTACCTCAGCGACTTTTCAGGCGCCCAGATCCAGGCACAGGCACTTTCGGTGAGGGTACGGCCAATATCCATCAGGCTTTGTCCGACCAGCTTTTCCAGTTCGGTTTCGGACAACTCGGGGAAGCACTTGGACAGGTTGATCCGCACTACCTCGCGGGATCGATTCGGCAATTTCCACATCAGCCAGCCTATGCCGGCCCCGACGCCTTGCACGGCACGCCAGGGCAATAGCGCGAACAGGCGTAGGGCCCCCACCACCAGGGCACCTTTGAATTTCTCCACGAAACACTCCTCGCTCGACTCGAACGCGCATTGTACGCCAGGAAGAAGGGCGAGGGCGGCAGCCAAGGAAGCGGGGCGACCAGCTATGCTGCGCGCCGATGTTCCACGTGGAACATCCGAACGCATCCATCAGGGAGCGCCCGGCTAGCCGACGAGTTGGGCGTAACGGTCGCAGTCCTGGGTATGGTCCATGACCATGCCGCTGGCCTGCATGAAGGCGTAGCAGATGGTCGGCCCGACGAAGTTGAAGCCGGCCTTGCGCAGCGCCTTGCTCATGGCCTCGGCTTCCGGGGTAATCGCCGGCACCTCGGCACGACCAGCGAAATGGTTGATCTTCGGCTGGCCGCCGACGAAGGACCAGAGGAACCCAGCCGGGTCATCCAGCTCCAGCCAGGCCTGGGCGTTCTGCCGCGCAGCGTTGAGCTTGGCCCGATTGCGAATGATGCCGGGGTCGAGCATCAGTTCGTCGATCTCCGCGTCGCTCATCTGTGCCACCCGCTGCACGTCGAAGCCGAACAGCACCTCGCGGTAGCGCTCGCGCTTCTTCAGCACGGTGATCCAGGACAACCCGGCCTGGAAGCCCTCCAGCAGCAGAAGTTCGAACAGCGCGTCGGGATCGCGCTGCGGCACACCCCACTCCTCGTCGTGGTAGGCCATGTAGAGGGGATCGTCGTTGCACCAGAAGCAGCGTGGCATAAGGCTTTCCGTGGTTTTCCAGGGATCGGGGGGACGGGCGAGGCGGCGCGGGAATCGGGTATACTTCCGCGTTTTGTATCGAAGCCTCAGCACAGGTGAATTTCGTGAGCCAGACTACGCCCGCCGTGCGCACCTTCCAAGACCTGATTCTCGCCCTGCAGAACTACTGGGCCGAGCAGGGCTGCGTGGTGCTGCAGCCCTACGACATGGAAGTGGGCGCCGGCACCTTCCACACCGCCACCTTCCTCCGCGCCATCGGCCCGGAGACCTGGAACGCCGCCTACGTCCAGCCGAGCCGCCGCCCCACCGACGGCCGCTACGGCGAGAACCCCAACCGCCTGCAGCACTACTACCAGTTTCAGGTGGTCCTGAAGCCGAACCCGGAGAACTTCCAGGAGCTGTACCTCGGCTCGCTGAAAGCCATCGGCATCGACCCGCTGGTCCACGACATCCGCTTCGTCGAGGACAACTGGGAGTCGCCGACCCTCGGCGCCTGGGGCCTGGGTTGGGAAATCTGGCTGAACGGCATGGAAGTCACCCAGTTCACCTACTTCCAGCAGGTCGGCGGCATCGAGTGCTATCCGGTCACCGGCGAGATCACCTACGGCCTGGAGCGCCTGGCCATGTACCTGCAGGGCGTGGACTCGGTCTACGACCTGGTCTGGACCGACGGCCCGTTCGGCAAGGTCACCTATGGCGACGTGTTCCACCAGAACGAGGTGGAGCAATCCACTTTCAACTTCGAGCACGCCAACGTGCCGAAGCTGTTCGAACTGTTCGACTTCTACGAAAGCGAAGCCAACCGCCTGATCGCGCTGGAGCTGCCGTTGCCGACCTACGAGATGGTCCTCAAGGCTTCGCATACCTTCAACCTGCTGGATGCGCGGCGCGCCATCTCGGTCACCGAGCGCCAGCGCTACATCCTTCGCGTGCGTACCCTGGCCCGCGCCGTGGCGCAGAGCTACCTGCAGGCCCGCGCGCGCCTCGGCTTCCCCATGGCCACCCCCGAATTGCGTGACGAAGTACTGGCCAAGCTGAAGGAGGCCGAATGATGAGCGCCAAGGATTTCCTGGTCGAACTGGGCACCGAAGAGCTGCCGCCAAAAGCCCTCAACAGCCTCGGCGAAGCCTTCCTCAGCGGTATCGAGAAGGGCCTCAAGGCTGCCGGTCTGAGCTATGCCGCTGCGCGTTTCTATGCGGCGCCGCGCCGTCTCGCCGTGCTGGTCGAGCAACTCGCCGTGCAGCAGCCCGACCGTACCGTCAACCTAGACGGTCCGCCGCTACAGGCCGCCTTCGACGCCAGCGGTAACCCGACCCAGGCCGCCCTCGGCTTCGCCAAGAAGTGCGGCGTGGATCTGCAGCATATCGACAAGAGCGGTCCGAAGCTGCGCTTCAGCCAGATCATCGCCGGCCAACCGGCCGCCGGCCTGCTGCCTGGCATCGTCGAGGCCTCGTTGAACGAACTGCCGATTCCCAAGCGGATGCGCTGGGCAGCTCGCCGCGAGGAGTTCGTGCGTCCGACCCAATGGCTGGTGATGCTGTTCGGCGACGATGTGGTCGAGTGCGAGATCCTCGCCCAGAAAGCCGGGCGCGAATCCCGTGGCCACCGCTTCCACAATCCGGACAATGTGCGTATTTCCAGCCCGGCAGCGTATCTGGAAGACCTGCGCGGCGCTCATGTGCTGGCCGATTTCGCCGAGCGCCGCGAGCTGATCGCCAAGCGCGTGGCCGAACTGGCCGCCGAGCAACAGGGCAGCGCCATCGTGCCGCCGAGCCTGCTCGACGAAGTGACTGCACTGGTCGAGTGGCCGGTGCCGCTGGTCTGCTCCTTCGAGGAGCGCTTCCTCGAGGTCCCGCAGGAAGCCCTGATCACCACCATGCAGGACAACCAGAAATACTTCTGCCTGCTGGACGCCAACGGCAAGCTGCTGCCGCGCTTCATCACCGTCGCCAACGTCGAGAGCAAGGCGCCGGAGAATATCGTCAGCGGTAACGAGAAGGTGGTTCGCCCGCGCCTCACCGACGCCGAGTTCTTCTTCAAGCAGGACAAGAAGCAGCCGCTCGAAAGCTTCAACGAGCGCCTGCGCAACGTAGTGTTCCAGGCCCAGCTCGGCACCGTGTTCGAGAAGGCCCAGCGCGTCTCCGGCCTGGCCGCCTACATCGCCGAACGTATAGGCGGCAATGCGCAGAACGCCGCGCGCGCCGGCATCCTGTCCAAGTGTGACCTGGCGACCGAGATGGTCGGCGAGTTCCCCGAGATGCAGGGCATCGCCGGCTACTACTACGCCACCCACGGCGGCGAAGCGGAAGACGTCGCCCTGGCCCTCAACGAGCAGTACATGCCGCGCGGCGCCGGCGCCGAGCTACCCTCGACCCTGACCGGCGCCGCCGTGGCGGTGGCCGACAAGCTCGATACCCTGGTCGGTATCTTCGGCATCGGCATGCTTCCCACCGGCAGCAAGGACCCCTACGCGCTGCGCCGCGCTGCGCTGGGCGTGCTGCGCATCCTCATCGAGAAGCAGCTCGACCTGGACCTGGTAGCCGCGGTCAACGCCGCCGTCGAGCAATACGGCGACAAGGTCAAGGCCGCCGGCCTGGCCGAGCAGGTGCTGGACTTCGTGTTCGACCGCCTGCGCGCGCGCTACGAGGACGAAGGCGTGGACGTGGCCGTGTACCAGTCGGTGCGCGCGCTCAAGCCAAGCTCGCCGCTGGACTTCGACCAGCGCGTACAGGCCGTCCAGGCCTTCCGCCAGTTGCCTGAAGCCGAGGCCCTGGCCGCGGCGAACAAACGGGTGTCGAATATTCTCGCCAAGTCCGAGGACGAGGTTCCGCCGAACGTGGATGCCAGCCTGCTGGTGGAAGCCGCCGAGAAGGCCCTGGGCAGCGCCGTGGCGAACGCCGAAAGCGAAGTCGCGCCGCTGGCAGCGGCACGCGACTATCGCGCCGCGCTGGCCCGCCTGGCGGCCTTGCGCGAGCCGGTGGATACGTTCTTCGCCGATGTGATGGTCAATGTCGACGACGCGGCGGTGCGCGCCAACCGCTATGCGCTGCTGGCCAAGCTGCGCGGGTCGTTCCTCGGGGTGGCGGACATCTCGCTGCTCGGCTGAGCCAGTCCCGCCTCGAAGAAAAGGCCCGGCGTCCTCGCGACACCGGGCCTTTTTCACTACAGGACCTTCAGATACTCCAGCAGCGCGCGCTTCTCCTCGGCCGACAGGCTGGTGCCGTACTCATGGCCGCAGCGGCTGTTGCCGGAATCACGCTGCTCGCAGCCGGTGGTCTTCAGCACATAGCTGCCGAATTGGGTCTGCTGGGCGGCGAGGCCGACCTTGTCCACGTCGTAGGCCGAGCCCACCGGGAAGGATTCCACCCGCTCCGCGGCCGGCTTCAGCAACTCTTCCAGGGTCGGCACCGAGCCGTTGTGCAGGTACGGCGCCGCCGCCCAGATCCCCTGCAGGACCCGCGACTCGTAGGGGTAGGGGTCGGCCTGGGTACGCACCGGCTTCTGGAAGGCGGTCAGCAGTTGCCGGGTTTCGTCGGTCATCACGCTTTCCGGCTTGACCGCCGCCGCCTTGGCATCGTGCTTCTCACCGAGGATCGGCACGAAGTGCTGCAGGATCGAACCGGCCACCGCTACGGCGAGTACATCGAAGGCTCCGTCGGTCGCCTTCAGCGGCTGGCCGAACGGCATCCGCGCGCCCTCCATCACGCCGGTCTGCACCTGGCCATCGAGGATGGCGTGCTGGCGGCTGTCGCTGCCGACGTCCCTCAGCGGAGTGTCCCAAAGCACCAGGTCCTTGATCCGGATGCCGTGGCACTCCACGCAGCCACCCTCGTCGGTCTTGCGGGCGAAGATCAGCGCGCCTTTCCTGGCCAGGTGCTTGTCCACCGCCCAGGGCCACTTCGGCGGGCCGATCTTCTTGATCAGCTCCTCCAGCTTGCCCAACCCGTGGAAGTTGGCCGAGTTGACCTTCAGGTAGTCCATGCCCAGCAGGTGGAACTTGCTCTTCTGCGGGTGGAAGGTGGCGAACACCCCGTAGACCTCGCCGACATTGCGCGCCAGGCCGAGCAGGTCGTTGCCGTTGGCGGCGAAGCCGGGCCACTGGGTCTTGTTCTGCCGCGCCGCGTTCCACAGGAACGGGTAGCGCACCGGCGCATCCGCCGCCTTGATGTTGTCGGGAATCAGATAGGGCGGCGCGGTGCCGATATCCAGCCCGGTAAGGCGGTTGAAGATCATCGATACCGCGTCCAGCCGCGCCGGTCCCCAGGTGTCCTTGGGCAGCGCGCGCTCGATCAGCGTGTGATAGGGCTCGTACCATTCCTTCACCGCCGCGAGCAGGGCGTCGCGCGCACCGGGAGGCGGATTGGCCCCGAGGATCTGCTTGGCGAAGGCGTCGAAGGCGGCGTCATCGCTGGTCAGCGGTCCCACGGCCCGATCGAGGTCGGCGAGGAATGCCTGGAAGTCGACGATCGCCGGACCGCCGTCGATCCGATAGGCCGTGCCCTTCACCTCGATCTGCCGGGTATGGCAGGCCGAACAGGTCATGCCGACCATCTGCCGGGCGCCCGTGCCGGCTACGGTGAAGCCCACCGGCAGGCCTTCCGCGGGCGCCTTGGGATTGGGCAAATAGCCGTAGCGGGCCAGGCTGTCGGCGAGGAAAGGCGTTCCATCCGGCTGTCGCAACGCCTTGAGCCAGGGCAGGGGCATCACCTGCGAGCCCTGGTCGCGGCTGTAGAAGTCCTGGCGGTGGCTTTCGGTCCATTCCTTGCCCTGGTCGAGCATGACCGGAGCGGCCGCCAGGGCGGCGGAAGAAAGAGCCAGGGAAACGAGGGACAAGCTTGAAAGGTGCAGTGTCTTTTTCAGGCGTTTCACGGTTACCGTCCTTGGGAACGGGCAGACGCCCCGGAACTCCCCGTCGTCATGCCCGCTCCACCTGTGGTGGAAACACGGCCGGTCGGCCGTGCTGGCATGCGATAGGCGCTTACTGCGTTACTCCGGTGATCCACCCGCCAAGGGGTTCGCACGTACTCCGAGACACCCACTGCTGCGTGCCAAATGACTCCCTGGCCTGGGATTGCCATTCCATTGCCATTATTGAATCTAGTACAGATTGTCCAGCGTAGGGGGCTCGTCGATCCATCCGCGATGCTCCGGCTGGCTGAGGTAGAATCGATCCTTTCCGTTCATGGCCAACTGCGCATCGATGTCCCGTTCCCTGCTGATTCTCGACCGCGATGGAGTCATCAACCTCGACTCCGACGATTACATCAAGACCCTCGACGAGTGGATCCCCATCCCCAGCTCGATCGAGGCCATCGCCCGCCTGAGCCAGGCCGGCTGGACCGTCGCGGTGGCTACCAACCAGTCCGGCATCGCCCGTGGCTATTACGACCTGGCGGTGCTCGAGGCCATGCATGCGCGCTTGCGCGAACTGGTCGCGGAGCAGGGCGGCGAGGTCGGCCTCATCGTCTATTGTCCGCATGGACCGGACGACGGCTGCGAATGCCGCAAGCCGAAGCCGGGTATGCTGCGGCAGATCGGCGAGCACTACGGGGTCGATCTGTCGGGTATCTGGTTCGTCGGCGACAGCATCGGTGACCTGGAGGCGGCGCGGGCCGTCGATTGTCAGCCGGTGTTGGTAAAGACCGGAAAAGGTGTACGTACGCTGGGCAAGCCCTTGCCAGAGGGCACCCTGATATTCGACGATCTGGCGGCAGTCGCCAGCGCATTACTTCAGTAAGGTCAGAATACATGTCGACAGTGCAGGCCATCAGAACCATCCTCTTTTACCTGCTGCTGTCCGCCAGCGCGTTCGTCTGGGGCACCCTCAGCTTCTTCATCGCGCCGATCCTGCCGTTCCGCGCCCGCTACCGCTTCGTGGTCCAGAACTGGTGCCGCTTCGCGATCTGGCTGACCCGCGTGGTCGCCGGCATCCGCTACGAGGTGCGCGGACTGGAGAACATCCCGGAAAAGCCCTGCGTGATCCTCTCCAAGCACCAGAGCACCTGGGAAACCTTCTTCCTCTCCGGCTTCTTCGAGCCACTCAGCCAGGTACTCAAGCGCGAGCTGCTCTACGTGCCGTTCTTCGGCTGGGCCCTGGCCCTGCTCAAGCCCATCGCCATCGACCGCAGCCAGCCGAAGCTGGCCCTCAAGCAACTGGCCAAGCAGGGCGACGAGTGCCTGAAGAAAGGCGCCTGGGTGCTGATCTTCCCGGAAGGCACGCGTATTCCGGTGGGGCAGATGGGCAAGTTCTCCCGCGGCGGCACCGCCCTGGCGGTCAACGCCGGGCTACCGGTACTGCCGATCGCCCACAACGCCGGGCAGTATTGGCCCAAGGCCGGCTGGGCCAAGTACCCGGGCACCATCCAGGTGGTGATCGGCCCGGCGATGCACGCCGAAGGCGAAGGCCCGCGCGCCATCGCCGAGCTAAACCAGCGCGCCGAGGCCTGGGTCAGCGAGACCATGGCCGAGATCAGCCCCATCCAGCAGCAGGTCAGCCATCCGGAGCCGTCGGTGGTCTCGTGAAGGGCCGCAAAGCCCCCTGCAAGGCGCACTGTGCGCCGATTCGATAAAAGAAGCCCCGCTATGGCGGGGCTTCTTGTTTTCACGCGAGGCGCAAAGCAAGGCCGGCTGGCAACGATCGACCGAATTGACCGGCGTCCGCTGCCCACAGGAGCGGTGCAACGCCGCCAGGAGGCCCGGGCCCAGGGTGCCAATGCCGGCGAGCAACCGGGGCTCGACCACACCTTGGCAAGGCACCCCTGGCGCCCGTATCCAGGCTACCTGGCGCAAAAAGAAAACCCCGGCGCCAGGCCGGGGTTTCCATGAGGGTCGGTCTGCCGACCTGTCACACGTCCAGGTTCGACACCGCCAGCGCGTTGCTTTCGATGAAGTCGCGGCGCGGCTCCACGGCATCGCCCATCAGGGTGTTGAAGATCTGGTCGGCGGCGATGGCGTCCTCGATGGTCACCTTGAGCATGCGCCGGACGTTCGGATCCATGGTGGTTTCCCACAGCTGCTCAGGGTTCATCTCGCCCAACCCCTTGTATCGCTGGATGCTGTGGCGCTTGGTACCTTCGGCCATCAGCCAGTCCAGGCCGTCCTTGAAGGCGCTGATCGGGCGCTTGCGCTCACCCTTCTGCACGTAGGCGCCGTCTTCCAGCAGGCTGTTCAGCTGGTCGCCGAGCAGCGACACCGAGCGGTAGTCATTGCTGGCGAAGAAGTCACGGTTGAAGGTGACGTAGCTGGACAGGCCGTGGGCCACCAGTTCCACCTCGGGCAGCCACAGGTGGCGCTCGCGGTCTTCGCGCAGGCTGGCCTTGTAGGTCAGGCCAGACTTCTCGGCGGCGGTCAGGCGCGCCTGGAACTTCTCCAACCAGCCCTGCATGGCCGACTCGTTAGCCAGGTCGTCCACCGACACGGTAGGCAGGTAGATGAAGTGCTCGGTCAGCTCCTGGGGGTACAGGCGCGACAGGCGCTTGAGGGTGGCGATCACCCCGCGATACTCGTTGACCAGTTTCTCCAGCGCTGCCCCGGACAGGCCCGGAGCGTGCTCGTTGACGTGCAGGCTGGCGTCTTCCAGGGCCGACTGGGTCATGTACTCTTCCATGGCCTGGTCGTCCTTGATGTACTGCTCCTGCTTGCCGCGCTTGACCTTGTACAACGGGGGCTGGGCGATGTAGATGTAGCCACGCTCGATCAGCTCGGGCATCTGGCGGAAGAAGAAGGTCAACAGCAGGGTGCGGATGTGCGAACCGTCGACGTCAGCATCGGTCATGATGATGATGTTGTGGTAGCGCAGCTTGTCGATGTTGTACTCCTCGCGGCCGATGCCACAGCCCAGGGCGGTGATCAGCGTACCGACCTCCTGGGAGGAGAGCATCTTGTCGAAGCGTGCCTTCTCGACGTTGAGGATCTTGCCCTTGAGCGGCAGGATCGCCTGGGTCCGGCGATTGCGGCCCTGCTTGGCGGAACCGCCCGCGGAGTCACCCTCCACGATGTACAGTTCGGAGAGCGCCGGGTCCTTTTCCTGGCAATCGGCCAGTTTGCCGGGCAGGCCGGCGATGTCCAGCGCGCCCTTGCGGCGGGTCATCTCGCGCGCCTTGCGCGCGGCCTCGCGGGCACGGGCGGCGTCGATCATCTTGCCGACTACGGCCTTGGCTTCGTTGGGATTCTCCAGCAGGAAGTCGGCGAAGTACTTGCCCATCTCCTGTTCCACCGCAGTCTTCACCTCGGAGGAGACCAGCTTGTCCTTGGTCTGCGAGCTGAACTTCGGGTCCGGTACCTTCACCGAGATGATCGCGGTGAGGCCTTCGCGGGCATCGTCGCCGGTGGTGGCGATCTTGAACTTCTTCGCCAGGCCTTCGGCCTCGATGTAGTTGTTCAGGTTACGCGTCAGCGCCGAACGGAAACCGGCCAGGTGGGTGCCGCCGTCACGCTGCGGGATGTTGTTGGTGAAGCAGAGCAGGTTCTCGTTGAAGCTGTCGTTCCACTGCAAGGCGACTTCCACACCCACGCCGTCCTCTTCACGCTGGACGTTGAAGTGGAATACCTCGTTCACCGCGGTCTTGTTGGTGTTCAGGTACTCGACGAAGGCCTTCAGACCGCCTTCGTACTTGAACAGCTCCTCCTTGCCGGTACGCTCGTCGCGCAGCAGGATGCCGACTCCGGAGTTGAGGAAGGACAGCTCGCGGATGCGCTTGGCCAGGATGTCCCAACTGAAGTGGATGTTGCTGAAGGTCTCCGGGGACGGCTTGAAGTGAACTTCGGTGCCGGAGCCATCGGTCTCGCCCACTTCGCGCAGTGGGAACTGCGGAACGCCGTGGTGGTAGACCTGTTCCCAGACCTTGTTGTGGCGACGGATGGTCAGGCGCAGTTCATGGGACAGCGCGTTCACCACCGAGACGCCCACACCGTGCAAGCCGCCGGACACCTTGTAGGTGTTGTCGTCGAACTTGCCGCCGGCGTGGAGGACGGTCATGATCACTTCCGCCGCAGAAACCCCTTCTTCCTTGTGGATATCCACCGGAATACCGCGTCCATTGTCGCGGACAGTGATCGACTCATCCGTATGGATGGTGATGCTGATTTCGCTGCAATAACCGGCCAGCGCTTCGTCGATGGAGTTATCCACCACCTCGAACACCATGTGGTGCAGACCGGTGCCATCGTCGGTGTCGCCGATGTACATGCCGGGGCGCTTGCGTACGGCATCCAGCCCCTTCAGCACCTTGATGCTGGAAGAGTCGTACGTGTTGTTCTCGCTCATGCTTCACTCCCGATGGTCGTGGTCTGAGAGACTTTTCCATGTTCCACGTGGAACATGGATACCGGCGTATCCGTGCGCCAGCCGTCTTTCAATAGTTGCGGGTCCACGCAGGTGATGAATACCTGGCAACCCAAATCTTCAAGCAAGCGGCAAAGAGCCATTCGATGCTGCTCATCCAATTCCGAGGGCAGGTCGTCCACCAGGTAGACGCACTGTCCGCGCTTGGCGCGATTGATCAGATGGCCTTGGGCGATGCGCAGGGCGCATACCACCAGCTTCTGCTGACCGCGCGAGAGAATTTCCGCGGCGTTATGACCTGCCAACCGTATGCGAAGATCCGCACGCTGCGGTCCCGCCTGGGTGTGGCCCATCTGCTGGTCGCGCAACAGGCTGGAAGCCAGGACCTCCAGGAGGTCCCGGTCCTTGTCCCAGCCTCGGTAGTAGCTAAGGGTCAGGTCATCCAGTGAAACCAATTCGGCGAGTGTTTCCTCGAATACCGGTTTCAACGCCTGGATATAGCTTCTGCGGTAGGCATCGATCTCATCGCTGGCCAGGCTCAATTCCCGGTCCCAGGCTGCTTGCGACGCGGGGTCCAGTTTACCATGCCGGAGCCAGGAGTTCCGCTGGCGCAGCGCCTTCTGCAGGCGCTGCCAGACGGGCAGAAACCGAGGTTCCACGTGGAACACTCCCCAATCGAGGAACTGTCGCCGGATCTTCGGCGCTCCCTCGAGCAACCGAAAGCTGTCCGGGTTGATCAGTTGCAGTGGGAGAGTTTCCGCCAATTGAGCCGCACTCCGGGCGTTCTGCCCATCGATGCGGATGGTGAACTCGCCCTGGCGCTCACGGGAAATCCCCAGGTTGCTGGCGATGCCGTTGGCCAACATCACCTGGCCGAATACGGTGCAGGCCGCTTCCTCATACTGGATCACCGGCTGCAAGCGCGCACTGCGGAATGAACGCGCCAGGCCCAGCAGGTGGATGGCTTCGAGCACACTGGTCTTGCCGCTGCCATTATCGCCGTAGAGGATGTTGATGCGAGGGGAGGGGGAGAGGGTCACCGGGTGCAGGTTGCGCACCGCGGTGACCGAAACGCGGGTCAGGGACATTCAGTGTGATTAGAGGCGCATCGGCATGACGACATAGGCAGAATCGTCATTGTCGGCCTCGTGGACCAGGGCGCTGCTGTTGGAATCGGAAAGGATGAAGCGGACCTGCTCGGTACCGATCACACCCAGCACGTCGAGCAGGTAACTGACGTTGAAGCCGATCTCCAGGTTGCCGCCGTTGTACTCGACCTGCACTTCTTCCTCGGCCTCTTCCTGCTCCGGGTTGTTCGCCTGGATTTTCAGCAAACCGTTGGAAAGCTGCAGGCGAATGCCGCGGTACTTCTCGTTGGAGAGGATCGCGGTACGGCTGAAGGCTTCGCGCAGTTGCTGGCGGTCACCGACCACCAGCTTGTCGCCACCGCGCGGCAGTACACGCTCGTAGTCCGGGAACTTGCCGTCCACCAGCTTCGAAGTGAAGGTGAATTCGCCAGTGGTGGCACGGATATGGTGCTGGCCCAGGACGATGCCGACTTCGCCGTCCTGCTCGGTGAGCAGACGAGCCAGTTCGAGGATGCCTTTGCGCGGCACGATCACCTGGTGGCGGTCCTGCGACGGGATCTGCGCATCCAGCGAGCACATGGCCAGTCGGTGGCCGTCGGTGGCGACGGAGCGCAGGGTGCCGCCGTTCACTTCCAGCAGCATGCCGTTGAGGTAGTAACGCACGTCCTGCTGGGCCATGGCGAAGCTGGTGCGGTCGATCAGGCGACGCAGCTTGCTCTGGGCAATGCTGAAGTTCAGCGAGCCGGGACCTTCCTCTACGGTGGGGAAATCGTTGGCCGGCAGGGTGGACAGGGTGAAGCGGCTACGCCCGGCCTTCACCAGGAGTTTCTGCTCTTCGACACGGATGTCGATCAGCACGTCGTTCGGCAGGCTCTTGCAGATGTCCATCAGCTTGCGCGCCGGTACGGTGATCTCGCCGGGTTCGGCGGCATCTTCCAGTACCACGCGACCAACCAGCTCGACCTCGAGGTCGGTGCCGGTCAGCGACAGTTGCTGGCCTTCGACCACCAGCAGGACGTTGGAGAGAACCGGCAATGTCTGGCGGCGTTCCACGACGCCGGCGACCAGTTGCAGCGGTTTCAACAGGGCTTCGCGTTGAATGGTGAAATGCATGGTCTAGTCCCTTGCCTCGTGGGCTGCGTCAGGTTGTCAGGGTACGCAGCAGGTTCTTGTAGTCCTCGCGGATATCCGCGTCGGATTCCCTAAGTTGAGCGATCTTACGACAGGCGTGCAACACCGTGGTGTGATCCCGACCGCCGAAGGCCACGCCGATCTCCGGCAGGCTGTGGTTGGTCAGCTCCTTGGAGAGCGCCATGGCCACCTGGCGCGGGCGCGCCACCGAACGCGAACGCCGCTTGGACAACAGATCGGATATCTTGATCTTGTAGTACTCGGCGACGGTGCGCTGGATGTTGTCGATGCTGACCAGCTTGTCCTGAAGGGCCAACAAGTCCTTCAGCGACTCGCGAATCAGCTCGATGGTGATCGGCCGGCCCATGAAGTGCGAGTGGGCGATCACCCGCTTCAGCGCACCTTCCAGTTCACGCACGTTGGAACGGATGCGCTGGGCGATGAAGAAGGCCGCGTCGTGCGGCAGCTCGATCTTCGCCTGCTCGGCCTTCTTCATCAGGATCGCCACCCGGGTTTCCAGTTCCGGCGGCTCGACGGCCACCGTCAGGCCCCAGCCGAAGCGGGACTTCAGCCGCTCTTCCAGGCCTTCGATTTCCTTCGGATAGCGGTCGCTGGTGAGGATCACCTGCTGGCCGCCTTCGAGAAGGGCGTTGAAGGTGTGGAAGAACTCCTCCTGGGAGCGCTCCTTACGGGCGAAGAACTGGATGTCGTCGATCAACAGTGCGTCCACCGAGCGGTAGAAGCGCTTGAATTCGTTGATGGCGTTGAGCTGCAAGGCCTTCACCATGTCCGCGACGAAACGTTCCGAATGCAGGTAGACCACCTTGGCGTTCGGGTTCTTCTTCAGCAGGTGGTTGCCCACCGCATGCATCAGGTGGGTCTTGCCCAGGCCGACGCCACCGTAGAGGAACAGCGGGTTGTAGCCGTGCTTGAGGTTGTCCGCCACCTGCCAGGCGGCGGCGCGGGCCAACTGGTTGGACTTGCCCTCGACGAAGTTCTCGAAGGTGAAGGTACGGTTGAGATAGCTGGTGTGCTTCAGCGCGCCTTCGACCTGGACGTTGCGCTCGGTGCGTACCGCAGGTGCGGCTCCGGCCGGCATAGCGGCGGCCAGCGGATCGATGCTGGGCTCTTCCGGCTCGTAGGGGTCGCTCGACACGCTGGGAGCCGTCGTCACTGGCGGCAGCTCTTCACGTGGCACCACCACGGGCGCGGCCGATACCGGCTGCACTGGCGCCGGCGGCGGAGCAACCGGAGGCGGGGGAGCCACGTGGGTCTGCGATGGGACGATGGCGGCGCGCGGCGTACGGCTACGCTTGCTGCCTATTAATAAGGAAAGGGCGGGCAACTGACCCTCGCCGCGTTCACCGAGCAGTTCCAGAAGCCGACCGAGGTATTTCTCGTTCACCCAATCGAGGACGAAACGGTTGGGTGCATACACACGCAATTCGTCGCCTTCGGCTTCGACCTGCAAGGGACGGATCCAGGTGTTGAATTGTTGGGACGGCAGCTCATCGCGGAGAAGATCCACGCACTGCTGCCAAAGTTCCACGGACACGGATATCCCCCAAAGATTGGAAAGGCGGCACAACGAAATAAGCGCCTATTGTAGCCGGACGGGCCGGACTTATCCACATGCCGATGCGCTGAGGCCCCAAGCAAATCAAGACCTTAATAAAAGCAGGCAGGCCGACGGACGGTCGTCCTGGACTTTGTGGATAACCCTTGCTTTGAAGGGGGTACATCCCTGCGCACAGCCGTGTGGAAAAAACCACTGTGGATAACCAACTCGTTCATCCCCAGGCTTCGCTCAGGAAGGAAACAGCCTCGACACCGGTTCTCGACAACCTTTTGCCTGCCGGAGAAACACGCAGTTGCTGGGCTTCGTCGAGTTATGCACAGAAAAGCGCCGTCCCAAGAGCATTAACCGTTTCTATCCTTTAAAAGAAAAATGACTTCCTTGTATCTATCTATTACGTCATCGCTGGTTGGAAATTGACCTGCCCGTTCGATTTCACTAGAATCGCCGGTCTCTTTAAACGGGGTCACTGCGACCTCAAGTCGTCAACCCAGGTACCGAATCATGAAACGTACTTTCCAACCCAGCACCCTCAAGCGCGCTCGCGTCCACGGTTTCCGCGCCCGTATGGCCACCAAGAACGGCCGTCAGGTTCTGTCGCGTCGTCGCGCCAAAGGCCGTAAGCGTCTGACCGTCTGATTTATCCGGTACGGGTGGTGAGTCGGGACTTCGACCGGGACAAGCGTCTACTGACAGCCCGGCAATTCAGCGCAGTCTTCGACTCTCCGACCGGCAAGGTCCCCGGCAAGCACGTCCTGCTGCTGGCGCGCGAGAACGGTCTCGATCACCCCCGCCTGGGCCTGGTGATCGGCAAGAAGAACGTCAAGCTCGCCGTCCAGCGCAATCGCCTCAAACGCCTGATCCGCGAATCGTTCCGCCATAACCAGGAAACCCTGGCTGGCTGGGATATCGTGGTGATCGCGCGCAAAGGCCTGGGCGAACTGGAAAATCCGGAGCTGCACCAGCAGTTCGGCAAGCTCTGGAAACGCCTGTTGCGCAATCGACCTCGCACGGAAAGCCCTGCTGACGCCCCTGGCGTGGCCGACGGTACTCATGCATAGGTCGATGCCCGCGCATCCCGATCCCTGTAGTGTCATCCCCCCTTCGATGACCCGGCACCGTCGTTCCCAGCCAAGTTGTACTTCCCTAGCGTACGAGGCTATCGCGCAGCATGGCCCGCGACGCAATGGTCGCCCGAGTGCGGTTTCCTCCACTCGGCTCCATCACTGGCAATCCCGTAGCCACGATCTGCTACTGTCAGTTTCCTTCAAGCCCCGCCCTTTCTCGATGGCCGAGTAACCATGGACATTCAACGCTCGATTCTCATCGTCGCCCTTGCAGTCGTGTCCTACCTGCTGGTTCTCCAGTGGAACAAGGATTACGGTCAGCCTGAGCTGCCCGCCGCCAGCGCTTCGATGAACACCACGCAAGGCCTGCCGGACACTCCGTCCGCCTCGGGCACCAGCAGTGACGTTCCCACTGCCCAGAGCAGTGCGGCCGGCAGCGAAGCCGCCGACAAGCCGGTTGCGGTCAGCGACAAGCTGATCCAGGTGAAGACCGACGTCCTCGACCTGGCCATCGATCCCCGTGGCGGCGATATCGTCCAGCTCGGCCTGTTGCAGTATCCGCGCCGCCTGGACCGTCCGGACGTGCCGTTCCCGCTGTTCGACAACGGTCGCGAACGTACCTACCTGGCGCAGAGCGGCCTCACCGGTGCCGACGGCCCGGACGCCAGCAGCGCCGGCCGCCCGCTGTTCCACAGTGCGCAGAGCAGCTACCAGTTGGCCGACGGCCAGAACGAACTGGTCGTGGACCTGAGCTTCAGCCACGACGGTGTCAACTACATCAAGCGCTTCACCTTCCACCGTGGCCTGAAAGCCGATTGCTCGGACAAGGAAAAGGCTCAGAAGAAGATCGAGTGCATCAATGAAAACGCCTATCAGGTCGGCGTCAGCTACCTGATCGACAACCAGAGCGGCAAGACCTGGAGCGGCAACCTGTTCGCCCAGCTCAAGCGCGACGGCAGCGCCGACCCGTCCTCGACCACCGCCACCGGGGTGTCCACCTACCTCGGCGCCGCGGTCTGGACCCCGGATTCGCCGTACAAGAAGATCTCCACCAAGGACATGGACAAGGAACAGTTCAAGGAGTCCGTGCAGGGTGGCTGGGTCGCCTGGCTGCAACACTACTTCGTGACCGCCTGGGTTCCGACCAAGGGCGAGCAGCACCAGGTCATGACCCGCAAGGACGGCCAGGGCAACTACATCGTCGGTTTCACCGGCCCGACCCTGAGCGTTCCGGCGGGTAGCAAGGTGGAAACCGACCTGACCCTGTATGCCGGCCCGAAACTCCAGAAGCACCTGAAGGAACTCTCCCCGGGCCTGGAACTGACCGTCGACTACGGTTTCCTCTGGTTCATCGCCCAGCCGATCTTCTGGCTGCTGCAACATATCCACAGCCTGATCGGCAACTGGGGCTGGTCGATCATCGCCCTGACCGTCCTGATCAAGCTGGCCTTCTTCCCGTTGTCCGCCGCCAGCTACCGTTCGATGGCGCGCATGCGCGCGGTGTCGCCGAAGATGCAGGCGATCAAGGAACAGCACGGCGACGATCGGCAGAAGATGTCCCAGGCGATGATGGAGCTGTACAAGAAGGAGAAGATCAATCCGCTAGGCGGCTGCCTGCCGATCCTGGTCCAGATGCCGGTCTTCCTCTCCCTCTACTGGGTACTCCTGGAAAGCGTGGAAATGCGCCAGGCGCCGTGGCTCGGCTGGATCACCGACCTGTCGGTGAAGGATCCGTTCTTCATCCTGCCGATCGTCATGGGCGGCACCATGCTGATCCAGCAGATGCTCAACCCGACCCCGCCGGACCCGATGCAGGCCAAGGTGATGAAGCTGATGCCGATCATCTTCACCTTCTTCTTCCTCTGGTTCCCAGCCGGTCTGGTGCTGTACTGGGTGGTCAACAACTGCCTGTCGATCGCTCAGCAGTGGTACATTACCCGCAAGATCGAGGCAGCCGCGAAGACCGCCTGACGTCTATCGCGAAAACTGTCCACAACAAGACGCCCCCTCGAGGGGCGTCTTGCTATCCGGAGATATCCACATGCAAGCCGCCACCGAAACCATCGTCGCGATAGCTACTGCCCAGGGCCGCGGCGGCGTGGGAATCGTTCGCGTCTCCGGCCCCCTCGCCGGACAGATCGCCGTGGCCGTGAGCGGACGCCAGCTGAAAGCCCGGCATGCGCATTACGGACCGTTCCTCGATGCCGGTGGGCAGGTGATCGACGAAGGCCTGTCACTGTATTTCCCCGGCCCGAACTCGTTCACCGGCGAAGACGTACTCGAACTGCAGGGGCACGGCGGCCCCGTGGTACTCGACCTGCTGGTGCAGCGTTGTCTGGAACTGGGCGCCCGCCAGGCGCGACCGGGCGAGTTCAGCGAGCGCGCGTTCCTAAACGACAAGCTCGACCTGGCCCAGGCCGAAGCCATCGCCGATCTGATCGAGGCCAGCTCGGAGCAGGCCGCGCGCAATGCATTGCGTTCCCTGCAGGGCGAATTCTCGCGCCGGGTACATGCATTGACCGAGCAACTGATTTCCCTGCGCATCTATGTCGAAGCCGCCATAGACTTCCCCGAGGAAGAAATCGACTTCCTCGCCGATGGCCATGTACTGGGGCTTCTGGAAAAAGTACGCACAGAATTATCCACAGTGCAGCGCGAAGCTTCCCAAGGCGCCCTGCTGCGCGACGGCATGACCGTGGTCATCGCCGGACGACCGAATGCCGGCAAGTCCAGCCTGCTGAATGCCCTGGCCGGTCGCGAGGCGGCCATCGTCACGGACATAGCCGGCACCACCCGCGATGTACTGCGCGAACATATCCACATCGATGGCATGCCCCTGCATGTGGTGGACACCGCAGGCCTGCGGGATACCGAGGACCATGTGGAAAAGATCGGCGTGGAACGTGCGCTGAAAGCCATCGGCGAAGCCGATCGCGTGCTGCTGGTGGTGGACGCCACCGCCCCGGAAGCAGCGGACCCGTTTTCCCTATGGCCGGAGTTTCTCGACCAGCGACCGGAACCGGGCAAGGTCACCCTGATCCGCAACAAGGCGGATTTGTCCACAGAGTCCATTGGCCTCGAGGAAAGCGCGGACGGCCACGTCACCATCACCCTCTCGGCGCGCACCGGCGCCGGCCTGGAGCTGCTGCGCGAACACCTGAAGGCCTGCATGGGCTTCGAACAGACCGCGGAAAGCGGTTTCAGCGCCCGCCGGCGCCACCTGGAGGCGCTGCGCCAGGCTGGCCAGGCGCTGGAGCATGGCCACAGCCAACTTATCCACAATGGCGCAGGCGAGCTGCTGGCCGAGGATCTGCGCCAGGCCCAGCAGCACCTGGGTGAAATCACCGGCGCATTCACCCCCGATGACCTGCTGGGTCGCATCTTCTCGAGTTTCTGCATCGGCAAGTAATGGGGCTCGGCCCACGCCGAGTTGTGGATAACCAGGGCAAGGTTCGCTCCGGTTCTGCGTACTTTCCTTTCACTGTGCCCCTTGCCGCCGGCACTCAACCACGCAGGCATGGATTGCCGGCGCGCCGCTTCGTCCCCGAGAAAACCATCTGCGCCGATGTCGGTCTGCATGGGATGGATATCCACCTGGGAGAGGTTTATGCACAGGCACCGCGCTCCGATCCGGAGTCCGCGAAGGCGCTGCGCTGTGGTCAATCTCCCTCTCGAACGGCGTATCTATCCCGTTGTCTCGCCTGGCGCTATCGCCACGCGCCGGGACGTTCCGTGCACGCAAGACAACCCGGTAAGCGATTTACCCACAAGCCTGGAAGAGATTCTGCGAAAAGAGCTGTTGCAGACCCTGGACTCCGTCGATACCGGCCAGGCGCGGCCCTCGCCTTCGGCTCCCAAGGCGTCCCAGGGCGAGCACTCGGACACTACAACATGGAGATCGTAGCCAACCTGGCGGTATGGCTCGGCGGCGAATGCCATGTCGGACAGATGATCGACTGGTTCGGCAGTTACGACCGCACTAGCGGGCTCAGTGCTCGGCTACTGCTGCGCAAACCCGCTAACGAGGGCTCCGAGCGGGATTTCCAGGTCTCCGCCAAGCGCCGCTTCGAGCGCCTGTCGTCATCCATCGATACGCTGGAAAGCGGCAACGACTGAGCCTTTCCCACGCCTTTCCACCTCCTTCTCCCTACCTGGCTGCGGTCCTGCCGCGGCCCGGATACGCTCGCCTGAAACCTGTGGAAAACCCCAGGGACAGGAGGGTAGATAAACCCGCCGAAGCTCTGTGCATAACTCCACATGTTGATAACGAGCCATTCCATCCACAGCTAAAAAACGCTTATCAACAGGGCCCAGATAGGGTTTGGGACAGCCTTATCATTCGCTACAGGCTATGTCTTTACTGGGCTCGAAGTACTTATCAACAGAAAAGCCGCTGCTAAGTAATAAACACAAGTTCTAAAAAGATATAAACATTCCTTTCCTTTTATTTTTTGTAAGCCCGCCGAGCCGTTTTGCTCCCTCGATCTGGATTGGCTATTTTTTGTCCAGGAGTCTTCATTCAGGTTCGCTAAATCCTTATACTGTCCGGCTTTCCTGAATTCCTGCTTCTGAACAGGCCGAGGTGCGTGGTGGATTTCCCTACCCGTTTTGACGTAATCGTGATCGGCGGTGGCCATGCAGGCACCGAAGCCGCACTCGCGGCTGCGCGCATGGGTGTGAAAACCCTGCTGTTGACCCACAATGTGGAAACCCTGGGGCAGATGAGCTGCAACCCCGCCATCGGCGGCATCGGCAAGAGCCATCTGGTCAAGGAAATCGACGCCCTTGGCGGCGCCATGGCCGAAGCCACCGACAAGGGCGGTATCCAGTTCCGCATCCTTAACAGCCGCAAGGGGCCGGCAGTGCGCGCCACTCGTGCACAAGCCGATCGCGTGCTCTATAAGGCCGCTATCCGCCATACACTGGAAAACCAGCCGAACCTGTGGATATTCCAGCAGGCCTGCGACGACCTGATCGTCGAGCAGGATCAGGTCCGCGGCGTAGTGACCCAGATGGGACTGCGCTTCCATGCCGACAACGTGGTCCTGACTACCGGCACCTTCCTCGGCGGACTTATCCACATCGGCCTGGAGAACTACTCAGGCGGACGCGCCGGCGACCCGCCGTCCATCGCACTGGCGCGTCGTCTGCGTGAATTGCCGCTGCGGGTCGGCCGGCTGAAGACCGGTACGCCGCCGCGGATCGACGGGCGCAGCGTGGACTTCTCGGTGATGACCGAGCAGCCGGGCGACACGCCGATCCCGGTGATGTCCTTCCTCGGTTCGAAGGAACAGCATCCCGAGCAGGTCAGTTGCTGGATCACCCATACCAACGCACGGACCCACGAGATCATCGCCGCCAACCTCGATCGTTCGCCGATGTATTCCGGTGTGATCGAAGGCATCGGCCCGCGCTACTGCCCGTCGATCGAAGACAAGATCCATCGCTTCGCCGACAAGGAAAGCCACCAGGTCTTCCTCGAGCCGGAAGGCCTGACGACCCACGAGCTGTATCCCAACGGCATTTCCACGTCCCTGCCGTTCGACGTGCAACTGCAGATCGTGCGTTCCATCCGTGGCATGGAAAACGCCCACATCGTGCGGCCGGGCTATGCGATCGAGTACGACTTCTTCGATCCCCGCGATCTCAGGTACAGCCTGGAGACCAAGGTCATCGGCGGCCTGTTCTTCGCCGGCCAGATCAACGGCACCACCGGCTACGAGGAAGCTGGCGCCCAGGGCCTGCTGGCCGGCGCCAATGCTGCGTTGCGTTCGCAAGGCAAGGACAGCTGGTGCCCGCGCCGCGACGAGGCCTACATCGGCGTGCTGGTGGACGACCTGATCACGCTCGGCACCCAGGAGCCGTACCGCATGTTCACCTCGCGGGCGGAATACCGCCTGATCCTCCGCGAGGACAACGCCGACCTGCGTCTCACCGAGAAGGGACGCGAGCTGGGCCTTGTCGACGATCGGCGCTGGGCTGCCTTCGAAGCCAAGCGCGAAGGTATCGAACGCGAGGAACAGCGGCTGAAGAGCACCTGGGTGCGGCCGAATACCCCGCAGGGCGACGCCATCGCCGAGCGCTTCGGTACGCCGCTGACCCATGAATACAACCTGCTCAACCTGCTGAGCCGCCCCGAGATCGATTACGCCGGCCTGGTGGAGATCACCGGCGACGCTGTGGATAACCCCCAGGTGGCCGAGCAGGTGGAGATTCGCACCAAGTACGCCGGCTACATCGACCGCCAGCAGGAGGAAATCGCCCGGCTGCGCGCCAGCGAAGATACCCGCCTGCCTGTGGATATCGATTACCTGGGGATTTCCGGCCTGTCGAAGGAAATCCAGAACAAGCTGAACCAGGCCCGTCCGGAAACCCTCGGACAGGCTTCGCGAATCCCCGGCGTCACGCCGGCTGCGATTTCGCTGTTGTTGATCCACCTGAAGAAGCGTGCCTCTGGCCGCCAACTGGAGCAGAGCGCTTGATGTCTGCGGTAACCCAACACCACGCCGACGAACTCGCGCGCGGTGCTGACGAGCTAGGCGTCGCCCTCGACGCCGACAAGCAACGCCAGCTGCTGGCCTACTTGGCCCTGCTGATCAAATGGAACAAGGCCTACAACCTGACCGCCGTACGCGACCCGGACGAGATGGTTTCGCGCCACCTGCTCGACAGCCTGAGCATCGTGCCTTACGCCGAGGCTGGGGATAACTGGCTGGATGTCGGCAGCGGCGGCGGCATGCCCGGCGTGCCGCTGGCCATCCTGTTCCCGGAAAAGCGCCTGACCCTGCTCGACAGCAACGGCAAGAAGACCCGCTTCCTGACCCAGGTGAAGCTCGAGCTGAAGCTGGCCAACCTCGAAGTCGTGCACAGCCGGGTGGAAGCCTTCCGTCCCGAGAGCCCCTTCGATGGCATCGTTTCCCGCGCTTTCAGCAGCCTGGAGGACTTCGCCAACTGGACCCGCCACCTCGGTGGCCAGGAAACCCGCTGGCTGGCGATGAAGGGCGTGCATCCGAACGAAGAGCTGGCGGCACTCCCGGAGGATTTCCGGGTCGAAGCCGAGCACGCGCTGGCGGTACCCGGTTGCCAAGGTCAGCGGCATCTGCTGATACTGCGGCGCACAGCATGAGGGGGAACAGGGATAACCATGGCTAAGGTATTCGCGATCGCCAACCAGAAAGGCGGTGTCGGCAAGACCACGACCTGTATCAACCTTGCGGCCTCCCTCGTGGCGACCAAGCGCCGCGTCCTCCTGCTGGACCTGGATCCCCAGGGCAACGCCACCACCGGCAGCGGCATCGACAAGCACAACCTGGAGCACTCCATCTACGACGTGCTCACCGGCGAGTGCAACCTCGCCGAGGCCATGCAGTTCTCCGAACACGGCGGCTACCAGTTGTTGCCGGCCAACCGCGACCTGACCGCCGCGGAAGTGGTGCTGCTGGAAATGGACATGAAGGAAAATCGCCTGCGCAACGCGCTGGCGCCGATCCGCGAGAACTACGACTACATCCTCATCGACTGCCCGCCGTCGCTGTCGATGCTCACCGTCAACGCGCTGACCGCCGCCGACGGCGTGATCATCCCCATGCAGTGCGAGTACTACGCGCTGGAGGGGCTGACCGACCTGATGAACAGCATCCAGCGCATCGGCCAGTTGCTCAACCCGACGCTGAAGATCGAGGGGCTGTTGCGGACCATGTACGATCCGCGCATCAGCCTGACCAACGATGTCTCCGCGCAGTTGCAGGAGCATTTCGGCGACACCCTCTACAGCACCGTCATCCCGCGTAACGTGCGCCTCGCCGAAGCCCCCAGCTTCGGCATGCCGGCGCTGGTTTACGACAAGCAATCCCGCGGCGCCATCGCCTACCTGGCGCTGGCCGGCGAGCTGGTCCGCCGCCAGCGCGCCAAAGGCCGCGCCGCAACCGCATAAGGAACCCGCATGGCAGCCAAGAAACGTGGACTGGGACGCGGGCTCGATGCCCTGCTGGGCGGCTCGAGTCCCGCCAAACTGCAGGAAGAAGCCGTACAGGCCGACCGCCGCGAGTTGCAGCAGATCCCCCTCGACCTGATGCAGCGCGGCAAGTACCAGCCGCGTCGCGACATGGACCCTCAGGCGCTGGAGGAACTGGCGCAGTCGATCAAGGCCCAGGGCGTGATGCAGCCCATCGTGGTGCGGCCGATCGCCAATGGCCGCTACGAGATCATCGCCGGCGAGCGGCGCTGGCGGGCCAGCCAGCAGGCCGGACTGGAAAAGATCCCGGCGCTGGTGCGCGACGTGCCGGACGAAGCGGCCATCGCCATGGCGCTGATCGAGAACATCCAGCGCGAGGACCTCAACCCGATCGAGGAAGCCGCTGCCCTGCAGCGCTTGCAGCAGGAGTTCCAGCTGACCCAGCAGCAGGTCGCGGAAGCGGTCGGCAAGTCGCGCGCGACCATTACCAACCTGCTGCGCCTGATCGGCCTGCCGGAAGAGATCAAGACCCTGCTTTCCCATGGCGACCTGGAGATGGGCCATGCCCGTGCGCTCCTCGGTCTGCCGGCAGAACGGCAGGTGGAAGGGGCGCGACATGTTGTCGCACATGGGCTGACCGTACGTCAGACCGAAGCCCTGGTTCGGCAGTGGACGCATGCCCCGGGCAAGCCTGCGGGACCGGTCAAGAGCGACCCGGACATCGCCCGCCTGGAACAGCGCCTGGCCGAGCGCCTGGGCGCTTCGGTGCAGATCCGGCATGGTCAGAAGGGCAAGGGACAGCTGGTCATCCGCTACAGCTCCCTGGATGAACTGCAGGGCGTTCTCGCCCACATCCGTTGACACACTTTGGGTTGTAGCGGGTAGTCGGAAATCACTACCAGCCAGTTGAACAGGGGGGACTCCCCCCCTATACTCTGCGCGCTATTTTGTGGGCACTTTTTATGCCAAGTCGTTGATTTGGCAGTGCCGACACCAGAAGACTGAGAGCGCGATGGAGTCCCGCATGCCAAGTCGCCTGCCGGCATTCAGATTGCTGCTCGTCCAACTGGTAGTAGTGCTTGTTGCTGCGATCTCCCTGTGGATTTCTTGGGGACCGGTAGCCGGATATTCCGGACTGCTGGGAGGGATGATCGCCTGGTTGCCGAATTGTTATTTCGCCTACAAGGCGTTCCGTTTCAGCGGAGCGCGGGCTGCCCGGGAAATCGTTCGCTCTTTCTATGCGGGCGAAGCCGGGAAACTGATTCTGACGGCGGTGCTCTTCGCACTGGCGTTCGCAGGCGTGAAGCCACTGATGGCGCCGGCTCTGTTCGGTGTCTATCTGCTGACCCTGATGGTCAGCTGGTGCGCACCCCTGCTGATGGGAAAAACATTTACAAGACCTTAGAGCGATTGAGGCAAACATGGCAGCAGAAACCGCTTCGGGTTACATCCAGCACCACTTGCAGAACCTGACCTTCGGGCGTCTGCCTAATGGTGATTGGGGGTTCGCCCACACCGCCGAGCAAGCCAAGGAAATGGGCTTCTGGGCATTCCACGTAGACACCCTGGGCTGGTCGGTACTGCTCGGCGTGGTGTTCCTGTTCATCTTCCGCCTGGCAGCCAAGAAGGCCACCAGCGGCCAGCCGGGTGGACTGCAGAACTTCGTCGAGGTGATGGTCGAGTTCGTCGACACCAGCGTCAAGGACACCTTCCACGGGCGCAACCCGTTGATCGCGCCCCTGGCCCTGACCGTGTTCGTCTGGATCTTCCTGCTCAACCTGATCGACCTGGTACCGGTGGACTACCTGCCGATGCTGGCCGCGAAGATCACCGGCGACGAGCACCTGTTCTTCCGCGCGGTGGCCACCACCGACCCGAACGCCACCCTCGGCCTGTCGATCTCGGTGTTCGCCCTGATCA